>CAWUIY010000286.1:0-6099 GCA_963922555.1 uncultured Serratia sp. | reverse complement strand
GATCGGGCTGATAGCTGTAACGTCCGGCATGCAGAATTTGTAGCGCAATTTTGCCGCCTGCGTTATGTACCGCCTCGGTGACTATCAGATGATGAGCAATCTGCGCCGGATGATTAAATACGGAACCTCCCTGATACACCACGCCTTGTTCATTGGGCGCAATCCCGCCGGTCACGATAAGTCCGACACCGGCGGCGGCGCGCTCTGCATAAAACGCGGCTAACCGCTGCGGGCCATATTCTCGCTCCTCCAGTCCGGTATGCATTGACCCCATTAGTACCCGATTTTTGAGTTGGGTAAAACCCAGGTCCAGAGGGGCCAATAGATGCGGATAGGGGACGGGCTGTTTATTCATTACGCACTCCATCAAGGATTTCCGCAGACCTGATAAGCATCACAGCATATCAAGTGGTCGGATGAGATGAAGTTAACTCTATCGCCATCGCAGCGGCTTTCAAATACGGGCCGCTGCGAATGTGACAGCTATCATAAATTATTATTTGCAGGGGCCTCTCAGGCGCGATGACATGAGAGGCGAACGGCAATTACAGCAGCAGGAAACTGCTTTTTTTAACATTAACCGAATCCAGCCCAATGAAAACATTGAATTTTCCTGGCTCGGATGCCCATTTTAGCTGATTGTCGAAGAAGCGCAGATCCTTCTCACGAAGTGTGAAGGTCACCTGCTTTTCTTCTCCCGGTTGCAGGAAGACTTTCTCGAAACCTTTCAACTCTTTAACCGGGCGGCTGATGGAGGCGGTAACATCCTGGGTATAAAGCTGAACCACCGTGGCGCCCGCCACTTTTCCGGTATTTTTCACCCTTACGCTGGCGCGGATATCGCCAGTATGGGCCAGTTTTGTGGAAGACAGGCTGACATCTGAAACTGAGAAATCGGTATAACTCAGACCATATCCGAACGGGAATAGCGGACCATAAGGGGTATCAAAATAACGCGAAGTATACTTATCCGGTTTTTGCGGATTAAACGGACGACCCGTGTTCAGCTCGCTGTTATAGATAGGAACCTGCCCAACATCGCGCGGGAAAGTCATCGGCAGCTTGCCCGAAGGGTTGTAATCACCAAACAGCACGTCAGCAATGGCGTGCCCGCCTTCCGTGCCGCTGTACCAGGTTTCCAGCATGGCGTTAGAGATATCATTTTCCCAGCTCAGGGCCAGGGGGCGGCCATTCATCAGAACCAGCACCAGCGGTTTGCCTGTCTCTTTTAGCGCCTTGATCAAGGCCTGCTGAGCTGGTGGGATATCTATATTAGTGCGGCTTGAGGCTTCGCTGGACATTCCCTGTGATTCTCCAACGACCGCCACGATAACATCGGCCTTATCCGCCGTTTTCACCGCTTCGTCAATCATCTGCTGTGGCGTGCGCGGATCGTTGGTGACCGCCTTGTCATAGGAGTTCAGGAAATCATAAATCGCTTTATCATTAGTAATATTGGAGCCACGGGCATAGAGCAGAGTCGCTTTATTTCCCAGGGCGTCCTGCATACCTTTGAGCAGGGTGACCGACTGTTTTGCCACGCCAGCCGCAGACCAGCTGCCCATCATATCGCGCGGACTGTCTGCTAGCGGACCAATCAGCGCAATGGTGCCTTTTTTCTGCAGCGGCAGAATATGGTTTTCGTTTTTCAATAACACGAGAGTGGCACGGGCAACTTCGCGCGCTTCGTTGCGATGCAGACGGCTCTCTGCGTTGGTATCAGCTGGGTCTGTAGAAGCCGGGCCGAGATGACGATAGGCATCGGCGAACAGACCCATGTCCCACTTGGCGGTCAATACATCCCGCACCGCCCGGTCGATATCCTGTTGAGAAACCAGCCCGTCTTTGAGTAATCCTTTCAGATATTTGCCGTACATGTTGTCGGCCATATCCATATCAACCCCGGCTTTTAAAGCCATAGCGGCAGCCTGGCGATCGTTCTCAGCGACGCCGTGCTTGACTAAACCACCAATTGCGCCGTGATCGCTTACGGTTAGACCATGAAATTTCCATTGGTCACGCAGAATATCTTTCAGTAACCAGGCATTCGAGGTCGCAGGGACGCCGTTGACGGAGTTCAGGGCCACCATAACACCGCCAGCGCCGGCATCGATCGCGGCTTTATAAGGAGGCATGTAGTCGTTAAACATCCTCGACAGACTCATGTCGACGGTGTTGTATTCGCGCCCCGCTTCAACAGCGCCATAGAGGGCATAATGTTTTACATTAGCCATTATGTTTTCGGGGCCAGATGGGTCACTGCCCTGATAACCTTTTACCATGATCTCGGCCATACGCGAGGTCAGGTAGGTATCTTCTCCAAAGCCTTCCGAGACTCTGCCCCAGCGCGGATCGCGGGTGATGTCTACCATTGGAGAAAATGTCATATTAAGGCCGTCGGCGGCGGTTTCTTCGGCAGAGACCCGGGCGCTAAGGGCTACGGCTTTGCTATCCCAGCTTGCCGCTAATCCGAGACTGATAGGAAACTGGGTGCGTTGACCGTGAACCACGTCATAGGCATAAAACGGCGGGATCTTCAGGCGGCTATATTGCACCTGATCCTGCATCGCGCGGATATCCGGTTTAGTTACCGTATTGAACACTCCGCCGACTTTATCGGCACGGATGTCGGCCATGATTTTTTCTTTAGGATTGTCTGGCCCTACGCTGACAAGATTGAGCTGGCCGATTTTGTCATCCAGCGTCATCTTTTTCATCAGGTTATTAATAAAGATATCTCTTTGTTTAACCTGACGTTGGGGAATGTTGGTGGTTGGGGCCGGATCTGAAATATTCTGAGCATAAAGCGCTGAGCTAAACATCAAAAAAGTTGCACTGACTAGAAAATGCTTTTTCATTAAATTTATTTATCCTAAACACCCACCTGCCAGCAAAAGTATCCAAAGATAGCAGGCAAACGTAGAAAGGTTATTTATGTTAATTAGAAAAAGAATTTAATAGGGAGCGGGGGGATTGGCAATTGATATATTAGAAATACAACTCATTCCTCACGGTATCGAACATTTAGAGGATATTTTCGATACCGTGTCGGGGCATTGAGAGGTGAATAAACTGAAATTTGTTTTTATGGCATTGGCCAATTGGTTGGCGTTTTGCTCATCACATCAATAAATACGTCTTTCGATGCCAGCCAAAAATGAGTCAATGCCTCAATGCTGAAGGTCATACCCATTAATCCCATCACAAACCAGCAGGTCATGGACAGGCCTAAGCCGCTGCATACGAATGCCAGGGTATTCTTACTGGTTTGTCGGCAAACCACGTGCAGTTGGCTGGCGAAAAACATCATAATGGCGCTTAATAATTCCCAACGCATCATCATGAATCCAGTAGTCAGGGTATTCATCGGGTCTGTTCCTCAGTGCAATCAATCTTTTACGCTTACTAAACGGCATAATTTCATGGCTAGCCCATGAACTTAAATAGGTAATGGTAGAAGTTTGGAAACGTTAAATGGTGTCAAAGTGTGATTTAGGTCACATTCTAGCATCCACCCTTCGAATTGTGCAAAAAACAATCTGGAATATTAACCTGTAGAAATCGTCTAAAAGTTATTAAAAAATGGGCGTTATGCTTTTTTAACGAAAATTTAACCTGCTAACCCTTAAGTCGTCATGTTTACAGGTTGGGGTCTATGGCTAGAGGTCTTTTATCGTGGGGCAGCATAGGTGCTCTTAGTTATTAAAACTGTAGAAAATCTAATGTAAAAACCTCTCACTCCTCACAAAACTCCAGTTTTTGACTATCTTTTATCTGTGAACCATAAGCTTTTTTTCACTAGTTTTTCACTTTTGATGAGTTACTAAGAAAAATCCTAATTGGTTGATAGTGATGTTGGTGGTGATTTTTGATTAAAATAGACCGAAAACTGAGTACTGACGTCTCTGATGTTAGAGGGAAATTCCTGAGAAAGGATGGTTTTCGATATAAAAAATGGCTATAAGTGATTTTTTCGGTTTTTTGAATTTTAATTTAAATTAATCAAATTAAGCCTATTCATGATGTGCTCCTAAAATTATATTTTTAAGTGCCGTTAGGATGACTCTTTATATTTAAGGGAACTATGAAAAACTTGGTCTTAATGGAACCTCATTCCTTTACTTGCATGGCCATTAGAACGCTTATTCCTGAAGATGTAAAAATCAGAGGCGCGCTAAAAGGTTTCCCACCGTTACAATCTATGCTCGATGCAGAAATGCTCGATATTATCGTTATGGAAATATACGATACGAATTTATTTCCAATGGATGGCATAGACTTTATACGGCGCAATGCACATCACTGGAATCGGGTAACACTGATAATTTGCACAGATGTAGACAACATCTTTCTTATCAAAGAGTTAATGAAGTGCAAGGCTCGTGTGCTTATTTCGAAAAAGGATGACATTATTTCTATCCAGCATGCTATCGATAAGGGCATTTCTGGCGATTATTACTGCAGTCCAAACCTTCTCGATATTGTAAATGCGGATAATAATCAATTGTCTTTGACCTCAAGCGAGTTGAGGGTAATGTCTCTATTATTAAATAATAATACGCCGATAGAAATATCAGAGTATTTGGGTGTCAGTTATAAAACAGTACAAACCCATAAAAGAAATGTCATGCAAAAATTAGGCGCTCGCAATAGCTTTGGTTTATTAAAAATAGGATATCAATACAAAGCCAAATTGTAGCCACGCGCGACCTCCTGCCTGCCTCTTTCCCAATGACTGATTACTCCTTACACTGAAGAGCAGAATCCAGCCTGCTCTAAGGATGCAAAAATGGAATATACATTCAAGCTGATGCCCTCTCCGGTGGGAATGCTGACTTTGGTGGCTCGGGGGTCGGCTCTTGCTGCCGTCCTTTGGGAACATGAAAGAGAAAATCGTGTCAGGTTAGGTGTGCTCAACGAAAATAATCACTTCCCGATACTGCTGGAAGCAGAAAAGCAGCTAAACGAATATTTTGCAGGACAGCGTACCCGTTTTGAACTGGCGCTTGATTTTCAGGGTACAGAATTTCAGAAGCAGGTGTGGCAGGCGTTGCTCGAAATACCTTTCGGGGAAACACGCAGTTATGGGCAGATAGCGCAGGCTTTGGGAAATCCTAAATCAGTTCGGGCGGTAGGCGCAGCCAATGGCAGAAATCCTATTTCTATTATTGCTCCTTGTCATCGGGTGATCGGAGCCTCAGGTGCGCTAACCGGTTTTGCCGGTGGATTAGAGGCAAAAGCCTTTTTGTTGACCCTCGAAGGCCATAAATTTTCACGTTCGCAGCAAGTTCCCGTAGGGCAGCAGACCGAGCTGCCTTTTTAGAGCAAGAATGGCTCAATCTTTTGGCTACCTCATTACATTCACATCATTTTACAGTTAAATTTAACTTATGTAATGAACCTGCCCTTCCTGCAACATCTCTCTCTGACTCGAAATTTTCTCAATAAATTTATCATGATATGAAAATCCGGTTTAATCCTATCGTTTAAAATCTAAAAACTTGTTTAACTCTGATTAGCTGGACGACTGTGGATGTTTGTCTAGTCTGGAAGGAGGTACTGCGAGGAGTTTTTTACTGAACTGCAGGCAAAAATAATGTAATTTGCCACTGATTTCATTATATTCTTCTTAACAGTCAAGCCATTGTCTCTCTGATCGGCCTTGCTCATTTAATCGGTTCAGCCTGTCATGATACTGCCCAACCGGGATCGTAGCGCTAGCCCATATTGAAGAGGATTAGCCCATGACATACCAAGCCGTTAATTAGCAGTGAATTAGTGTATTTGCTGGTTTTTAATACAAAAACGGAACAATCGCCCGGCGATTGACGGGCAAGAAGCCCTAAGTGCTCTGGTAGCTGTCAAGCCATGGCGGTAGCGTGCTTATTAAACTCCCTCATGGGAAATTGACTTGTTGAAAAGTCTGTAACCTGGATGCCACGCTGTGGCATTATCATAGACAGGATTTTTCAAGAGGTTAGTCTAGCTATACCTCTAAAGATACTCTTTGACTATATATACAAGTTAAAGACGTTAAGCTATTTTCTTCCCATCCCTGAAAGCAGGATGGTCTACCTAGTGAGTATTGCCCTATGTTGT
>CAWUIY010000285.1:0-6102 GCA_963922555.1 uncultured Serratia sp. | reverse complement strand
CGCGAAGGCCGAAGACCTGGAGCAGATCACGGCCTACGTGCGCCATGCCGTGTCTGAGATGATGGAATAAGGTTTTTATCCGGCAACTTCCTGACGCTGAATGTTTTTCTCATCTTTTAAAGGGAGAGAAACACATTTGGCGTTTTTTAATTTCCCATTTTTCTGAACATTTTGTCAGCAATTTATTTGAAAACAGAGACATAACTGCTGATATATCAGGCTAAATGCTCGTTAGTTCGACGATTTATAGTAATTGCTTCCAGTTACTGTTAAAAACAGTTGCTATTAATGAGCAGTCATGAGTAAATAGCTCTCGGCCTGTGGTACAGACCTATTTATGCACGACATCCTGAGTAAAGTTGTTCAAATTTAACGCGTTATCCTTGATAACACTGATCTGACGAATTTCCTTCTTAGTGCCTCCATAAGTAACGACTGAAATCCGGCTACAACATGCCCATGGTGGCAAAATTTATATTTAAAAGGTAATTCGCATGTCAAATTTGATGAAAGGTCAAGTTAAGTGGTTCAACGAGTCTAAAGGCTTTGGCTTCATCACTCCTGCAGACGGCAGCAAAGATGTATTCGTACACTTCTCTGCAATCCAGGATCAAGGTTTCAAGACCCTGGCTGAAGGCCAGAACGTACAGTTCTCTATCGAGAACGGTGCTAAAGGTCCGTCAGCGGCTAACGTTACCGCTATCTAATCTCACTTATCCGCTGTTTTACAGCGCATAAAGTAGATTACAAAAACCCGCTAAGGCGGGTTTTTTATTGCCTGAAATTCATCATTTTTATCCTCTCTACTCGCCATTTCTTGCTCCGAGTCATTTTGCGCGCCCTGTGTACTAGAATAAAATACCGACATGCCCTCAGCAGACGCTGCATACGCACATCAGGAAGTAAAAAATATGAAGGTTGACGATCTGGTTACGGTGAAAACCGATGGTGGGCCGCGCCGTGAAGGCAAGGTTTTGGCCGTTGAGACTTTTTACGAAGGTGTGATGTATCTGGTGGCGTTGGAGGAGTATCCGGCGGGCATCTGGTTCTTTAATGAGACACAAAGCAAGGATGGTACCTTTGTCGAGCCGAGAGAGGCTCAGTGATAGCGTGGTGCGCCTTAATTAAAGGCTCCCACTGGTGTCTACAGTGGGAGCTATTTGAAAACCCTCAGCTAACATAAATCCCCTCAGTTAATGAATCGCTCAATCGTACAACGTGATAAATGATGTGTTTATTCTGCGTTTTAATTTTCCGTTTGATGCTGCCTTTGTAAGACGAGACGGTTTTTACCTTGATTCGCAATTTATCAGAGATCTGAATGGTGCCTTCCCCTGACATCCACATTTTGAGCATGTTGGATTCGCTACGACTGAGTACCACTGGCGAGTCATCAAACAGGCTGCTTGCTGAACCTGCCAGGTTATGCTGACAAATATGATGGCTAAGCAACTGGTTTAGTGACGCCATTTTGATCGACTTGGAGGTAATAATCACATTCTTACGGACAAAAACGTATTCCTCAAAGTGGTTCCTGGTGCTGGACATAAAGATCACAAACAAACATTCAGGATGTTCGACAATAAGATTACGTATCTTGTTGCAGTTTTCAGACTGCGGTGCCAAACAGGTTTCATTAATAAACACGAACCCAGGCCGTTGTTGATCACAGCAGAGTTTAAGTTCATCCAGATCGTTGGGATAACTGATATCTCTAGTGTTAACACAGTTCACATCGAGTGAATGAACTAAACCCAAACTGGTAAAACGACATAAATCCAGGATTATCGTCTGCATAGTTAGGATCCTTAGCGGACATCCATGTACTGCATATTTAATTTTAAGGTTAGAGGGATGAATGTCTTAAGACGGAGAAATATAAGCCCGTCTTGTGGATCCTTTTTGCTCTTAAAATGGACTAAATACAAAGGGAATTTTTTTTAGTAAACCAGTTAACCGACGTTGTATCAATTTAGCTTATGGACTTTTGCGCAGGGAGACAATACCGGGGGGGACTATATTCTTGATGAACGTTAACGATTGCATACACATAGCAACTTAAACATCATTTAAACAAACAAAAAATTTTTCTAAAAATTTAGTTTTGAGGCTATCTGTTAGTTTAGTTAATAAAAATTATTCACATATCTTAAGTCCACCTGCCGCCATGTTAAGCGTACCTAACACGGCGGGTAAGTTAACCTTTAGCCATCTGCGAGGCACTGGTTCATCGACTCAAAAGCTTTGTCAATGTCTTTTTCTTCCGTCATCCAGTTAACCAATGCCGCACGTATACCAGGCTTATCATTTAAGGTGGTAGGGGTACAGCGCACAATCCCTGCCTGATCCAACCGTTTTAGGAACTGATTACGCCTGGCGATTTCGCTTAAGGAGTTGTCAGCCCCTTGCAGCGCAAAGCACACGACATTCAACAACACTGGCGAGAGCAAGGTAAATCCAGCCGATTGCTCCAGTTTTTGCCCAAGCTTCCCCGCAAGTTCAACGTTACGTTCCACTATTTCTGTTATCCCACTGCGGCCATAGGCTTTCAGCGCCATCCATACCGGTAACGCCCGAAAACGTCGGGAATTTTCTGGCGTCAGATGCAGATAATTGTCCGGCCTGACACTAGGAGCTTCCAGATAGGCTGAATGGTTTTGGAATACCTGAACTTGTAAAGCAAGATGTTTTTCAAGGGTGAACTGCACGGCGCTGTCATAGGGCACATTCAGCCATTTATGAGCATCTATAGTGATCGAATCGGCCTGCTCCCAGCCCGCCAGCAATGGGGCGTAGCGGGGAGAAGCGGCTGCGATGCCACCAAATGCAGCATCGACATGCAGCCAGAAACCAAAGCGCTCACGCAGTTTAAGCAGGGCAGGCAGGTTATCGAAGGCGACGGTGTTCACGGTTCCGGCGCTGGCCAGCACCAGCGTAGGCAAATCGGTCGCCGCCAATAAAGCCTGTTCAAGCGCTGCGGGATCGATAGCTTCGCTGACAGGCAGAGTAGCAACATTGACCAGCGCATCTCGGCCAATACCTAACATGCTTAATGCCTTGACGCTGCTTGAATGAGCCGCTGCCGAGATCACGCGGATAGGACCGATTGCGTGAAGGCCCTGCTGAGCGACATCCACGCCTCGCTGTTGTCCTAACCACTGCCGCGCAATGGCCATGCTCACAAAGTTCGCCATTGTTGCACCCGAGACGAACGAGCCGCACTGGGTCGCTGGCAGGCCAAGCAACTGTCTGAGTTGGTCGATGGTTGCCAGTTCGATCGCCGAAGAAACTGAATCAGAAGTGAGCTGGGTATTCTGGTCGATGGCGCTGACCAGCCAGTCAGCGGCCAGCGCGGCCGGAGTGGCTCCGCCAGTGACGAACGCGAAATAACGTGGACCGGCACTGGCAGAAAGTCCCGCTGAGTAATCTTGCCAGAACTGTTCAATGGCCAGATAAGCACCGATGCCATGGTCAGGTAAAATATCGTCACCGGGTTTTATTTGCTGATTAACCGACGGCGCGCAGACCGGCAGTGTTGGCAACGCGTTCAAATGCTTTAACGCGGTTTCACAAGCTTGCTTCAATATCTCGGAAAGATGCTCATGGTCATGTTGCAAAAGCGGATGCATAAATAACGTCCTGATAAGGTTAAGATTGAACGCCAACCGGGCTGAAATGTAAGCTAGCTTATTTATGCAGCGGGTAAAAACGACTTATTTTCATGTTGGCAGCAAGCAAGGGGGGATCTAAAGGCGCGAATAAGAGTGATTATCACGCGATGTGAATGAATATTGCCTCATTATGACTTAACAGAATGCTCTTAAAATTCAATGGAACAGGCCAATAATACAGCGTCTCTTAACTCCTTTTTTACTTACGTCGATTTTACACGCAGCCCCCGCCATACAACGCCGCAACACGCCTGAACGCCGCAGTGTTGCAAGCACTTTTTTAGCTGAATGCATTCAATTTGTGGTACTCGTTATGTGAATTTTAAGTTAGCCTTGTGGTCGTAATTTTTAACTTCGACTGCATAAAGCTCCGCCTTGTTCGAGTGACTCACAGTGCGTGCGTTTGCGGTCGGGATCATACACTTGCTAAGCCAAAGGAAACCTTTCCGGCATGGAACGTAGAGCATTTATTAAAGCTTCAATGGCGTTTGCCGCCTATTGTGGTGTGCCTGGCATGGCATCACTGTTCACCGGTTCGGCCGAGGCTGCGCAGGGGAGTGTAGCCGATGGCGGTGCGACCTCCTTCGACTTCTCCACTTTGCAAAAAATGGCTGCATCATTGGCGAAACAGCCTTACGGCGGTGCGCCTGAGCCTTTGCCTGCTACGTTGGCGAACCTTACGCCACAGGCTTATAACAGCATTCAATACGATCACGCCCACTCGTTGTGGCACGATATCCCAAATCGCCAGCTGGACGTCGAACTGTTCCACGTAGGCATGGGCTTTAAACGCCGAGTGAAAATGTTCTCTCTCGATGGGGACAAGCATCTGGCGCGTGAGATTCACTTCCGCCCTGATCTGTTCAACTATCACGATGCGGGTGTTGATACCAAACAGCTCGAAGGCAAATCTAACCTTGGTTTTGCCGGATTTAAAGTCAATAAAGCGCCAGAGCTGACCCAACGTGACGTGGTCTCTTTCCTGGGCGCAAGCTATTTCCGCGCAGTGGATGATACCTATCAATATGGTTTATCAGCTCGGGGCGTGGCGGTAGACACCTTTACCAATCAGCCAGAAGAGTTCCCTGATTTCGTATCTTTCTGGTTCGAAACGCCAAAAGCTGACTCGACGACCTTTGTGGTTTACGCCTTGCTGGACGGCCCAAGCGTGACTGGCGCGTATAAATTTACTATCCACTGCGAACCGACTCGCGTGGTGATGGAAATTGATAAGCACTTGCATGCGCGTAAAGACGTCAAGCAGCTGGGTATTTCTCCGATGACGACGATGTTTAGCTGCGGCACCAACGAGCGTGGCCGCTGCGATACTATTCATCCGCAAATTCATGACTCCGATCGTCTGGCGATGTGGCGTGGCAATGGCGAATGGATTTGCCGTCCGTTGAATAATCCGCAAAAGCTACAGTTCAACGCTTTTGCCGATGAAAATCCGAAAGGCTTTGGCCTGCTTCAGCTGGATCACGACTTCAATGATTATCAGGACGTGATCGGCTGGTATAACAAACGTCCTAGCCTGTGGGTGGAGCCCAAGGGCAACTGGGGTAAAGGCTCGGTTAACCTGATGGAAATCCCGACTACCGGGGAAACGCTGGATAACATAGTGTGCTTCTGGCAGCCAGAAAAGCCGATTAAGGCAGGGGATTCTCTCGATTTCAGCTACCGCCTTTACTGGAGCAACGAGCCGCCGGTGCGTAGTCCGATGGCGCGCGTGTTAGCGACCCGTACTGGGATGGGCGGTTTCCCGGAAGGATGGGCGCCGGGTGAGCATTACCCAACCGTTTGGGCACGCCGTTTCGCGATTGATTTTGTTGGCGGTGAACTTAAAGCCTATGCCGATAAAGGTATTGAGCCAGTAATCAACGTGTCTTCCGGCAAGGTCAGCAGTATTGAGATCCTCTACGTTCAGCCGTTCGATGGCTACCGTATTTTGTTCGACTGGACGCCAACCAGCGACTCTGTGGATCCGGTTCAGCTGCGTATGTTCCTGCGTTCCCACGATCATGCGCTCAGTGAAACCTGGCTGTATCAGTATTTCCCGCCAGCGCCGGACAAACGCAAATACGTTGACGATCGCCAAATGTCGTAATGGGGTTTGAAAACTGGAAAGTTATTGGTTCATGAAGGGATTTGAAAACTGTAAAGTTTTGGGTTCTTAAATGGATTATGGTCGGGGCTTAAGGTCAAATTTAAAGGCATTAAGCACCGAGGAGTTTTTCCGGTTCACTAAATGCAATGGGCATTTAACCGGCAGTGCCGGAACCGGGCAAGAGGTCTCCAGGGCGAGCCCTCTTGCATCTCCGCGCCCTTTTGGTGTCGTCTGCACGCCTTTTACCAGCCGATGAGTTCGTTTCAGTGACCGCAGCGCGTGGCGTTGGTCGCGCCGCTCCGCGGTCCCTTCGTCCAGTCGAAA
>CAWUIY010000284.1:0-6149 GCA_963922555.1 uncultured Serratia sp. | reverse complement strand
CACGTTTAGATGTCTAGATATCTTTATTGATAGAAGGATTCTGTTTACCAGGTAAATGCGTGATAGCTGCATAATCTGCCACGCCGAACTTGTTACATTGAATTAATTGGATCAGAACAGCAGGGAATTGATGCGGCTTGGGAATATGTCAGAACATTATCATGCAATAAAAGAGTATTTTTCTAATCAGGAGTGATTCCGGCAGGCTCTCAATAACAATACCGATGTCGGTAAGTTGCAGTGTTGAGGGGGGTTTTGCTTCGAAGCAAAGGACATAAAATCAAGAAAATTGAGTTTTTGGCGAAAACTTGTTCTAAATCAATATCTATATCTGCTATGAGAGGCAATATCTATATCGCAGGTGAATGCAACGTCAAGCGATGGGCGTTGTGCTCCATATTGTCTTATTTAATAATTTAGAATTATTGCATAGCGATTGATTCACATAATGCCGGTCAATGACCGGCTTTTTTTTATGCTGTTAAAACAGAACTATAGCCATTTGCTGCGCTTCATCCACAGCGCAACGCCACCGACCATCACTACCAGCAAGGCGCAGAAAATGCCAAAGCTCCAGTGATTGGCAGACCCCGGAATTCCCCCGAGGTTGACCCCGAACAGGCCCGTCAAAAACGTCGTGGGCAAGAACACCATCGCCAGCAGCGACATCGTGTAGGTGCGGCGGTTCAAGGCGTCGGCCATCAGAGAACTGATCTCGTCGGAAAGCACCGCCGTGCGTGCAATGCTGGCATCCAGATCGTCGAGACCGCGGCCCAGTCGATCAGAGATTTCCTGCATGCGACGACGCTCATCGTCGGTCATCCACGGCAAACGTTCACTCGCCAGGCGAGCAAAGACGTCACGCTGCGGCGACATGTAACGGCGCAGCACAATCAGCTGCTTGCGCAGCAATGCCATTTGTCCACGTTCGGGCAATTGCTGATCCATTAATGCATCTTCAAAATCGATGATTTTGTCATGCAGGTCTTCGATGAAATCGCTGGTGTGATCGGTCAGCCCATCACACATTTCAACCAGCCAGCTGCCCGTGTCGGTCGGACCGCTGCCGTGCTGCATATCGTTGATAATCTCATTCATTGAGAACACCTTACGATGCCTCGTTGAAATGATCATTTTGTCAGTCAGATAAACACGAATGGTCACCAACTGGTCTGGGCGCGCGTTGGCATTGAGGTTAATGCTGCGTAAAGTAATTAAGGTTCCATCACCCATCCGCAGTACTTTTGGACGAATACTTTCCCCGGCCAGCGCCTCGCGAACATTGTCTGGCAGCAGCGGTGTGCTATTAATCCATTTTTCACTATTAGGTAATGAATAATCGAGATGCAGCCAGCACGGGTTTTCGGTGCTGGCTACGCTATCTTCTTCGATTACGCTTACACCACCTTTTCCGTCCAGCTGATAGGCATAGACGGCGTCTGCAACTTGTAGCTCTTCACCCTTGATGACATCCACGATATTTCTCACTCTCTCTTTTCGTTAGTCTAAGTTTAGCGTTAACTCTTTGAAGCTCAAACAAATCGGTCTAAAAACGATCCTGGTCATATAACCGATAAACGCCCTAATCATGCCATGAGAGCGTGCTGAAGGTGTGTTTAGTCACCCAGAGTGTGTTTCAAAATGTACTGACGGTCAGGTGCATATTTATCTCATTGAAAAAAAGAGACTAAAGCAGCAATGCCAGCTCCATTGCCGCTCGCTGTAATTTTGGGAGAAAGTTTTCCTGCAAATCGCTGCTGCTGAGATGCGAGGCGTGCGTGCCGACATTCATTGCCGCAATAACGCCTCCCCTGCGGGAATACATCGGTACCGCCATCGACCGTAATCCAATTTCCAGCTGCTGATCGTTAATGGCATAGCCCTGTGCCTTAACTTTGATCAGCATTTTTCTTAACTGTTGCTCATCGGTAATAGTGAATTCTGTTAATGCTTCCAGTTTAACTCGCGAAAAATAGCCGCTTAGCTCTTCTTCACTCAGTTCGCTGAGCAGTACCATCCCCATTGACGTGGCATAGGCCGGTAAACGGCTGCCACGGCCCAGGTCAATTTTCATAATACGTTTCATCGATGCGCGGGCAATATACAAAATGTTATCGCCGTCGAGCGTGGCAACCGAGCAGGATTCGCCGAGCTGTTTACTTAGATAATCCAGCGCGTTCTGTGCCTGACGGGCAAGTTCGGAAGAGTTTAAATAAGCATGGCCGATAGTCAGTACCCGCGGCAGCAAATGATAATGCCGATTGTCCGGGGAGTAGACAAATCCAAGGGCGCTCAGCGTATACAGACAACGGCGAACCACGGCGCGATGTAGCCCGGTTTTCTGGCTCAACTGTGGCACCGACATCGCGTAAAACTCCGGGCTAAACGCCTGTAACACCACCAGCCCACGCGCCAGAGACGCCATGAAATTAGGATCGCCTTTGTATTGATCGTTGGCTAACTCGCTGATTTCTTGCACCCTTTGCAGCTCTATCTGACGAACCTGATGCTCTTCCTTCATCGATAACTCCTTAATTTTTAATAATTTTAGCGAAATGTGCCTCATGAGCATGGCGATTAAACACACGACTTTTCGACACACCTCACAATTTTAACACCTCATTAACGATTGTTCCGATAATCGCACAAAGTAATGATATTCGCACTTGTTGCTGACGATTGAGTCTCCTAAGTTAGATACACATACCGAATGAGAGGATAAATACGTCGATGATTAACAAAGTGCTCGATTCCGCAGATGAAGCCGTCGCGGACATTCATGACGGCGCAATACTGATGATTGGCGGTTTTGGTCCCGCAGGCCAACCCACCGAACTTCTGGATGCCCTTATTCGTCGTAAACCTAAAAATCTGACGCTGATTAGCAACAATGCCGGAAATGGCGATTATGGTCTGGCGGCGCTGCTCAAAGCAGGCTGTGCCAGCAAGATAATCTGTTCATTCCCTCGCCAGAGTGACTCTTGGGTGTTTGACGAGCTTTATCGTCAGAAAAAAATTGAGCTGGAACTGGTGCCGCAGGGGAATCTGGTTGCGCGTATTCAGGCCGGAGGCTCAGGAATAGCAGCCGTTTATACTCCGACCGCTTACGGCACTCAGCTTGCAGAAGGCAAAGAAACCCGCGAATTCGACGGCGAAAACTATGTGCTGGAAACAGCCTTAAAAGCCGATTTTTCCTTGATCAAAGCCGCGCTTGGCGATCGATGGGGCAATTTGACGTTTAACAAAACCGGCAGAAATTTTGGGCCGATTATGGCCGCCGCCAGCCGCTGCACGCTGGCTCAGGTTGACCGTATTGTGAACCTCGGCGAGCTGGATCCCGAAGCCATTATCACGCCGGGAATTTTTGTGAAACGCGTCATTCCCATCGCACCACAGCCTGTTCGCTTGTCAGCTTAAGGAGCTTCAGATGACACTTTCTCACCATCAACTGGCGCAGCGTATCGCGCAAGACATTCCCGATGGCGCCTGCGTAAACCTGGGCATTGGCCAGCCGACGCTGATTGCTAACTACCTGCCCGCTGACAAAGAAATTCTGCTGCACAGCGAAAATGGTATTTTGGGCATGGGCCCAACTCCCGAAGAACAGGATATTGATCCCGACCTGATTAACGCGGGCAAGCAGCCAGTGACCCTGCTACCGGGCGGCAGCTTTTTCCATCACGGGGACTCGTTTGCCATGATGCGTGGCGGACATTTGGATATTTGCGTACTCGGCGCGTATCAGGTGTCAGTGACCGGTGATTTGGCGAACTGGAGTACTGGCACGGCAGACTCCATTCCAGCCGTGGGTGGCGCCATGGATTTGGCTATCGGCGCTAAAAAAGTCTATGTCATGACGGATCACCTGACTAAAAAGGGTCAGTGCAAAATCGTTGAAAAATGCACTTATCCGCTTACCGGCATTGGTTGCATTGACCGGGTCTATACCGACATGGCGGTGATGGATATCACCCCTGACGGCATCGTGGTCAGAGAGATTTTTGGCGATATCACCGAAGAATATTTGCAGGAAGTCACGCCGGTAAAACTGCAATTCTCGCTGGGTAAAAAAGAGGTGGAACATGTCTGAAGCCTACGTTTGCTACAACATTCGCACCCCTTTTGGTCGCCTGAACGGCAGTCTGGCAAAGGTTCGGGCCGACGATCTGGCTGCTATTCCACTGCGCGCGCTGGCAGCGCATTATCCGCGTCTGGATCTGGCGGCAATCGACGATGTTCTGCTGGGCTGTGCCAATCAGGCCGGTGAGGACAATCGCAACGTAGCGCGAATGGCGTCGCTGTTAGCCGGATTACCCACCAGCGTTCCCGGCTGTACGCTAAACCGCTTGTGTGGTTCCAGCCTGGATGCAGTCGCCACCGCCGCACGGGCGATTAAAAGCGGCGAATGCGACCTGATGATCGCCGGTGGCGTCGAAAGCATGTCCCGTGCTCCTTTCGTCATGGGCAAAGCCGAGACGGCGTTTAGCCGTCAGATGCAAATTGAAGACACCACCATGGGCTGGCGTTTTATCAACCCGGCGATGCAAGCTAAATACGGCGTCGAGTCCATGCCGCAAACTGCCGAAAATCTCGCGCGCCACTATGCGATAAGCCGCGAGGATCAGGATAGTTTTGCCCTGCGCAGCCAGCAGCGAACTGCCGCCGCGCAACAAAACGGTTTTTACGCGCCACAAATCACCGCCGTGATGCTGCCTGCAAAACGCAATGAAGAAGCGATGGTTTTTCAGCAAGACGAACACCCCAGAGCCACAACGCTTGAGGCCCTAAGCCGCCTAAAGCCGGTGGTCGATATTGAAGGCACCATCACTGCAGGCAATGCGTCGGGGCTGAATGACGGAGCCTGCGCGATGTTAATCGCCAGCACCAGTGCATTGGTACACCACGATTTACAACCGATGGCGCGTATCATCGGCAGTGCCACTAGCGGTATAGAACCCAGGGTGATGGGATTTGGTCCGGTGGGTGCCATTAAACGCGTGCTGGAAAAAACCGGTTTAAGCCTGCAGCAGATGGATGTGATTGAGCTGAACGAGGCCTTTGCCGCACAGGCATTGAGCGTCACTCGCGCGCTGGGGCTGCCAGACGACGCCGAATGGGTGAATCCGAACGGTGGCGCGATTGCTCTTGGCCATCCTCTCGGCGCTTCGGGCGGTCGGCTGGTGATGAATGCCGCCCATCAATTAAAGAAAACGCAAGGTCGATACGCGCTTTGCACCATGTGTATTGGTGTCGGACAAGGTATCGCCCTCATTCTGGAAAGGGTCTGAGGAGAACACTATGGATCTGGAATATCGCCTCGACGGACCGGCCAACGCGCCCGTACTGGTTTTATCGAATTCACTGGGAACCACCTGGACGATGTGGGATGCCCAATTTACCAGCCTGGTGCGCTACTTTCGGGTACTGCGTTACAACACCCGTGGACACGGAGCTTCGCCAGCCTGTCGCAGTAAAGTCTCTCTGGACTCGCTGGGTAAGGACGTGATTGACCTGATGGATCATCTCAACATTGATAAGGCCAATTTTTGCGGCATCTCGTTGGGCGGCATGACCGGAATGTGGCTCAACCGCCATTATCCTACCCGTTTTAATCGCTTTGTGGTCGCCAATACTGCGGCCAGAATCGGTGAATCCGAGGCCTGGTTAAGCCGGGCAAAAAACGTTCGTGCCGAAGGCATGGCCGCCGTTGCCCAGGGTTCGGCCCAACGCTGGTTTACGCGTGAATATATTCAGGCACGGCCGGGCATTGTCGACGCGCTGGTCGATGGCATAGAACAGCTTGATCCGCTGGGATATTCAGCCTGCTGCGAGGCGTTGGCCTATGCGGACTTGCGCGAAGACGTCGCCAATATGGAGCGACCGATGCTGGTCATCGCCGGTGAGTTTGACCCGGTTACCTCTGCGGCAGAGGCAGAATGGATCACCGAACGCGGCCACGATGCGCAACTCAGCGTGATCCCCGCCTCGCACCTATCAAACATTGCCTGCCCCGCTCTTTTTAGCCAGCAGGTGATCAACTATCTGACCTCAGGAGACACGTATGTCCTTAACGATTGACGCTATTTCGAGCTGGTTAGTGGACATTCCCACTATTCCCGATATGGGTGATAGGTGACACATTATGTTAC
>CAWUIY010000283.1:0-6233 GCA_963922555.1 uncultured Serratia sp. | reverse complement strand
ATTATCCAACATTTTCTCTCAGTGCATTACTCGGCAGTGCCACGGCTATTTCAAGCGGCAATCTTTTCTCTGCGGGCGCCAGCCAGTCGGCAGGCGTGCTGGGATTACGCTGGCGACTTTTTGATTTTGGCCGGATCAACGCGCAAATTGCTCAAGCTAAGGGTCAAAAAGCGCAGGCACTCGCTGCTTATCGCCTGTCTGTATTACAAGCTACCGAAGATGTTGAAAACGCGATGTCGGCGCTGTTCAACCGTGAAAGACAGACCGTAATACTTATCGAGGGCGAAAATGCGCTGGTGAGCGCTCGCCAATCCAGTTTTATCGCTTATCAGCAAGGCACTGACAGCCTGATTGATGTCCTGCACAACGATGAAGCCCTTTTACAGGTGTCTGACGCCAGAGCGCAAGCTCAAACGGAAGCCGCACGCGCGGCAGTTGCCACGTTCAGGGCGCTTGGAGGGGGTTGGCAACCGCCTGCAATGACGGCATCAACACACTGAGAGACTTAAGGGGGCAGTGGCAAAATCCGGGCGGGTAAAAATTAATAGAATTAAATGATTAAGCCCGTCTAATACAACTTAAACGGGCTTTTGAGGGACTATTGTGCCTTCTTCATCATCATTGCAGTAGCGGCAGAAAGCAGACAACCGGCCAGCAGATAGAACGCTACACTATGCCAGTCACCGTTGGAAAAAGTGACCAACGAGGCGGCAATCAGTGGCGTGAACCCGCCCCCTACCACGCTTGCAACCTGATAACCAACGCCTGCGCCGCTATAGCGGTAGCTGGCACCGAACATCTCGGTAAACATCGGCTGCTGCACGCAGACCACCATGTCATGGGCAACATTCGCCAGCATAATCGCGAAGAAGATGATCCAGAACATTGAGTGCGCTTCCAGTGCCATAAAGAACGGGAAAGCGCTCAGCATGCCGACCAATGCACCGGTAATGTAAATACGCCGACGGCCAAAACGGTCTGCCAGCCAGGCGAAACAGGGGATAGTCAGGCAACTTAAACCGCCGACCAACAACCCTATATTAAGGAACAGCTCGCGTGGCAAACCCAGATTTTGTGTGGAATAGCTCAGCGCGAAAGTGGTGACGATATACATGGTCAGCAGTTCGCAGAGGCGCAGGGCGATAATTTTTAGAAACGCGCTCGGATGGCGGACAAGCGCCTCTATAACCGGAAGGCGCGGCTTGGTCTGCTCCTTTGGTTTCTGCTGGCTCTGCTGCTCAAATTCTGCGGACTCAACGATGCCATTACGCACCCACAACGCTGCCACTACCAATAAGGTGCTGAATAAGAAAGGGATCCGCCAGCCCCAGCCCAGGAACTGCTCATCGGTGGTAAAATGGCTGATAAGCGAGACCAACCCGGTAGAAAGCAGAAGACCCACACCATAGCCGATTTGCACGCCACTACTATAGAAAGCCTTTTTCTTCTCTGGCGCACTTTCAACGGAAAGTACCGCGGCCCCACCCCATTCTCCGCCAACGGCAAAACCCTGAATTGCACGCAGCGTCACCAACAGTGCGGGAGCCCACCAGCCAATCACGTTGAAGCCGGGTAAAAGGCCAATCAACGCGGTTGCCAACCCCATCATCCAGACTGTCATCATTAGCATGCGTTTGCGGCCAAGACGATCGCCAAAATGGCCGAAAATGATCCCACCTAGCGGCCGGAACAAAAAGCCGACGCCAAACGTGGCTAACGCAGCGATGCTTCCCATTGCAGGACTAATCTGCGGAAAGAATTCGCGGTTAAAGACCAGAGCAGCGGTGATGCCATAAAGCAGAAAATCATACCAGTCTACTACTGCACCTGCGAAGCTACCCCAGGCAGCACGACGGGCACGGTTGAGAGAAGACGTCTCCTTGACGGGGGGAGTAGAAATGAGGGTGGAGTCCATACTTATCCTGTTTGTACTTTTTTATTACTCGTTTTGATCGAGAGTTACGGCCGACATGTTGTGGCGGTCAATGAGACTACCCCGACAACAGGTAGGAGGAAACATAAATTTAAGAAAAAATGCTAATCGTTCTCATTAATGGGTCCCGGTCCAATATCTCAAAGTTTGTTGAGCCCTGCTGGTGGCCGATTGTCATGAAATGAGAAGTCTGCTGCTCCATAGAAAGGGATTAATCAATTCTTGAACTGAAAAATCTAAAATCTCAATGTGTAACCATTCGTTTATTGCTGCCTTTGAGTGTTTTTTTATTATTCATTTTTAAACTAATGTCCCTCTGCCAACCTTGCTCTCTTTATTGCAAATTAAAATAACCAAGCTGTCTAATACGTCACAAAATAAGAGTTAAGAAAAACAGTAACCCCTGACAATTGTAATAAAATGAAACAGGGTGAATCAAAAGGATTCGCTATGCAGACGATTAACGCCCTATTTTTATCTAAAACCACACTAAAAGTAATTTCTTTCGGTTATCAATAACCAGCGATACCGCTATTCATAACTCGTCGATCGTGTTTTTTAAAAATCCTGCATGCTATAAGTCATTCGACGTCTGTGTTTTAACATTTCTGTAACGCCTGTGTATTTTAGTCATTATTTGAGGTCAGGGATCATGAAAAATAAAGAGGGTGAGATCGAAAACTCTCGCAGAAAGTTTCTTCAGCGCACGCTGGCTATATTACCCGTAACCGCAATTTCGGGCACGGCGATCGCCAAAGCAGTGTCATCAGAAGAAATTAAAAAAGAAGAAAATTTTGTCTATCAATATGTGCCTATATTTTTTAATAATGAAGAATGGCGCTTTATTATTGCGGCTACCGATCGCCTCATTCCTGAAGACGATAACGGCCCCGGCGCGGTAAGCGAAGGGGTTCCGCTCTATATCGATAAACAAATGGAACTTCCTTATGGTCACGGTTCATTATGGTATATGCAGCCCCCTTTTGAGCAAACCATTCCAGAGCTGGGTTATCAAACGAATTTAGTTCCTCGTGATATTTATCGCCGGGGAATAAAAGCCGTAAATGACTATTGCTTGAATCAATATAAAATGAAATTTGCTGAATTAACGCTTTCAGATCAGGAAGCCATTCTGCACGAACTGGAATCTGGTCATATTAATCTCACTGATATTTCTTCCAAACTCTTTTTCAGCCAATTATTAGAGAACACCAAGGAAGGGTACCTTGCTGACCCTATTCATGGGGGAAATCGTACTCAGGCATCCTGGAAGATGATTGGTTTCCCTGGAGCCAGGGCTGATTTTGTTCAAGTAATTGATAACCCCAATACCCACTATCCGCTTGGCCCGGTAAGTATTTCTGGTAAGAATGGCGCATAAAAAATGACTATAAAAAAAGAACCTGTAGATATTGTTATTGTCGGTTTTGGTTGGACCGGCTCTATTATGGCGAAAGAATTAGCAGATACTGGACTTAAAATCGTCGCATTAGAACGCGGTGAGCAACGTGATACCTACCCCGATTTTACCTATCCGCGCATCGTCGATGAATTAACCTATGGGATCAGGCTGAAACTTTTTCAGAACATCTCTAAGGAAACTGTCACGATACGACACACGCCAGGCAGCAAGGCCTATCCCTATCGCCGTTTAGGTTCCTTCTTGCCGGGGGACGGTGTGGGAGGCGCGGGGGTGCACTGGAATGGCCTGCTCTGGCGTCCACTGGAGAGCGACCTCAAGGTTAAAACTACTATCACCGAAAAATACGGCGCTAAATTTATTTCCGAAGATATGACGATTCAGGACTACCCGTTTACCTATGCAGAAATGGAACCCTATTTTGCCAAATTCGAGAAAATATGCGGAGCTTCGGGTCAGGCCGGTAATATTCAGGGAAAAATAATCGAAGGAGGAAACCCCTTTGAAGCCCCGCGCAGCGGTGATTTCCCTAATAAACCGCTAAAAGATCAGTATGCAGGTACCCTATTTCGCAAGGTAGTGAAAAATCTCGGTTACCACGCTTTTTCCGGCCCCGCAGCCATCAGCACCGGCGCTTATACCAATCCCTATGGCGTGCAGATGGGTGTTTGCAACTATTGTGGATTCTGTGAACGATTTGGTTGCTACAACTATTCCAAAGCCTCCCCGCAGACCTGCGTCATACCGGCCCTTAAACAGTATGATAATTTTGAATTACGAACTCACTCTCATGTTTTACGGGTTATCACTGATTCAACGGGAAAAAAAGCCACCGGCGTTACCTATATTGACGCCAACGGCGCTGAGGTGGAACAACCGGCATCGCTAGTGATCCTCAGTGCATTTCAATTACATAATGTTCGCCTGCTTCTATTATCTGGAATTGGCAAACCTTACGATCCGGTGACCGGTGAGGGCGTGGTGGGCAGAAACTATGCCTATCAAATCGACGGCGCGGCCAAACTGTTTTTCGGCAAAGACGTGTTCTTCAATCACTTTGCGGCTGCCGGTGCCTCTGGCGTATATATCGATAACTTTAACGGCGAAAATTTCGACCATTCAAGTTTAGGCTTTATTGGCGGTGGCAGTATTTCTGCACACGCCACCGGCGCACGGCCTATCCAACAGATGGTATTGCCTAAAGACGCACCGAGCTGGGGCTCCGGGTGGAAGCAGTCAATTAAAGACAACTATCTGCATAATATGAGCGTCGGGTCTTCTGCTTCAGTCATGCCCTATAAACAATGCTTCCTGGACCTCGACCCGACCTATAAAGACATTTATGGGCTTCCGCTATTAAGGATGACCTATGACTGGCAGCAAAACGAATTAAAACTAACACAATTCCTGGCCGGTAAAGTTGAAGGGATCGTTAAAGAACTACAGCCTAAATCCTATAGCATGGGCTTTAAGAATCTTAATTCTCACTATGATGTACGCCCTTACCAGTCAACGCATACCACCGGCGGAGCGGTCATGGGAGATAATCCACTGACCAGCGTAGTGAACAAGTATTTGCAGAGCTGGGATGTTCCCAACGTATTCGTCGTTGGCGCTTGCTGCTTCCCGCAAAACATCGCCTACAATCCAACCGGTATTGTGGGTGCCACCACGTTGTTTGCTGCGGATGCTATCAAGTCAACCTATCTCAAAAATCCCGGGCCGCTGGTTCAATTATAATAAGGCGGTGATCCTATGAAATTAATAACCTTATCTGTATTTATTGCCGCCTCGTTAGGCTGCACATTTGCCGAAGCAGATACCAGCACCTTTGCGCAACAGGTCGCCAGCGGGGAATATATTGCCAAAGCTGGAGACTGCGCGGCTTGCCATACCGTTTCAGGCTCGGCGCCATTTACCGGGGGCCTGAAAATGATCAGCCCGTTGGGTGCTATTTACTCTACTAATATTACCCCCGACAAAGATACCGGGATTGGCAATTACAGTTTCGATGACTTCTCGAAGGCATTGCGAACCGGTGTGGCAAAAGATGGCCATCATTTATATCCAGCCATGCCCTATACCGCCTATTCGAAAATCAACGATGCCGATATGCATGCTCTTTATTCCTACATGATGAATGATGTCAAACCCGTACATCAGCAAAACAAAAAGACGGGTATTCCATGGCCGCTCAATATGCGCTGGCCATTGGCGGTGTGGGATTGGGCATTCCATAAAAGCGATGTTTATCAGCCGGATCAGACCAAAAGCAGCGAATGGAACCGAGGTGCTTATCTGGTTCAGGGGCTGACCCACTGCGGCACCTGCCATACGCCGCGCGGGATCGCTTATCAGGAAAAGGGGCTTGATCAGCATGACAAAAGCTATCTGACCGGCGGACTTCTTGATGGTTGGGCCGCCCCAGACCTGACCGGCAATGCCAAAAATGGCCTTGGTGGTTGGTCAAAACAGGATATTGTTCAGTTCCTTAAAACGGGTCGTACGGACGGCAATGCCGCATTTGGTCCGATGTCGGAAGCTATTGAGAAAAGCACGCAATATTTGACTGCGGCTGACCTCAATGCGATAGCCACTTACCTTAAATCCTTGCCGTCATCCGATCCTGCCGCCAAACCGGCTAGCGGGTTGGACAATACTACCGCAGAGCTGGTAAAAGGCTCGATGAGCCAGCCGGGCGCCCTGGTTTATATGAACAGCTGTTCGGGCTGCCACCGCATCGACGGTAAAGGATATGCAAAAACCTTCCCTTCACTGGCAGGAAATACGGCCGTGTTGGCGGATGATCCTTCTTCGCTGATAAATATTGTTCTTAACGGCGGAAAAATGGCAGTTACCAGGGATGCCATCACCGGTCTC
>CAWUIY010000282.1:0-6242 GCA_963922555.1 uncultured Serratia sp. | reverse complement strand
GCCTGGACCAGCTCGCGAACAATTTTAGTGATGCTCGCGGGGGCAAGCTGCGCCTTTTTGGAAAGTTCGATGCGAGAAATTGGGCCAAACTGATCTATCAGACGGTAGACTGTACCGGCATTAATTTGCTTAATTTGATCGATGTGTCCTGGTTGGCCTTCCACTATCACTCAGCTTGCCTCTTTATTTTTTCACGCCCCAAAATAAATAGTAAATCTTATCAGCGGATTTTTGTCATATATCGTCAACTATTTGATTCGATATGTGATTTAGTGCACATATTGCTATTGTTAGCGGTATAAATAACGGCGATAGCTCTGTTAATCGTCTTCTTCCATCATCATTTTTGCCAACGCCTGAGCCGGTGCGGATAATGGCCGATGTCGATGGCTGACCAACCAGACCTCGGTATTAGCCTGCTGATCTTTAAACGAAAGATACTTCACGCCATCAACTTGAATACGTTTATACGAGGAAGGCAAAATGGATACTCCCAACCCTGCCGATATCAATCCAATAATGGTCAACGCCTCTCCCACTTCCTGAGTAATAAACGGAGTAATTCCTGCCTCGGCAAGGCGATTGAGGATGTCGTCGTAAAGTGAAGTCCCTACATCTTTAGAGAAAAAAACAAACGGCTGGTCGGCAAGGTGTGCGTAAGTCAGCTCTCCGGGCGGAAGGTCGGCAAGCGGATGATTTGAAGGGACTACCGCAATCAAAGGTTCCGAACGCAGAAGATGGTGCTGTAAAACGTCCGGTAAAACGCCGTTACGCATTACGCCTAAATCAAGCTTTCCCTCAACGAGCGGGCTCATTTGCTGCTGGCTGTTAAGCTCTTCAATGCGAATATTGACCAGCGGATGTGCAGTACGGAAACGCCGAAATACCCGCGAAACTTTTTTAAGAAACGGCGCAGAGGAGGTCAATCCAATGGTTAATTTACCCTCTTCACCGCGATGGATACGCGCCGCCTGCTGCGAAATATCCTCGACCTTGCCCACTATCGTTTTGGCTTCTTTCAGAAACATCTCTCCAGCCTGAGTCAGGCGGACGCTACGATTATTGCGATAAAGCAGCACGGCGCCAATCTGTGTTTCAAGTGATTGGATTTGCTGGCTTAACGGTGGCTGAGAAATATTGAGTTTATCGGCGGCGCGACCAAAATGCAGCTCCTCGGCAACAGCAATAAAATAGCGCAGGTGTCTCAACTCTATATTGTTCATTAAACCCTCATTGATATGTTTAAAGTATCAAACTATAGGGATTAATATATTAGATAAAACAGATAAACCTGAGTAAAATTTTTAAACATTCTAGGAATTGTCATACTCATTTAACTAAGGAATTCACGTGAATACCACGCGTCGGCAGCCTGCTTCCTCTTCGGCAGGCCAATCGGTAAACGATGACGAACTGCACGCTTCTACCCCGCAAGTCTCACCGCAAGTAAAAGGCATTTATATCAAACGTGGCACACCGCAGTTTATCCGTGTGACGCTGGCGTTATTCTCGGCCGGTCTGGCGACTTTTGCCCTGCTTTATTGTATGCAGCCAATCATGCCCGTGTTGTCCCAAGATTTTGGTATTTCTCCGGCGGCCAGCAGTTTGTCACTTTCGGCAGCGACCGGGCTGTTAGCGATCGGTTTGCTGTTTACCGGCCCTATTTCCGACGCGGTTGGACGTAAAAACGTGATGGTCGTTGGCCTGATGCTCGCCGCCGTGTGTACGCTGATTTGTTCCGTAGTGACCAGCTGGCACGCAGTCCTGGTAATGCGCGCTCTGGTCGGGCTTTCGCTAAGCGGCGTCGCCGCGGTGGCCATGACTTATCTCAGCGAAGAGATCCATCCAAGCGTGGTCGCATTCTCCATGGGGTTATATATCAGTGGGAATTCAATTGGGGGTATGAGCGGCCGTCTGATTACCGGCGTACTTACCGATTTTATTTCATGGCGCGCCGCAATAGCGGTAATTGGCGTTTTTGCCCTGCTTTCTGCCACCATGTTCTGGAAAATCCTTCCCGCCTCGGCTCACTTTCGTGCCAGCTCTCTGCGTCCGCGCAAACTATTGATTAACTTTAAGTTACACTGGCGTGACAGCGGCTTGCCTCTGCTATTTGCTGAAGGCTTTCTGATTATGGGCAGCTTCGTCACCATGTTTAACTACATCGGTTATCGTCTGCTGGGCGCGCCTTATCATCTTAGCCAGGCGATTGTGGGGGTTCTGTCGATTGCCTATCTGATGGGCACGTACAGTTCTCCAAAGGCTGGTGCATTGACCGCCGTTTATGGCCGTGGTCCGGTGCTGATTGGTGCATTGCTCCTGATGTTGGCCGGGATTTTGATCACTGCATTTTCGCCGGTGTGGCTGGTGTTTATCGGCATGGCGATGGTGACCTGCGGCTTCTTCGCGGCTCACTCCGTGGCGAGCGGCTGGATTGGGAAACGCGCCAGACGCGCCAAGGGACAGGCTTCTTCGCTGTATCTATTTAGCTATTATGCAGGATCGAGCGTGGCCGGGACGCTTGGCGGTTTGTTCTGGAACAAGTTTGCCTGGGTCGGTATCACGACTTATATCTGCGTGATGCTGGTTATTGCGATCGGGATTGGTTATCGGCTGATGCGTTTGGCTGAATCGCGCATTGTGCGTAATTAAATCATCCTGAGAATTCCCGACACTATTCGTTGCTCTTAGACTTCGCAATAGAACAAGGTTGAGGTATAGTCCGCTTTTTTACGGAAATTATCATGCTGACTCCCTCCTCCATCCGTCTGAACAAATACATCAGCGAGAGCGGTATCTGCTCTCGCCGCGATGCCGACCGTAATGTCGAACAAGGCAACGTTTTTATTAACGGTAAACGTGCAGCAGTTGGCGATCAGGTATTTGCCGGTGATGTAGTCAAAGTGAATGGTCAGCTTATAGAGCCTCGCGATGAAGAAGATCTGGTGCTTATTGCGCTGAACAAGCCGGTAGGCATCATCACGACGATGGAAGAAGGTGAGCGAGATAACATTAGTGATTTCGTTAACCACAGCAAGCGCGTTTTCCCTATTGGCCGTCTGGACAAAGATTCTCAGGGTCTTATCTTCCTGACCAATCATGGCGATTTGGTTAATAAAATTCTGCGCGCCGGTAATAACCACGAAAAAGAATATATGGTCACCGTGAATAAACCCATTACCGATGAGTTTATTCACGGCATGAGTGCCGGTGTGCCAATGCTCGGTACAGTGACCAAGAAATGCAAAGTTAAAAAAGAAGCGCCCTTTGTATTCCGGATCACCTTGGTACAGGGGCTTAACCGCCAGATCCGCCGCATGACCAAGCATTTTGGCTTTGAAGTCACCAAGCTTGAACGCACGCGCATCATGAACGTTAATCTCAAAGGGCTTCCGCTTGGCGAGTGGCGCGACCTGACGGACGATGAGTTAATTGAACTGTTCAAGCTGATTGAAAATTCAAGCTCCGAAGACACTAAACCGGCCAAAAAGACCCCGGCAAAAGCAGCTGCGGTGAAAAAGCCAATGACTGGCGGTGCTAAGAAAGCGGAAAAACCAGACAATAACGCGGCCTCCCGCAAGCGTTTTGCTCAACCGGGCCGCAAGAAGAAAGGCCGTTAATCCCCTGTCTTGATTCTGCTATTTAGATAACGACAATAGCCGCGTTGATCGCGGCTATTTATTTTGTGCATAACAGCAACAAATTCAAAACCACTCGTTGCTGCCAGTTATCTAGTATCAAGAAAGTGTGAACTGACTTTATTTCATAGATTAAACTAACTGAGACTCCATTTTTACAGCGCTATTAATAAATGCCCTGAGTGAAATAGTGCCCTTACGGTTTTCAATACTGGAACCATTCTGCATGGCAACATGGCCCGAATTTAGCCCTTGTGTCATCTCGATAAAACCCTGAAGTGCGGCTTCAGAGTATCCATGATCAGACAAACGCTTAGTCCACTGAGACTCCGGTATCCGTTCTGCAATAATTTGTTTGCCATAAGCGATAGATCACCTAACGCTGATCATAATGCCAACACTTTTGGCAAGACTGACTTTTCTTGCGCCTGGGCTGAATATTGAAATTCCGCCGACATCAGGTGACAATATTGCTATGATTTCTAAAGGAAATGCCGATATTGGGATTGGTGTTTATACGGCTTTACCCTCGAGATTTCACAGCCGTTCGCTCTATGATGAAAGTCTGGTTTGTGTTGTACGCCGAGATCACCCTGTTGTTAAGCAAGGGTTAACTCTTGACCGCTTTATAGACCTGTTACATATTTCAGTAATTATTACGGGTCAGGGTGAAAGCAATCTCGATCAGGCCTTGGCACAACAGGGCTTGAAAAGACGAATTGCCGTGAAACTCCCTCACTTTTTAGCTGCGGCAATGATAACGGCCGAAAGTGATATGATTCTCTCACTTCCACGTCAGCTTGCTCATCGGCTTGCCTTAACCACTCCTCTGGCAATCCTTGAAATGCCCTTCGCATTGCCCTCTTTTACTCCCTCCATGATTTGGCACGAAAGACGTCATCATGTCCAGCCCACGTCTGGCTACGTAAGCAAATCGTTGAGGTTATCGACGAATTAGCCTCTAACACCTAAAGAAACCAGCGGACGCGATAGCTGAAGTGTGCACCATTTTAGTTTATGGAGTATAATGTATGTTGTAACTAAACGGAGGCGAAAATGGCGCATTACGATTTAAAATTGCGGATGAACGAGTGCTTCAGGGAGTTAGAGCTTGCGACGTCAGATTTGACTCGCTTCTTGAGCCAGTTGCAACTTATTGAAGCTAAAGTATTTTCACTGCCTGAAATTGAAAAAGGGACCGAGCATAATCCGGCATCGATAATCGATGTTACGCCGTATCAGGGGGAAGCCGCCCACCATCTGGCTATGGAACATTTTCAGAAACTATTTATTCACCACAACGGCATCAATGCCAGCAGCAAAGCGGCGGTACGGCTTCCGGGAGCGCTATGTTATGCCGTCGATCAGGCGGAATATCAGGCTGCTCAGCTGTTGATTCAGGAGGTCAACAAACTGAAAAGTGAGCTTGAACACATCGTTACCGTTGAATCTGGCCTTCCCTCTGAACAGCGCTTTGATTTTGTCCACAGTCAACTGCGCGGACTTATTACACTCAACGCCTATCGTTCAATTAACTCTCTTTTACAACCCGATTCGGTTCGTTTCGGCTGGGCTAACAAGCATATTATTAAAAATCTTAGTCGCGACGAGTTGCTGCAAAAACTTGAGAAAAGTCTCGCGGCGGGCCGTGCAGTCCCCCCTTTCAGCCGTGATCAATGGATTGAAAATGTGAATCGCGAAATTATCGACGTAAAAAACCTCCCCGAGCACGCGATCTTGAAAATAAAACGCCCCGTAAAAGTACAACCGATCGCCCGGGTTTGGTATCGCGATAGCCAAAAGCAGGTGCAGCATCCCTGCCCTTCACCCTTTATTACCCTGTGCTTGCGCGAACCTCATTTGCACGTGCCTAAACTGGGTGAACTGGGTAATTACGATGCCGCAACCATCAAACATAAATACAAACCTGAGTCTCAGCGGCTCAACTTGTTAATAAAACGTTTGCATCTCTATACCGATCAGCCGGTGTAAACAGAGCGAACAGGTTGATGCCGATCGCAAAGCTGAAATGATGCACTCAGCTTGATTGCGATTGATCGAAACCACGATTAGCATTTTGATATTGTTTATTGCTAAAAACAGGTGAAAAGTGAACTACTTCAACGCATTAAAAACCTTTATGCGGCTGGCAGAGGTCGGCACTTTTACCCGCGTCTCTGAGGAATTATTGATAAAAACCTCCACCGCCTCGCGCCATATTGCCGAACTGGAAGGCGATTTGGGGATTGCCTTATTTAATCGAACGACGCGCGGACTCACCCTGACAGAAGGAGGTCGCGTCTTCTATCAGCACAGTTTGCAAGTCATGGATAATCTTGAGCAGGCCAGAGAAGCCGCTTCTTCACTTAACCGAGTTCCCTCCGGTGCCCTGAGATTTGCAGCCTCTTCCGCTTTTATTCATCGGTTTGTCACGCCACATCTTGGCGAGTTTTTGCAAGCCTATCCTCAAGTTTCAGTCTCGCTGATCATCACTGATGATGAACCCGATTTAATAGCGACAAACCTGGATTTGGCCATTCGAACCGGCGTGTTGGCCGCCTCATCGCTAATGGCGCGCAAATTAACCGACGATTGGCACATTGT
>CAWUIY010000281.1:0-6290 GCA_963922555.1 uncultured Serratia sp. | reverse complement strand
GATCGCGCCGCCACCAGTAGCAACAACGGTATGCGGAGCGCTGATATTTTTCAGCGCCTGAGTTTCACGACGACGAAAACCTGACCAACCTTCACGAGCAACGATCTCCGCAACGCTAAGTTGAGAAGTTTGCAGCAAATAAATATCCGTATCGACAAAATCATAGCCCAACGCCTGTGCGAGAGCCCTGCCGACTGTGGTTTTACCTGCGCCGCGAGCGCCGATCATGAAAATGGGTTGCGTCATTACCGCTATCCTTATGAGCCTGGAACATCTTTTAACCTGCTGGGCATCATACCGATAAAAAATAAATTGGCAATCCCTGTAAACATGGCGTAAAGAAAAAATTACACCAATAATCCTTATATTATAGAGGCTTGCATACATATACCAAAGCAGGTGGAAAGTTTTTTACTACACGAATTTTTTTCCAGCTGAAATATCGCGACAGCATCTTTTCTGAAAGATGGCTGTACTGGAAAAGAATCAGCGTACCGTCTTTCTCTTTGAGGCGCTGTTGCGCGCGTTGCAAAATTTTCATGCTGATTCGGGTTGGTATAGACAGCAAAGGAAGACAGCAGAAAATGGCATCAAACTCCCCTTCCAGATGCTCCGCAGAGTAGCCCAATACCTGGAGACGGTGGTCGTCGATCTGATTTAACTGATGGATGAAACTCGGCTGGATTTCGAATGCCTGTAACTGCGCATCGGCGCGCATATTATCAAGCACTCGCTTGGTCAGCACGCCATCTGCCGCACCAAATTCAGCAATTTTGAGCGTCTTGGTCCAGTCGATCTGTTTTACCATCGCCTGACACAGCCAGGGTGAAGAAGGCGCGAGCGTCCCGAAAGTGCGCGGCGAAGAGACAAATTTCTGTAAGTAGGAAAACTGATTTTTGATGGTTAATCGCGTTGCATTGATAGTAAGTCTTGTCGTATTCAGCATATTTATAACCCCCTGGGGAAGTAGACCTCTATCACACCGAAAAATTCTTAAGGAATAATTATTTAAGTTAGTTATTTCAAATAATACTTCATTCCACATTCTATATAAGAAACGTCTCAATTAATGTTAAAACAAGAAAATTTCGAAATAGAGATTATGAGAATTAATTCTTTTTAAGCTTTATTCAATCAGATTAAAAGTAGCCATAGAAAAAGAGATAATAAGAACAATAACATTACGTCATCTGAGAAAGGGGTTAAATATCGCAGAATCTGAATTTCTAACAGAGGGGGAGTTTAAGCAAAAAGGAACCGTCGAGTGAGACACAGGGGACAGAAGCTGCTGGCGCAACCTCTACTTGAGGGCATCCCCACACTCGACGGTGTATTCTTCAATAACTATTGATTAATGGTAAAGCTCAACAACTATTGATTAACGGTAAAGCTCAACGCTGGCACGTGCCAAACTTGAGTCACCAGGCGTGCTCACACCAATAACGCGATAGTGAGTTGCCCCTTCCTGATTAGCTTTTTCATTCACTGCGGCTTTGAGGCTGAAGTCTTCAGTATTATCCTGGCGAACATCAACGACGCCCAGAGATTGATAATTATGGCTCTGCGCCTGTGCAGCACTGATTTCATTTGCGGCCAGCGCAGAAAAAGATGCGCTAGTAATCAAAGCCGCTGCTAATAGAGGTAAAAGTTTCATGATATCCGCCTTAACTTTTTGATTTCTTGTATCGGTTAATTTTCGATGCTTCTGAATTTTTAGAACGCAAAATGCAATCGCGTTCTGGATAAATTAATTATCGATCATTAAACGAAAGCCGGCGTAATCGAGAGTAAAGATAATTAAGCTTTATGAGGAAAATGAGGAGAAAAGATTAACGAACATTACAATAATAGTTAGGTTAGCAGGGAATGTAATAAAAAAGCGCTTTATTGGTGCAAGAAACAATATTAAGAAAATATGCTGTAAACTTAGAGGCACAGATTCGCACAAATCGACGTTCCATGGCAAACGCTGTTATGATTCTTTCACAACAAAAAAGCAGATAACCAAATTCATTTACCAAAGGGAACTTTATGGCCGGTAGCAGCCTGTTAGCTTTAATTGATGATATTGCCTCAATTCTCGACGACGTCGCCGCAATGAGCAAAGTGGCGGCCAAGAAAACCGCCAGCGTTTTAGGCGACGACCTTGCTCTCAATGCTCAACAGGTTTCCGGGGTTAAAGCTGACCGCGAATTGCCGATTGTCTGGGCGGTCGCCAAAGGTTCTTTGCTTAACAAAGCCATTCTGGTCCCTTTGGCATTGATAATCAGTGCCTTTGCCCCCTGGGCTATCACCCCTCTGCTGATGGTTGGCGGTGCTTATCTTTGCTATGAAGGCTTTGAAAAGGTGGCGCATAAGTTAATGCCTCACGACAAAGCTGCTGAGGAACAAGCAAAAGCCAAAAAACGTGCCGAAACCAAATCCCCGGATGAGATTGCCAAACAGGAGAAGGAAAAGGTCAAAGGTGCAGTGCGCACTGACTTCATCCTTTCCGCTGAAATTATCGTTATTTCTTTGGGCACGGTATCTTCAGCACCGTTTCTCGATCAGGTCATCGTCATGGTCGCGATTGCTATCGTCATGACGCTAGGCGTGTATGGATTGGTGGCAGGCATTGTAAAAATCGATGATGCCGGGCTATATCTGAGCAAGCTGGAAGGCGAAAGCGGCTTTATGCGCGCGGTGCGCAGCTTCGGCGGCGGAATTGTTAACGCCGCGCCCTGGCTTATGAAAACGCTGTCGGTGGTGGGAACTTTTGCCATGTTCCTGGTGGGGGGTAGCATTATCAGTCACGGCCTGCCGTTCATGCATGGCCTGCTCGAAAGCCTGACAGAAGGCCATCAGGGCTGGACCAACTCTATCATTACGGGGGCTGCGGATTTAGTTGTCGGCATGCTGGTCGGTGCGATTGTATTAGCCGCTGTGACGCTAGGCAGCAAGCTTTTCAGAAAGCAATCTGCATAATCAAAAGGGAATACGGGCCTTAAACTGGCCCGTTTTTTTGCGCAAAGTGGCTTGGCGGTCAGATTTTATCTGCCTCAATAAATACCGTATCGGTCTGGAAGGTGCCGTCATTTTGAATAGCAAAATATTCGGTCACCTCCTGAGAAGACACCTTCTGCAGCTCACGAATAGCAACCACAAAATGCTCCGGCGTTTGCAGTCTGGCAACCCAGCTGCTGAATTCCAGCTGCAATTTACCGCTGCTCAAAGACCCAATGCGCAATCCCGCATCATTAAACTTCTGCAGCCATTCGCCGGTGGCATAATTTCTGACGTGCGAGGTGTCGCGAAGCTTCTCGATGGTTTGCAAATGCACATCCAGCAATGGATGGCCCGGTGAGGCGATGTCCATCATGATGACCTTGCCACCCGGCTTCAGAATGCGGCGGACCTCGCGCAGCGCCTGCCCCACGTCGTGCCAGTGGTGAGCGGAATAGCGGCTGATCACGATATCCACACTTTCATCTTCAAAGGGTAAGGATTCGGCATAACCTTGCTTAACATCGATATTGTTTAACTGTTTGTCCTCGGCAGCCTGTTTGACCACGGCCAGCATCTCGGCGGATAAATCATAGGCAATGACATGCTTGACGGATTTTGCAGCGCTAAAACTGGCGTGCCCTGCGCCACATCCCAAATCTACCACCACCGACTGCGGGTAAGCGGCCAGCAGCGACTCCAATTTAATCAGGTCAGGCCCCTGCGCGTGGACTGCGCTGGTTAAATAGTTATTGGCATTTGGGCTAAATTGCTGACTGACGCTCTGTGCGTGGCTCGTCTTGTTTTCCATTTTATAATTTCCGTTATCACTTTGTGGGCAACTGAGACTCACTTTATACCGGGTTATATGAGCGTACAATATGGCCATGTTTACTGGCCTGAAACGTTTCTTCCTGCCGGAAACAGCGAATTGTCATTCGTGATTTAGATAGAGCAAGCGATTGATTTAGAACAGGCTTAACAGTTTACCCCCCCGATTGACTTTATCCTGATGATTGTGTGAGTCTGAATATTACGCTGCGGAAACCTGTTATCAGGAGAAAATAATATGACAAGCCGTCTGATTTATCGGGATGAGAATCTGGAAATCCGCGTTCCTACCGAGCTGGAAGCTCCCCTGCATTTCGAGGCAATCCAGGCGTCGGTAAACGAAATTGCCGCCTGGGAAAGCTGGTGCGATGCAGGATACAGTCTTGAGGACAGCCGCACTTACCTGATTGAATCCTATGTTAAACGCCAGCGCGGACTCGAATATCGATTCTGTTTGTTTGACCTCGCGACAGGCAAAATAATTGGCTCGATCGCGCTTAATCGTATTGTTCCGGAATATAAAACTGCCAATATAGGCTATTGGATACGTAGCGACTTCACCGGGCGCTCGCTGGCAGTTACCGCCGTAAAAGCCATCTCGCGCTTTGCCTTTCAGGAACTCGGGTTGACGCGACTGGAAATTGTGGCGATGGCTAAAAATCTCCGTAGTCGCCGTGTCGCGGAAAAATCCGGTGCGGTAGACGAAGGCTGCCACCGTAATCGACTTTATTATCAGGGGATCCCCGAAGATGCGTGGGTTTACTCGCTCATTCCCGGAGATATGCCGCAAAAAATAGTTACCCCCTAACTCCACTTATCACAGGATCAAGAAATAATGAGTTCATCTATCGTTTCAACCGACTGGCTGGCTTCTCATCTCGACGAGCCTGGCCTGATCGTTATCGACTGCCGCAAGTCCAAACCTGGTATTACGCCGCCTATTGATTTCTTTGGTAAGTATAAAACTGCGCACGTACCTGGTGCGATTTACGTTGAGGTCGACGATATCTCGGATTGCAGTACCGGATTGCCACACATGATGCCCACCGCGGAAGCCTTCAGCCAGTCAATGAGCGAACGTGGTATCAGTAACGACAGCGCGATTGTCCTGTATGACGAAGGCGACCTGTTCAGCGCGCCGCGCGTATGGTGGATGCTGACCCGTTTTGGCGCGACCAACGTGCGTGTTCTCGATGGCGGTTTAAACGCCTGGGTCAAAGAGGGAAAAACCACCGAAAGTGGTGAAAATATTCTGCCACCGGCCCTCTTCCACGCCAAACTTGAACGCGAGGTTATCGTGACGGCGGCGCAGGTCAAACAATCACTGGGCAAAACCCAAATTATTGACGCACGTTCTCTGGGTCGTTTCAAGGGTGAACAGCCAGAACCTCGTCCCGGCCTGCATGGCGGCCATATTCCCGGCAGTCTTTCGGTGCCGTTTACCGAACTGACGCAAGACGGACAGATAAAATCGCCGCAGGCGCTGAAAGAAACCTTTGAGCGTTTAGGGGTTAATATCACCGAGCCGACCATCGCCAGCTGCGGCTCTGGTGTTACTGCTGCGGCATTGCTGTTTGGCCTGCACCTGATCGGCTCGGAAGACGTGCTGATTTATGATGGTTCGTGGGCTGAATGGGGCGATATTAACGAGGATTACCCCATCGAAACCCAGTAATTACGGCGGGGAAAAGGCTTATGCGCAGGAGGATTATTGCGCATAGGCTATGAATCCAGGACTGGCGGGCAAAAAAAAAGCCCGCACAGAGGTACGGGCAGAACAAACTGGTCTATCAGAGAGAGTCTTTCTTTCTTCTGGGTATCACTGGCAACCATTGTAGAACGAATTATTCACAATGTTGTTACTTAAATGTAATTAAATACGATCTTACCCGTAGTAATCAGAAAAAAATCAGCTTTTTAAGGTTTTTTGCAACAGCTGATTAAAAGTCTCAGCGGAACAAAAACCTTTATTATCAACAGGACAGCTCGCAGATTCCAACAAAACGCGGTGCAACGGCTGTTTTAAGCTATACGTGCTGTTGTTGCGAATTTGTTTCGCAGTTGGGTAAACATATTCGATCTTGATCAGATCTTTATTGGCTTTCTTGTCATGCCAGCGCTGGAAAACCACCGCCCCAGCGATCGGTGTGCGCTCATACTGACCCGGCAAAGTGAAATCTTTGATCTTCAGCGCAGACACAAACGCCGCGATATTGGAATCATGCCCCACCATTAGCGTCACTCGCGCTTTCTGCGCAGCCTGCTGATCGGCCGTTTTTGCCTGCGCAGGATCCAGCACGCCGGACATAAACTGCAAAGTAGGCCCTGCCGTGTTGTCGGCCACCTGCGGCGAGCTAAACAGCGCTTTCTGGGCGGCATTCTTGAATTCTTCTACCTGACGCCACTGTTCAGGCGTTTTAACTTGTCCCCAGGCGACGTCTTTCTCCTGCAAACCTTCATAATATTGCAGCATAAAT
>CAWUIY010000280.1:0-6301 GCA_963922555.1 uncultured Serratia sp. | reverse complement strand
GGCTAGGGTTTTTTCATATCAAAAATTTATCTTTGGCCTAAAACGATGCCTTGGCAGTAATTAATACGCATAAAGTGTGCCAGCGTGCACAAACGGGGGAAAAATGCTGTTTTTGTGGGGAGATCGCGCTTTTACGGTGCGCGTTATGACGCTGAGTTGTTAAAAATGAGCTAAAAAAGTGCGTCAGAATTAATTATGGTCGCTGATGAAGCAATCACAAGGTCGTCGTTGACAGGGACAAAGTTCAGCCATAAAAAAAGGCCAGCGCGAGGCTGACCTGTTTTAATCAAAAAGAAAAACTTAACGACGAACGGCGATAGCTTCGATTTCGATTTTTACGTCTTTTGGCAAACGGGCAACTTCTACGCAAGAACGGGCTGGGAATGGCGCGTTGTGCTCGGTAAAGAAGGCTTCATACGTCGCGTTGACGGTCGCGAAGTCGTTAAGGTCTTTAACGAACACGGTGGTTTTCACGATGTCGGCGACCTTAAGGCCTGCGGCTTCAACGATAGCCTGCACGTTTTGCAGTGACTGACGCGCCTGGGCAGCGATATCTTCGGCCACATTGCCGGTTTTAGGATCAACAGGGATCTGGCCGGAAGTGATGATCATGCTGCCGAGATCGACGCCCTGAACATAAGGACCGATAGCCGCCGGTGCGTGTTCTGTACTGATTTCGCGAGACATACTCATTCCTCGTTGGATTAAAAAAGCCGTGCTGAGATAAAATTGTCGTCACAGTATAAGGAGCGGGGCGCAAGAAAGCATCCCCCAATCTCCCGCTGTCACAGACTATTCTTTAATTGCTATTCGTTATTCAGCACGACCTGATGTTCGAACTCTTTCTCGCAATATTTGCACTGCAAGTGCACTTCGTTTTGGCGATTCTTGACCGCAAAACTTGAAGCCACTGGCTCAAAGCGGCTGATGCAGTTGCCGTTCGGGCAGCGCAAAACGCCTTCGATACGATCCGGCAGGCTTGGGTGCAGCTTCTTGACCACTACGTAATCGTCGATGCGATTCACTGTGGCGTGCGGGGCATACACCGCCAGCTGATTGACCTGCGGCTCTGTCAGGAAAGTATTTTCAATTTTGATAATATCTTTGCGACCCAGCTCGTTTGACGGCAGGTTCAGGCCGATGGTAATGCGCTGGTCGGTTTCGGTCAGCTTGAACAGCGAAAGCAGCTTAAATCCCACCTGTGCCGGGATATGGTCAATCACCGTGCCACATTTGATGGCTTCTACCTGGAGTTTGTTATCTTGCGTCATGATGCGCTCCTTATTCTGCGGTGTCTGCGTTTAAAACCAGAGCCAGCAAGGCCTGACGGGCGAAGATCCCGTTACCGGCCTGCTGGAAATAATAAGCGTACGGCGTGCTGTCGACGTCAGTGGTGATCTCGTCAACGCGTGGTAGCGGATGCAGTACCTTCAGGTGCGGCTGGGCATTCAGTAAATCTGAGGCTCGCAGAATAAACTGGGCTTTCACGTTGGCGTATTCTGACGGGTCGAGACGTTCCTTCTGCACGCGGGTCATATAGAGAATATCCAGCTCCGGCACGACTTCATCAATGCTTTCATGCAGGCTGTATTCAATGCCTTTTTCTTCCAGCAGATTGAGAATGTATTCCGGCATCGCCAGCGCATCCGGGGCGATAAAATAGAAACGGTTGCCGTTAAATTTCGCCAACGCCTGCGCCAGACTGTGAACCGTGCGGCCGTATTTCAGATCACCGACCATGGCGATTTTCAGATTGTCGAGACGGCCCTGGGTTTCCTGAATGGTGAACAGGTCGAGCAGCGTCTGGGTAGGATGCTGGTTGGCACCGTCACCGGCGTTGAGGATAGGAATACCGCTGGAGAATTCGGTCGCCAGTCGCGCCGCGCCTTCCTGCGGATGGCGCATGACGATCGCATCCACGTAGGTACTGATCACTGCCGTGGTATCGGCCAGCGTTTCGCCTTTCTTGCCCGCTGAAGTGTTGCTGCCGTCGGCGAAGCCAACAACCGAAGCGCCCAGGCGATGGATAGCAGACTCGAAGGACAGGCGAGTGCGGGTTGAGGCTTCAAAAAAGCAACTGGCGATCACTTTATGTTTCAACAGCTCGGGCTGCGGATTGGCTTTCAGGCTGGCGGCGGTTTCAAGCACCAGCTCAAGCTCTTCACGGCTGAGATCGTTGATTGAAATAATGTGTTTTTTATACAGCGGATTGGCCATTGTCGCTCTCCTCTACGATGACAGACAAAAAAAAGCCCCTCAATGAGGGGCTTTCAGCGATCGGTTATTTGTCAAAACCATTGGGAGAGACAACGGCTGAACGCCGCCTACTGGCACAGGGTTCGGTGAAGCATCGAAGCGCAGTGTGTTGTCGTTTTTCATGTCAGTCTCCCGGCAAATTGTGGCGCATTATACGCGCACGATTTCAGCCTGCAAGAGGGTAGCATCACCTTTTTGATTTGCGGGGGCGGCCGGTTAGCAATCGGTTGGCATCTGACCTTTTCAGAGAGATATATATCTTTTTCCGCCAGCGACGCAGTCTGCCCAGACGTTCTGGGGCCTTAAGTTTATGCTCTATCCACACCACCTGCCACGGCTGCAGGCGCATCTGGCCGGTAAAGGGTTCATTGCTGATAAGATCCTTACCCTCGACCGCCAATTTGAAAGGCTGAGACTGACTGCTTACGTTGAAAATACAGCTGATGCGGTTCTCTGATTTTGGATCATAGCGTTCCAGAGCAAACAGCTTGTTGCCAAGATCAAGGATCTTCTGTCCTGCCTGGGGGGAGAAGGCAGGATGCGTCCGGCGGATCTCGATCAACTTCTTTAAACCGTAAAATACGGCCGATCGCAACGATCCTTTGGTCGCCAGCTCTTTTTCCACCTCGTCGAGCTTGAGCTTTTTGCGATTGATACGGCGACTCAGACCCGACTGGTGCATGCCTTCGAGATCGTTCTCACTGCCCAGCAGGCTGTGAATATAAATTGCCGGAACGCCCATAAACGACAGCAACAGCGACTGTGCGGCCAGAAACTTGCGCGCTTTTAGCTCGACGCTGTCTTCAATCTCCGTGATGGCGCTGAGGTAGTTGATGTTCAGCTCGTAAGGTGAATGTGTGCCGTCGCCGTTGTCTTTATAGGAAACGCGACCTTCTTTACGCTGTGTTTCTTGCGCCAGGTATTTGCGTTCGTCATCGTCGAGAAAAGTTTCGGTAGGGCGTAAACCGATGCCGTCATGGCTGGACAAGAAGTTGAAATAGGTGGTTTTAGGATAGTGCGCCTCGGCGTTCAGACCCTGCGCCCATTTGGTCAACGTGGAGGTATCTTCTCGCAAGAAGGCGTGTAGCGTCAGCGGCGGCAGCGCAAACTGGTACACCATATGCGCCTCGTCACCTTCGCCGAAATAGCTGATATTTTCGTGATGCGGCACGTTGGTTTCAGTGATGATGCGCGTACCGGGGATCACCTCGTCGAGGATCGTTCGCCACAGCTTGATGATGTTATGCGCCTGCGGCCGGTGAATACAGGTAGTGCCCATCTCTTTCCAGATATAACCAATCGCATCGAGGCGAATCGACTGGCCGCCGCTGGCCGCGTATTGCAGTATCACGTCGATACTTTCGAGCAGCACCTGGGGATTCTTGAAATTGATATCGATTTGATCTTCGCTGAAGGTGGTCCACAGATACAACTCTTTACCGTCGGCCTTGATAAACGGCGTCAGCAGGGGTGAAGCTCGCGGGCGCACCACGCGGCTGTAATCCAGCTCGGGGTTCGACTCGATAAAGTAATCGCGATAGTAAGGCTCGTCGTTGATATAGCCTTTCATCCATTCGCTGGACCGCGAGATGTGGTTGATCACGCAGTCGAACATCATGTTGAAGTTGGCGGAAAGGTGATGAATGTCGCTCCAACCGCCGAGATGCTCGTCGATGCGTCGATAATCGATGACGCTGAAGCCATCATCGGAGCTATAAGGGTACATCGGCAGAATATGAATATCGCTGATTGCGTCTTTTAAGTGCTTGTTAGCAAAGTCGTTGAGCGTAGCGAGCGGCGGGCGGTTAGGTTCAGAAATTGTATCGCCGTAGGTAATCAGATAGACATTGGTACCGTCCACCCACTGGTCAGAACGGTGTGCGCCGTAATTCCATTTGTCACCCAGATGCAGAATTTTTTTTATCAGATCGCCAATATGCTCTTTGGGATAAACCCTGCTCAGCAAACTTTCCAGACGCAACACGAATTCGGGATTCACAGCACCCATAACGGTTCCCTTATCTATTCACATGGTGAAAGATTAGTCGATAAAAGGGCGGCACGAGGCGCAGAGGCGGGTAAAAAGTGCAAGATACTATGACGATAGGGCAGGGAAAAGGCAGCCCACCAAGGTCTGGCGGGTTGCCTTGATCAATTCGTGCTTACAGGGTGCCGAGGGTCGCCACCATCACAGCTTTAATGGTGTGCATGCGGTTTTCAGCCTGATCGAACACCACGCTGTGCGCCGATTCAAACACATCGTTTGAGACTTCCATCCCGCCCGGCAGGTTGTATTCTTCTGCCATCTGACGGCCCAGCGTGGTTTGATCGTCATGGAAAGCGGGCAGGCAGTGCAGGAATTTCACCTTAGGATTGCCGGTCTTGGCAATCATAGCCGTATTCACCTGGTAATCACGCAGCAGGTTGATGCGCTCTTTCCAGACTTCTTTTGGTTCACCCATCGAAACCCAAACGTCGGTGTAAAGGAAATCAGCCCCTTTGACTCCGACATCGATATCTTCGGTCAGCGTGATGTTGCCGCCGTTCTCCTGAGCAAGATGCTTGCAGCTCTCGACCAGTTCGGCATCCGGCCAGCAGGCCGCCGGTGCGACCAGGCGCAGGTCCAGACCGCACAACGCTGCCGCTTCCAACAGAGTGTTCCCCATGTTGTTGCGCGCGTCGCCCAGATAGGCCAGAGACATCTGCGAAAGCGGCTTGCCCGGCAGCTGCTCTTGCATGGTCAACAGGTCAGCCAGCAGTTGGGTTGGGTGAAACTCGTTGGTTAAACCGTTCCACACCGGAACACCGGCGTGTTCTGCCAGCGTTTCAACGATATCCTGACCAAAACCGCGATACTGAATACCGTCATACATTCTGCCTAACACACGCGCCGTGTCTTTCATCGACTCTTTATGGCCGATCTGGCTACCGCTCGGGCCGAGGTAGGTGACTTGTGCGCCCTGATCGTAAGCGGCAACTTCGAAAGAGCATCGGGTACGAGTTGAGTCTTTTTCGAAGATGAGCGCAATGTTCTTGCCTTGCAGGTAACGCTTTTCGCTGCCGTTTTTCTTGGCAGTTTTTAAATCAGCCGACAGCTGTAGCAGGGTTGCGATTTCTGACGGGGTAAAATCCAGCAGCCTAAGAAAATGGCGTTTGCTTAACAGACTCATGTGCCTATCTCCGAAACATTTTTAATGAATTAAAATTCAATTTATATGTATGAATATGCAATTACAACCCCAAATTAAAAACTTTATCGTTTATGTTGGAGGCAAGCCGTCTGGTGTGTGAAAATAGCGTCTAAACGTCATATTGATTGAGGACTGAGGCATGGCAAACCGTGAATTGCTAGACGAACAACGTAATGAGACCCGCTTAATCATCGAAGAGCTGTTGGAAGACGGCAGCGATCCTGACGCGCTTTACACTATTGAGCATCATTTCTCTTCCGAGAAATTCGAAGTTTTAGAGCGAGCAGCGGTAGAAGCCTTCAAGCTGGGCTACGAAGTCACAGACGCCGAAGAGCTGGAAATTGAAGACGGCTCGGTGGTGATGTGCTGCGACGTGATCAGCGAAGTTGCGCTGAATGCAGAACTGATCGACACCCAGGTTGAGCAACTGGTGGCGTTGGCTGAAGCCAATGGCGTTAACTACGACGGTTGGGGCACGTATTTTGAAGACCCGAACGGCGAAGACGGCGACGATGAAGAGTACGACGAAGAAGACGAAGACGAAGAAGAGGCAGCCCCGAAAGCTAAAAACGTCATCGATAAAGACGACGACGGCAAGCGCCACTAATAGTCATGTAATAGCAAAAAAGCCGACTAAGTCGGCTTTTTTATTGCATAAACATTGCATTATAGCGTTTTTAGCATCGTAACTTCACAGTCGACATGGCCGGTACTTCCCATTGCGCCGTCGATATGTTCGAAGCCGAGATGCTCATATAGCGCAATCGCCTGCGTCAGGCTGGCGGTCGTTTCCAGATAACAGCGCGTGAACCCCTGCTCTTTGGCGTGGGCCAATGCCTGAATCGCCAGACGTT
>CAWUIY010000279.1:0-6307 GCA_963922555.1 uncultured Serratia sp. | reverse complement strand
GGTTCCAGCCAGACTTAATTTTGAACTTGCCTGCTGTTAGGAGTTGGTGATGAGCGACGACGTTATTGAAGTAAAATGCCCAACCTGTGGCAAACCAGTAATTTGGGGCGAACAAAGTCCTTACCGCCCTTTCTGTTCCAAGCGCTGTCAGTTGATTGACCTTGGCGAATGGGCTGATGAAGAAAAACGTATCCCGAGCAAAGGCGAGATTAACGATCTCGACGAGTGGAGCGAAGACGACATCAAATAAAGGCCGTAAGGCCTAATGCCAGTCAGCTAATCCTGACTGGCATTAGGTGCAAAGCTCTTTTTAGTATCGATGAAAAGCTGTTATTGGATCGAGATACCAGGGTCGACCGTTCGGTAATGTGCCGCTAGAGCCTCATCATAACGTTTCCGCTAGTCTATTTTATCCAATTGAATTTCAGCTTAAGCACAAAGCCTTAAATCTCATTGTTCTGCAACGCGATGACGACTTCGGCGTTGGCCGGTGGAAAGTCGCTTTCTTTTAGTTCGCTCTGCGCGACCCAGCGCTTTGGCTGTCCTTCCTTGCCATAAGGTTCGCCGCTCCATTCCTCCACCATAAAGAAATGCAGATTGACGATACGGTCGGGGAAAGTGTGCTTAAGAGTGAGAACCAGCACGGGCTTGTGGGCGTCGATGCCAACCTCTTCCTGAAGCTCGCGGATCAATGCTTCGGCGGGTGTTTCTCCGCTCTCAATTTTGCCACCGGGAAATTCCCAAAACCCAGCCATATGTGATGACGCATCTCGCTGAGTAATGAAAATCTCTTTCTGTGCGTTACGAATAATCCCTACTGCGATATTCCGTTGTTTAAGAGTCACTGTTTTCACCTCAAAAGTAAGGGCGGTGATTAGCCGCCCTTGAGTGTCTTTTATCATTCACAGCAACAATTAGTTCTGCAGACGACCGTGGCACTGTTTATATTTTTTGCCTGAACCGCAAGGGCAAAGATCGTTACGGCCCACTTTGCGATCGGCAGCAGAAGCGGTGTTGCCCGCCGTTGGCGACAGCTCTTCTTCCAGAGAAGCCACATGGCTCAGCTGTTGTTGCTGTGCCAGACGTTCGGCTTCTTCACGACGATGCTCTTCCATTGCTTCTACTTCTTCAGGCATACGCACCTGAACCTTGCTCAGCACGCTAACCACTTCATATTTCAGTGATTCTAGCATCGCAGCAAACATAGCGAAGGATTCACGCTTGTACTCTTGTTTAGGATCCTTCTGCGCATAACCACGCAGATGGATACCCTGACGCAGGTAGTCCATCGCCGCCAGATGCTCTTTCCACAGGGAATCGAGGGTCTGTAGCATCACGCCTTTCTCGAAGTTACGCATCATCTCGACGCCAACAACCTCTTCTTTGCTGACGTAAGAATCTTTAGCGATTTGCAGAATACGCTCACGCAGAGTTTCTTCATGCAGCTCTGGCTCTTTGTCCAGCCACTCTTTGATCGGCATTTCCAGCTCGAAGTCGTTTTTCAGACGCTCTTCCAGACCTTCAACATCCCACATTTCTTCCAGAGACTGAGGCGGAATGCAGCTGTCGATAGTGCTCTTAAACACGTCTTCACGGATGCTGGCGATGGTTTCGCTCACGTCAGATACGTCCAGCAGTTCGTTACGCTGGGAGTAGATCGCGCGGCGCTGGTCGTTAGCAACATCATCGTATTCAAGCAGTTGCTTACGAATATCATAGTTACGGCTTTCAACTTTGCGCTGTGCGTTGGCAATAGCCTTGGTCACCCATGGGTGCTCGATAGCTTCGCCCGGCTTCATACCCAGTTTACGCATCATGTTAGCCACGCGATCGGAGGCGAAGATACGCATCAGCTGGTCTTCCATAGACAGGTAGAAGCGGGACGAACCTGCATCACCCTGACGTCCGGCACGGCCGCGCAGCTGATTATCGATACGGCGTGATTCGTGGCGCTCGGTACCAATGATGTGTAAACCGCCGGAGGCCAGAACGGCTTCATGGCGGATGCTCCAGGCTTCTTTGATGCTGGCAATTTGCTCTGGGGTCACGTCTTCACCCAGATTTTCGATTTCTACCTGCCAGCTACCGCCCAACACGATGTCGGTACCACGACCCGCCATGTTGGTAGCGATAGTTACGCGGCTTGGCTGACCTGCCTGCGCAACGATATCTGCCTCTTTGGCGTGGAACTTGGCGTTCAGAACGCTGTGCGCGATGCCCGCTTTAGTCAGCTCGTGGGAAACCACTTCAGACTTCTCGATTGAAGCGGTACCGACCAGAATTGGCTGGCCATTAGCGCTACGCTCTTTGATGTCTTCAATGATTGCGCCGATTTTTTCCATCTCAGTCATGTAGACCAGGTCAGGCAAATCTTTACGCTGCATCGGACGGTTAGTGGGCACCACAATAGTGTCGAGCTTGTAAATAGTGCTGAATTCAAACGCTTCGGTGTCTGCAGTACCTGTCATACCGGCCAGCTTCTCGTAAAGACGGAAGTAATTCTGGAAGGTAATAGATGCTAGCGTCTGGTTTTCGTTTTGAATATCAACATTTTCTTTAGCTTCAACGGCCTGATGCAGACCGTCTGACCAGCGACGGCCTTGCATAGTACGGCCGGTGTGTTCGTCAACGATGATGACTTCACCATCTTTAACGATGTAGTCCACGTCACGGGTGAACAGCACGTGGGCGCGCAGCGCGGCGGTTACGTGGTGCATCAGCATAATGTTGGTCGGGGAATAAAGGGATTCGCCTTCTTCCATGATGCCGGCTTCTGTCAGCAGTTCTTCGATCAGGATCAGACCGCGCTCGGTCAGGTGAACCTGACGCGCTTTTTCATCTACCGAGAAGTGCCCTTCACCCTGGAAGGTGTCGGAGTCTTCTTTTTCTTGACGGATTAGTTTAGGGATCAGCTTGTTAACGCGGATGTACATCTCGGAACTGTCTTCAGCCGGTCCGGAGATAATCAGCGGAGTACGCGCTTCATCGATTAAGATTGAGTCAACCTCATCCACCAGCGCGTAGTGCAATTTACGCTGAACGCGTTCTTCGATGCTGAACGCCATGTTGTCACGCAGGTAGTCAAAACCGTATTCGTTGTTGGTACCGTAAGTAATATCGGCAGCGTAGGCTTCACGCTTGGCAGGCGCAGGCATGTTTGGAAGGTTGATACCCACGGTCAGGCCGAGGAATTCAAACAGTGGACGGTTATTTTCGGCGTCACGTTGCGCCAGATAGTCGTTCACGGTAACGACGTGCACTCCCTTGCCGCTCAGCGCGTTCAGGTAAGCTGGCAGAGTTGCGGTGAGGGTTTTACCTTCACCGGTGCGCATTTCCGCGATGCAGCGTTCGTTCAGCACCATGCCGCCCAGCAGCTGTACGTCAAAGTGACGCATGCCAAACACGCGTTTACTCGATTCGCGTACTACGGCAAACGCTTCAGGGATCAGGGCTTCTAGCTCTTCGCCCTTGGCAAGTCGCGCGCGGAACTCGTCGGTTTTCGCACGCAACTGTTCGTCAGAAAGTGCCTGAATTTCAGGCTCCAGGCGGTTTACCTGGTCGACAACTTTACGCATACGGCGCAATGTACGATCGTTACGGCTGCCAAAAACTTTGGTTAGTAATTTGCTTAACATGATTCTTGATTTCTCTTTGAGCCACTGTGGGTAGCTACTATTTATGTTGATACTTTTGGTCTTGCCAGCGCAGTTAACAGGCTTATGCCATGCTGAACGACGCAGTGAAAAACGGCAGAGATCACTTCAGAAAAGACAATTAAACAAAAGAGAGTTGCGGCCCAGCGCGGATGCCAAGACCTGCGGCGATCCACAATCCTGGTTGGTATTGATCTGAGGCCGTGAGCAGCGTTTGCTGAGTATCACGGATTATGACGGGAGGTTTTGTCTCGTGGGTCAGCAGCGAGTTAAGCGTGACCAGCAGAGCGAGTTGCTGCACGTGTAGCGGTTCAACATCAGCTGAAACGGCAGTGTGAGTCACAACGTTATAGGTGACAACCTGCGGCGCAAGTGCAAAAGAAAGGTGACGAATAACCGTGCGAAGCGCATGCTGTTGCCAATAGTCAACGCCAATCGAGGCGCGGCGATTGCCCTGAAGCCAGGCAAAATTGGTCAGGCCGCGGTTGCCGATATTTAAACGGTTTAGACTTGAAGAGGTATTGGTTACACTGGCCAGCTCAGTTTGTGAAAGATTCGTCGACACGCCAAGGCTAGCCGCGACCATCCCCAAAAGGAGATGCGGCCAAAAATACCTTCTGCCAAATTGTCGCCAACGATTTAGAATACCAATCACAAGTTTTACAATCCGCCGGAGCCGTCAATGCGTAACAGCCGCCCACAATTATTAGATATCCTGTTCGATGACGCTACCGCTGCCGGGCAAAGCCCTCTGCGCGTAGTTCAACAACGTGCGGCCGCGTTACTCAAGCTCAATCGCGCTGTTAAAGGTCTGCTACCTACCGAGATGCAACCATGGTGTCGAGTAGGTAATTATCGCCAGGGTGTTTTGGTGCTAGAGATAGCAAATGCCAGTTGGATGATGCGGTTACGTTATGAACAACCGGCGCTTCTCTCTGCACTTCGTGCGCAAATACTACCATCATTGTCTTCAATCGACATCAGGATTAATCCTTCGTTGATGGCGAAAATGGAAAGCATTGCACAGAAAAATGAAAATTCTGCTCGAGAATATGAGAAAACGGGAATTTCTAAGGGTCCATTGCCGCCAGTAAGGCAACTGAGTCAACAAAGTGCAGATGAATTGAGGCAGTTGGCGAGCCGTAGCCCGGAGAAACTCAGAAAGGCATTAGAACGACTGGCTGAAATGGCCGGAGAGGGTGCCAAGACAACCAGTCGTAATAAGTAATATCAGTACCGATTAAGCGAATACGGTAGATGGGGCTCTAAATGCCACTGGCACTTCGGCTTCATCCTGGAAGGTTACATATTCCCAGGCTTCCTGCTTAGCCAATACCGCTTGCAGCAACTTGTTATTCAAAGCATGGCCTGACTTAAAGGTTGCAACTGCACCGATAATGTTATGGCCGCACATGAATAGGTCACCGATGCCGTCGAGCATTTTGTGACGAACGAATTCGTCCTCAAAACGCAGGCCGTCTTCATTAAGCACGCGGTAATCATCTACAACAATCGCGCAATCAAAGCTGCCACCCAGGCACAATCCACGTGACTGCAAATACTCGATATCACGTACAAATCCGAAGGTACGGGCTCTGCTAATCTGGCGAACAAAAGACTCGGCCGAGAACTCTAACTGGTAACGCTTAGCGTCACCTTCAATAGCCGGGTGGTTGAAGTCGATAGTCCAGTCTAAATGGAAACCATTGTAAGGTCTCATTTCAGCCCATTTATCGCCGTCTTCAACGCGCACGGTTTCTTTGATGCGCAAGAATTTCTTCGCGCTATTCAGAAGTTCAATGCCAGCGTCCATCAACAGATAGACGAAAGGCGCGGCGCTGCCGTCCATAATCGGAATTTCAGGCGCGTTAACTTCGATAATAATATTATCGATGCCAAGACCTGCAAGTGCCGCATTAAGGTGTTCGACCGTAGAAATACGCACGTCATGCTCATTAACCAGGCAAGTACAGAGCATGGTATCACGCACGGATTTTGCATCTGCCGGGAAATCAACCGGTGGATTCAAGTCAGTGCGACGATAGATGACCCCGGTATTAGCCGGTGCAGGTCGCAGAGTCAGGGTGACTTTCTTACCGGTATGTAAACCGACACCCGTCGCCTGAACGATACGTTTTAATGTACGTTGTTTGATCATCGTTTATATCTCGCAATGTTATCCATCCAACCGACCCAAGTTTACCTTAAAGCCGGCGGGACAGTATAGCACAAAGAGCGGAGATCCCAACTTTAGGACAATTCGTTTAACTTAGTCCGCCTGCTTGCGCAGGAATGCCGGGATGTCCAGATAGTCTGGCTCTTTGTTTGATTGCGTGCCTGGATCGTTAACCACTTTGGCAGCTGGCTTGGTTTCCTGCGGCAGCGGCGACATGCCGTGCTGCTGATAACGGTGATCCATAACTGGCTGGCTGGCAGGTTTATTGGTCACCAGAGTGATTTCAGGACGTTTGTCCATACCAATACCTGTCGCTACTACAGTAACGCGCAGTTCGTCGTTCATTTCCGGGTCAAGGGAAGTACCGATTACCACGGTCGCATTGTCTGAGGCGAAAGCACGGATAGTGTTACCCACGGTTTCAAACTCGTCCAGACGCAGGTCGAAGCCAGCGGTAATGTTGACCAGCACGCCGCGC
>CAWUIY010000278.1:0-6327 GCA_963922555.1 uncultured Serratia sp. | reverse complement strand
CAGATTTAGCAGGACATAAGGAATGATCGCAGCAATCATCGAGAAGCACCACAGCGCCAGCGATTCATTGCCCGCGTAAAGCATGACAATGCCCATCGAACCGAAGGTGACACAAGAAAGGCCGCCGAGCAGGCCGTCAATACCGTCGACCATGTTAAATGCGTTGATAGCGGCCCAGACGGCAAACAGGGTAACCAGATAACCAAACGGACCTAACACCATTTGCCACGGGCCGATAATCCGACCGAGATCGTGCAGTATCATATCGCCGTAGGTCATCATGATGATGGCAACCAGAGCTTGAACACAGGCGCGGAGCTTAACACTGATATCGAATTTATCGTCCAGTGCACCAATCAGCACCAGTAGTCCCGCGCAAGCGAGATACAGGAGTTTATGCGGAATTTGTGGGTTGCCTATCCAGAACGCAAAGCAAATACCGGCATACACAGTGATGCCGCCCACCAGAGGGATAAGCCCTTGATGGCGTTTGCGGAAGTCTGGTTTATCAACTAATCCAATTTTTTTGGCAACTTTCCTGGCCAAAAATAAAAAGAAAAATGAAAACAAGAAAACAAGGACAAGCTCAGTACTCAGATTGAGTAAATTCACAGTTAAAACGTCTCTGCAATATTGGTAAAACTACACGACTGTTCGGGCAGTCTGGACTCTGTTCTGGCAGTGGCCATTACCACCTCGCGGCTCAGATGCCATCGTCTAGATGACAGCTCGGATTTTTTAATTAAATTTTTCGTGTGTCCGAAGGATCCATCCTACCCGCTTTTACACAGCAACAAATTAATGAACGATGGCCGTTTTGGCTATCGGGCGTTATCCGATTTTAGGCTAAAAGCCCGCTATCACTACACATCGTAGCGACCAAAAGCAAAAAACGCCACGTCTGGACGCAGCGTTTTTAACAATGTCGAAGCAAAAACCTCAACCTTCATCGGTATGGATGAATTATGAACGTTTCATCATGTCGAAGAAATCGTCGTTGGTTTTAGTCATTGCCAACTTATTGATGAGGAATTCCATCGCGTCGATTTCGCCCATTGGATGGATAATCTTGCGCAGGATCCACATTTTCTGCAGTTCTTCAGAAGAGGTAAGAAGCTCTTCTTTACGAGTACCAGAACGGTTGTAGTCGATAGCTGGGAATACGCGCTTCTCGGCGATTTTACGCGCGAGGTGCAGTTCCATGTTGCCTGTACCTTTAAATTCTTCGTAGATGACTTCATCCATTTTAGAACCGGTATCTACCAGCGCGGTTGCGATGATAGTCAGGCTGCCGCCCTCTTCCACATTACGTGCCGCACCGAAGAAACGCTTAGGACGATGCAGGGCGTTGGCGTCAACACCACCGGTCAGCACTTTACCAGAAGCAGGAACCACGGTGTTGTATGCACGTGCCAGACGGGTGATGGAGTCCAGAAGGATAATAACGTCTTTCTTGTGCTCAACCAGGCGCTTGGCCTTTTCGATTACCATTTCGGCAACCTGAACGTGGCGTGATGCAGGTTCGTCGAAGGTGGAAGCAATCACTTCACCTTTAACCAGACGCTGCATCTCGGTAACTTCTTCCGGACGTTCGTCAATCAGCAGCACCATCAGCACGCAGTCTGGGTGATTGTAGGCAATGCTTTGCGCGATGTTCTGCAGCAGCATGGTTTTACCGGCTTTCGGTGGTGCCACAATCAGACCACGCTGACCACGACCAATTGGCGATGCCAGGTCGAGAACGCGAGCAGTCAGGTCTTCGGTAGAACCATTACCGCGTTCCATACGCAAACGTGAGTTGGCGTGCAGCGGGGTCAAGTTCTCGAACAGGATTTTGTTACGGGCATTTTCTGGTTTGTCGTAGTTAACTTCGTTAACTTTCAACAGGGCAAAATAGCGCTCGCCTTCTTTTGGCGGGCGGATTTTACCTGAAATAGTGTCACCAGTACGGAGGTTGAAGCGGCGGATTTGGCTAGGGGAAACGTAGATATCATCTGGACCGGCGAGGTAGGAGCTGTCTCCAGAGCGGAGGAAACCAAATCCATCCTGCAATATTTCCAGAACACCGTCACCGAAGATATCTTCTCCGCTCTTGGCGTGCTGCTTCAGTATAGAAAAAATGATGTCTTGTTTACGCATGCGGGCCTGGTTTTCCAGTCCCATATTTTCGCCGAGTGTAATCAGGTCAGAAACCGGCGTATTCTTTAATTCGGTAAGATTCATAATGGTGGGTTCTTAAACTCGGGGTGTATCTCGAAGATCTGTCGTGAATGGGGATGGCAGGGGTCGTCCATGCCAGCTTAAAATTTCTTTAGGGTAGAGACTCTCAATTTGCAGCTTCTGATTACAGATCGCGATTTTGCTCACGAGCTATTTCTTGAAAGAGGGCAGACTTAAATTGAAGGTGTCTCAAAGCCGATTTTTTTAAAACCGTTTGATTGTCAAAGCACATCGCCATTTCGCCTGTTTTTATAAACAAGTCATTCTCTATATAAGCCGTTTTATCAAATCAACTTTAATAGGCAGATGTTTTCGACACAGAGTAAAACGCTAGAATCAAACTACAGGTAAGCTCAAATATGCAGTAAGCGTAAACTTAGCACGCTTCTTTGCAGGCGTCTAGCGGTCAGTGTGAAAAACACACGTTGCCCGCCAAACGCCTGATTTAGGTCATTGTGAACGATTACAGATTCGCGTTCAGGAACTCTTTCAACTGACCTTTCGACAATGCGCCGACTTTCGTTGCCGCCACTTCGCCGCCTTTGAACAGCAGTAAAGTAGGGATACCACGAATACCATATTTTGGAGCGGTACCCGGGTTTTCATCGATGTTCAGTTTGGCAATAGTCAGTTTGCCTGCGAACTCGGTGGCAATTTCGTCCAGGATCGGAGCAATCATCTTGCACGGACCACACCATTCTGCCCAGAAATCGACCAGCACCAGTCCTTCGGCTTTCAGTACATCTGTGTCGAAACTGGCATCAGAAAGGTGAATAATTTTATCGCTCATGTTCTACTCCAAAGGATTAACTTTACCTTGTTGATGTAGCATTAACCAACAGTAGGTTGACTCTATTTCACCACGTTTATTTCAACGGATATGCTTTCGTAAAGCAATAGTTAGCTGATATTCTACCACACTATGAGCAAAACACACTTAACTGAACAGAAGTTTTCCGACTTCGCCCTGCACCCGCTAGCAGTTGAAGCCCTTGAAAAGAAAGGGTTTCATTACTGCACGCCTATCCAGGCACTCGCATTGCCTATCACGCTCTCAGGACGTGATGTTGCAGGTCAGGCGCAAACCGGTACCGGCAAGACGCTGGCTTTTCTAGCGTCTACTTTCCATTATTTGCTTTCCAACCCCCCTGCTGAGGGTCGTCAGACTAATCAGCCACGTGCTTTAATTATGGCACCAACGCGGGAATTGGCCGTACAAATTCATTCCGACGCCGAAGCGTTGTCTGAATCAACCGGACTGAAACTCGGTCTGGCTTACGGTGGCGACGGCTACGATAAACAGCTTAAAGTGCTGGAAAGCGGCGTCGACATCCTGATCGGCACCACTGGTCGTTTAATCGATTACGCAAAACAGAACCATATTAATCTGGGTGCAATCCAGGTCGTGGTGCTGGATGAAGCCGATCGCATGTTCGATCTGGGCTTTATCAAAGATATCCGTTGGCTGTTCCGCCGTATGCCGCCTGCGACTCAGCGTTTGAATATGCTGTTCTCTGCCACACTGTCTTATCGTGTGAAAGAGCTGGCGTTCGAAAACATGAACAATGCCGAATCGATTGAAATCGAGCCGGAGCAGAAAACGGGTCACCGTATTCAGGAAGAGCTGTTCTACCCTTCTAATGAAGAGAAGATGCGCCTGCTGCAAACGTTAATAGAAGAAGAGTGGCCAGACCGCTGCATCATCTTCGCCAACACCAAACACCGTTGCGAAGACGTGTGGGGCCATTTGGCTGCCGACGGACACCGCGTAGGTTTGCTGACCGGCGACGTGGCGCAGAAAAAACGCCTGCGCGTTTTGGAAGATTTCACCAAGGGTGATATCGATATCCTGGTTGCTACCGACGTAGCCGCACGCGGGTTGCACATTCCTGCCGTGACGCACGTCTTTAACTATGACCTGCCTGACGATTGCGAAGACTACGTTCACCGCATCGGTCGTACCGGGCGTGCTGGTCTGAGCGGTCACTCAATCAGCCTGGCCTGTGAAGAGTATGCCCTGAATTTACCGGCGATCGAAACTTATACCGGGCACAGTATTCCTGTCAGCAAATATAACAGCGATGCGTTATTGACTGACCTGCCTGCGCCGAAACGCCTTGCGCGTAGCCGCAATGGCAACGGCCCACGCCGTAATTCATCATCTTCTTCACGTCGCGGTGGTAATGCACCACGTAATAACCGCAAACGTTCGGGCTGAAAATTATGCTGAGTTCCACCTCACTTTATGCAGCGATCGATCTGGGTTCCAACAGCTTTCATATGTTGGTAGTCCGTGAGGTGGCAGGCAGTATTCAAACGTTGGCCAGAATTAAGCGCAAGGTGCGCCTGGCTGCCGGGCTGGATGTCAACAGTCATCTCTCTGCAGAAGCCATGCAGCGCGGATGGCAATGCCTGAAGTTATTTTCGGAACGTCTGCAAGACATCCCTCGCGAACAGATTCGCGTGGTGGCAACGGCGACACTGCGCCTTGCCAAAAATGCCGATGAATTTTTACAGGTCGCTGAAAATATTCTCGGATGCAAGATTCAGGTGATCAGCGGCGAAGAAGAAGCGCGGCTGATTTACCACGGAGTGGCACACACCACTGGCGGCCCTGACCAGCGTCTGGTCGTCGATATCGGCGGCGGCAGCACCGAACTGGTAACAGGAACGGGCGCGCAGGCCAATACCCTCTTCAGCCTGTCGATGGGGTGTGTTACCTGGCTTGAGCGGTATTTTACCGATCGAAGCCTGACCAAAGAAAATTTTGAAAAGGCTGAGCTGGCCGCGGTCGAGATGATCACGCCAGTCGCACCTGAGTTGCTGGCTCACGGCTGGCAAGTCTGCGTGGGTGCTTCAGGGACCGTACAGGCGCTGCAGGAAATCATGGTGGCGCAGGGGATGGACGAACGCATTACCCTGTCCAAACTGCAACAGCTTAAACAGCGCGCCATTCAATGCGGCAAGCTGGAAGAGCTGGAGATTGAAGGCCTGACGCTGGAACGCGCACTGGTGTTCCCGAGCGGCCTGTCTATCCTGATTGCTATCTTCAAAACCCTGAAAATTGAATCAATGATGCTGGCCGGTGGCGCGCTGCGTGAAGGTCTGGTTTACGGCATGCTGCATTTGCCAGTAGAACAGGACATTCGCCAACGCACTCTGCACAACCTGCAACGCCGCTATCTGCTCGACGTCGAGCAGGCTAATCGCGTGGCTGCGTTGGCGGAAAACTTCTCCCAGCAGGTTTCCAGTACCTGGCAGTTAGATGTGCGTGCGCGCGAACTGCTGACCAGTGCCTGTCTGATCCACGAAATTGGCCTTAGCGTTGATTTCAAGCAGGCGCAGAATCATGCCGCCTATTTGATCCGTCATCTTGATTTACCCGGCTTTACGCCAGCACAGAAAAAACTGTTGGCTACGCTGCTGCAAAACCAGAGCAATAACCTGGATTTGCCGCTGCTGAATCAGCAAAACGCCCTGCCTCCGCGCCAGGCCGAGCGCCTTTGTCGCATCATGCGTCTGGCGATTATTTTCGCCAGCCGTCGCCGTGACGATACGCTTCCCGCGGTACGTTTACGCGCCAGTGAAGATGAACTGAACGTGTTGGTGCCGAATGGATGGCTGGAACAGCATCCTTTGCGTGCCGAAGAACTGGAGCAGGAAAGTCACTGGCAGAGCTATGTCCACTGGCCGCTGTTTATTGAAGAAGCCAGCAAATAACGCGTTAAAGCAGCGGGAGCGCCGAATGGCGTTTTCTCTGCCAATCGACGACGTTACACCTATCAGGGAGCTTATCAGCTCCCTTTTTTAATACTTCCACTTACTACGTTTTATTCTGCCCTGCCGCTTTGGCGCTTGCCAGCTGGGCGCGAATTTTCTCGAGATGACTCTGCCCTTTCACCATTCGCTCCTGGGGTGAAACAACTTTTCGTTCACTTTCCCACGCCAAATCGTCCTGCGGCAGTTCCAACAGGAAACGGCTCGGTTCGGGGCGGATAAGCTCACCGTATTGCCGACGCTCGCGACACAGAGTGAAAATCAGCTCTTTTTGCGCACGGGTAATGCCCACGTAAGCCAGACGACGCTCTTCATCGACGTTATCTTCAT
>CAWUIY010000277.1:0-6336 GCA_963922555.1 uncultured Serratia sp. | reverse complement strand
CCTCATATCTGGCCGTTTAAAAAACATCCGCAAATGCTGGAGCGCGGGCACGCCTTCTTTGAACGTTGGGGCATGCCAGGGGCGTTTATCGGGCGATTTTTTGGCCCTCTGCGTGCCGTCGTTCCGCTAGTGGCGGGTATTTGCCGAATGCCGCAGCGCTACTTCCAGCTGGCAAACTTTACTTCGGCGCTGGTGTGGGGCTTTGGCATTTTGGCTCCAGGGGCGTTCGGCATTAAATGGCTAAGTCAGTGGTTTTAATTACCCTGTGATCCTGGGAAGCAAAAGGGCAAGAAAAGCCCGATGGGATCTGTTTTCTGGAAGATGTCTCGCAAAGTATGGGCTGGCGATTTAAAAGCATCTGGACATCCATACAGTATGCATTTAACTTGACCCTCAAGAGACTCAAACAGAGGAAAATCCGTGGATATCAGCATCATTTACGCGGTGGGTGCAGGTCTAATCGGTCTTTTGCTTGGCTGGCTGATTGCCAGTATGCGACTGCAGCAGGTGCAGGCAGATGGCGATACCCGATACAAGCTGCTGGAACAGGCACAGGCGCAACTTTCAAGCGAGAAAGAGGTGTTGCAGCGAGAGCTGATACAGGCCCGGCAACAGCATCGTGAAAACGAGCTGGAGCTAAGAAACCTGCATAGCGCTCAGGCTGCCAGTTCGGAAAAACTGCAACTGCTGGCGCATTGGCAGAACGAGTGCGAACAACTGAATCAAGAGCTTCGTGCGCAGCGTGAAGTCAACAGCGCGCAGGAAGCCGAATTGCGTGAAGTGGCTACTCGACTCGATGAAACCAGAATGGCTGCCGAAGAGAAGCAGCGGCTGTTAATCAACAGCGAGCAGCGTCTTAATAGCCAGTTCGAGAATCTCGCTAACCGTATATTCGAACAAACCGGCCGGCGTGCCGACGAACAAAACAAGCAAAGTCTCGACAAGCTCTTGCTACCGCTGCGCGAACAGCTCGATGGATTTCGTCGACAGGTGCAGGACAGCTTCGGCCAGGAGGCGCGTGAACGCCATACGCTGACCCATGAAATCCGCAGCCTGCAACAGCTAAACGCCCAAATGGCCCGCGAGGCGCTGAATCTGACCAAGGCGCTCAAGGGTGACAACAAAACCCAGGGTAACTGGGGCGAAGTGGTATTAAGCCGCGTGCTCGAGGCTTCGGGGTTGCGTGAAGGCTACGAGTATCAAACACAGGTTAGCGTGCAAACCGAGAATAATAATCGTATGCAGCCTGACGTAGTGGTGCGATTGCCGCAAAACAAAGACGTGGTGATTGACGCCAAAATGTCGCTGGTCGCCTACGAGCGTTACTTCAACAGCGAAGACGATCTTGAACGCGAAGCGGCACTCAACGAGCATATTACCTCTGTTCGTGGGCACATTCGGCTGCTGGGCCGCAAGGATTATCAGCAGTTGCCCGGGCTGCGTAGCCTCGACTATGTGCTGATGTTTATTCCGGTCGAACCGGCATTTTTAGTTGCTATCGACCGTGAGCCAGAGCTAATAAGCGAAGCGCTCAATCATAATATTATGTTGGTCAGCCCAACGACATTGCTGGTGGCGCTGCGTACCATCAGCAATCTGTGGCGCTACGAACATCAGAGCCAGAACGCCAAGCGCATTGCTGACCGTGCGGCGCGCCTGTATGACAAACTCCGGCTGTTCGTTGATGACATGCAGTCTATGGGGCAAAGCCTCGATAAAGCACAGACAAGTTATCGCCTGGCAATGAACAAACTTGCTCAAGGCCGTGGTAATCTTATCGGCCAGGTTGAGGGCTTCCGGGCGTTGGGTGTTGAAGTTAAACGGCCAATCAGTCCGGCGCTTGCCGAGCAGGCGAGTGCTGAAGATGACCCTGACTATCAGGCATCTTTAGAAGACGACACTCGCGATGAAGACTCTCGCGAGGAAGTTAGTGCTCAGGAGAGGACACATTTTGCGACTGAAACGTCTCCTCCAGACGATGAAGAGAGTCAGTCTACTGACGCGGTGGCCGCTTCCTCAAAACATTTTTAATTTGTTTTGCTCAGAGAGTGAACAATAATTCCGCGCCTTGAACACCACGTGCGGCGAGAATCGCATCGGTGATGGGGCTTTCCTTGGGGTTCTGATACACTTTGCCCCAGGCGATATACTGAATAAGCAGGCAGAAACATGGAAAAGCAGACGCAGGAAAATGTAGATTCACCAGAAACTACACACTTTGGATTTCGTACCGTAGCCAAAAACAACAAAGCAGAGATGGTAGCTGAAGTCTTTCACTCTGTGGCCGCGAAATATGATCTGATGAATGACCTGATGTCATTCGGTATTCATCGTATCTGGAAGCGTTATGCTATCGACTGCAGCGGCGTGCGCCGTGGGCAGCGCGTTTTAGACCTCGCAGGGGGTACTGGCGATCTGACCGCCAAGTTCTCACGTCTGGTCGGTGAGCAGGGAGAGGTTGTCCTGGCAGACATCAACGACTCAATGCTGAAAATGGGCCGCGAAAAGCTGCGCAATAACGGCATTGTTGGCAATGTCAGCTATGTACAGGCAAACGCCGAAGCTCTGCCTTTCCCAGATAACTATTTTGACTGCATCACCATCTCATTCGGCCTGCGTAACGTGACTGAAAAAGAGAAAGCGCTGCGCTCGATGTTCCGCGTATTGAAGCCGGGCGGCCGTCTGCTGGTACTGGAATTCTCCAAGCCGCTGATTGCTCCGCTGAGTAAAGCTTACGACACTTATTCATTCCACATTTTGCCAAGAATCGGCGAACTGGTTGCTCAGGATGCTGAAAGCTATCGCTATCTGGCAGAATCTATTCGTATGCATCCAGATCAGGAAACCCTGAAAGGTATGATGTCTGATGCTGGTTTTGAGAACGTGACTTATAACAACCTCACCGGCGGCATCGTTGCGCTGCACCGAGGTTTCAAGTTCTGATATGGAAATGCCGATGTTGTTAACTCCGTTATTAACTGCTGCCATTGAGACCGCCCTTAATCAATTGCTGTTTAAGGATCGCAGTATGAAAGCCGCAAGGCTTCGTCTGGCTGGCAAAGTGTTGCGTATTGAGTTGCAGGAACTGAGTTCACCGCTGACGCTAATCTTCAGTGAGCAAAAAATTGACGTCGTAGGGCAGTGGGACGGCAGTGCAGACTGTACCGTGATCACCCGCCTATCTACGCTGCGAAAACTGCGTGACCGTCAGCAGCTCGCACCGCTTATCCGCAGCGGCGAGTTGAATGTTGAAGGTGATATTCAGGTGGTGCAGCAGTTCTCCGCACTGATGGATATGTCCGAATGGGAGCCAGCTGAACTGCTGGCACCTTACATTGGTGACATTGCTGCGCAGGGCATCAGTCAAGCCGTGGCTGGCGGTTTTCGATTTCTGACAGCTGGCGTCAAGAAACATCAGGGCCAGCTAGCTCAGGCTCTGACCGAAGAGTGGAAACTTGCGCCGGGCGCCCTCGAGGCTGCCTGGTTCAATGAAGAAGTTTCTGCCGTCGAACGTCAGGCTAACGCGTTGGAAGCTCGCTTGAACAAACTACTGGGAGGGAATTAATGACTCCAGGTGAAATGCGTCGCCTGTATCTGATTATTCGGGTATTTCTCACTTATGGACTCGATGAACTGATCCCCAAAATCAAACTGACGCTGCCACTGAGACTCGGGCGCTATCTGTTTTTCTGGATCCCATTCCGTCATCAAGACCAACCATTGGGTACGCGCCTGCGTTTGGCGCTGGAAGAACTGGGTCCGGTATGGATCAAGTTTGGTCAGATGTTATCAACTCGTCGCGATCTCTTTCCTCCTAATGTTGCCGACCAGCTCGCTTTATTGCAGGACCACGTTGCTCCCTTTGATGGCGAGCTAGCGCGCAAGCAAATTGAACTGGCGCTAGGCGGACCGATTGAAACCTGGTGCGATGATTTCGATCAGAATGCGCTTGCATCGGCCTCCATTGCCCAGGTGCATACTGCCGTTCTGAAAGAGAACGGTAAGAAAGTGGTACTTAAGGTTATCCGCCCTGACATCATGCCGATCATCAAGGCCGATACTCGCCTGATGGCGCGCCTTGCGGGTTGGGTTTCCAGACTGTTGCCAGATGGTCGCCGTTTGCGCCCGCGTGAAGTGGTCAGAGAATACGAAAAAACGCTGCTGGACGAACTCAACCTGTTACGTGAAGCCGCCAACTCTATCCAATTGCGCAGAAATTTTGAAAACGATCCGGTGCTTTATGTGCCTGAAGTTTATTCGGATTACTGCCGCGAGCGTTTGCTGGTGATGGAGCGCATCTACGGTATTCCGATTTCAGACGTTGCGGCACTGGAAAAACAGGGCACCAATATGAAGGTGCTGGCCGAGCGCGGTGTACAGGTGTTTTTCACTCAGGTATTTCGTGACAGCTTTTTCCACGCCGATATGCATCCAGGCAACATTTTTGTTAGTTATGATTCGCCGGAAGATCCTTGCTACATAGCTATAGATTGCGGCATAGTTGGATCGCTTAACAAAGCCGATAAACGTTATCTGGCCGAGAACTTTATCGCATTCTTTAACCGTGATTACCGCAAGGTTGCCGAACTGCATGTTGACTCGGGTTGGGTTCCACGTGATACCAACGTTGAAGAATTCGAATTCGCAATTCGTACCGTGTGCGAGCCGATATTCGAAAAACCGCTGGCAGAAATTTCCTTCGGTAACGTGTTATTGAACCTGTTTAATACCGCCAGACGTTTCAATATGCAGGTTCAACCGCAGCTTGTTTTACTGCAAAAAACCTTGCTCTATGTTGAAGGTCTTGGCAGGCAGCTATACCCGCAGTTGGATCTCTGGACCACGGCTAAACCGTTTCTGGAAAGCTGGATCAAAGATCAAATTGGTTTACCCGCTATGGTCCGTGCGTTTAAAGACCGAGCGCCATTCTGGATCGAGAAACTCCCTGAGCTTCCTGAACTGGTCTATGACAGCTTAAAACAGCAGCAGCTGATGCAGCACAATATGGAAAAGCTCACCAATCGACTTGAGAAGCAGTCGGTGCGTGAAGTCCAGTCCCAGTATCTTTTGGGCATTGGCGCAGTGTTGCTGATTAGCGGCGCAGTATTAATGCTGGGCAAAGTTGAAGTTTATCCTGCGTGGCTTATTGCCGCCGGGGTGGTCTCCTGGCTCTTCGGATGGAAACGAACCAGTATGGCCGAGTAAGCCACAAAACTTATAATTGAAGTTATGCGTCGTCTTTGCGGCAACTATTAATTCTTATTAAATTGAGGTGAATACCATGGGTGCATTTAGTCTTACGCACTGGCTGGTCATAGCGGTAATCGTGGTTCTGCTGTTTGGTACCAAGAAACTGCGTGGTCTCGGTAGCGATCTTGGCGCGTCTATCAAGGGCTTCAAAAAAGCCATGAATGATGACGATGCGACCAAGGCACGTAAAGAAAATGAAACAACCGGGTCTGATGCAGATTTTTCGGCCAAGTCTATTAATGTCACCACGCCGGAAGTGAAAGCAGAAGAAACTAAGAGTCAAAACAAAGAGCAGGTATAAGCCGTGTTTGACATTGGGTTTAGTGAATTACTACTGGTTTTCGTGATTGGTTTGGTCGTCCTTGGACCAGAACGTCTGCCCGTTGCGGTAAGAACTGTTGCGGGCTGGATCCGTACCTTGAGATCGATGGCAGCATCGGTGCAAAACGAGCTGAATCAAGAGTTCAAACTGCAAGAGTTGCAGGATAGCCTCAAGAAAGCTGAAGAAGCCGGGTTAAAGAACTTATCGCCTGAAATCAAATCTTCAATTGATGATTTGAAAGAGGCGGCATCTTCTATGAAGCGCTCTATCCATGAGAACCTCAGCCCGAGCGATCAGGCAATTGCCGATGCGACTGAAGGGAACACCATTCATAACCCTGTACTCAGGGATGCCGAAGCGCATTTCGATGAAGGCATTTCACCCGCATCAGCCGAGCACGTCGCTGCTTCCCCGGCGGTAACCCCCGCTGCAGAGCATCCGGTTAAACCAGCTGTGACGCCTGCGGTCCAACCGGTCGTCACTCCAACTGCGGAACCGATTGTTCAATCGGCGGTCAAGCCAGCGGTTGAACCCGCTAGTCAACCGACGGCACAGGCAAACGTGGCGTCGGCTCCAGCGAGTAAGCCCGCTGCAATAGCCGATAGTCAAACGGCTCCTTCTTCACAAACAACGGGTGAACGTTAAACATGGCAGTTGACGATACACAACCGCTTATCAGCCATCTGATAGAACTGCGTAAGCGCCTGCTGAATTCCATTATTTGCGTGATTGTGGTGTTTTTGGCACTGGTTTACTTCGCCAAT
>CAWUIY010000276.1:0-6351 GCA_963922555.1 uncultured Serratia sp. | reverse complement strand
CGTCGCGGCGATTGCAGGGAGTGTTAGTAAGTCGCGGCGCTGCTGTTCGTCGCACTGTTGCCAGTCAATGGGGGTAGAGAAACCGTTGGCCTGCATCTTATTACTCCATCATCTTTTCAATTGGCAGCACCAGAATCGAACTGGCACCCAGCGCTTTCAGTTTTTCCATGGTTTCCCAGAACAGGGTTTCGCTGCTCACCATGTGCATGGCAACGCGCTGCTTGTCGTTCGCCAGTGGCAGAATCGTCGGGCGCTCGGCGCCTGGTAGCAGGGCGATGATCTCGTCCAGCTGCGCGCTTGGCGCGTGCAGCATGATGTATTTCGATTCCCGCGCCTGAATCACCCCTTGAATACGCGTCATCAGTTTGTCGATCAGCAGCTGCTTGGACTGTGGCATTTCGCCGTCGCGCTGGATAAGACACGCTTTCGAACGATAAATCACTTCATCTTCTTTCAGGCCGTTGGCTTCAAGCGTTGCGCCGGTAGAAACCAGGTCGCAGATTGCGTCTGCCAGACCCGCGCGTGGTGCCACTTCAACAGAACCGTTCAGCAGGCAAGATTTGAAATCGAGACCTTTTTTATCGAAATATTGCTTGAGGATGTGCGGATAAGAGGTGGCAATGCGCTTGTTACCGAGGCTCTGCGGCCCTTGATAATCGAAGTCCAGCGGGGTGGCCAGCGACAGGCGACAACCGCCAAAATCCAGGCGACGCAGCGTGAAGTAGCGCGGGTCTTCGCCCTGAGCGCGGCGGGCCAGCAGCTCTTCTTCCAGCACGTTTTCGCCGATGATGCCGAGGTCAACCACGCCGTCCATTACCAGCCCTGGGATATCGTCATCACGGACGCGCAAGATATCAATTTCCATGTTTTCGGCAAAGGCGATCAGGCGCTGCTCTTGCAGGTTGATTTTAATCCCGCAGCGCGCCAGCAGCTCACGGGAGTCGTCGCTCAGGCGACCGGATTTCTGCATGGCGATACGTAAACGGTTCTTGTCTAACATGATGACCTCTGTCTCTTAAAGTTTTGATTTAATTCGTTTTTAAAATATTCGGGACAAAAAAAAGCCCCCGGAAGAAATCTTCCGAGGGCTCACTGCTGCATTCTGCGCCACTGGAAGATCTTAAAAGTCTCCCAGCACCAATCTGCCTGAAAGACTAGTCAGGATGATGGTGATGATGGTGGTTGATCAGAATGTTCAGCATTTTATGTTTCTCGTTAAGCGTTTAAATTCCTACCGCTGTTATCAGCCATAGGTTTGTCAATCTGTTGGCAATTAACCTAAACCACCGTGCCCGGCTGTGCAACCTTTTTTTATCCTGATAAATAATTCTAATGTCTTTCAGTGTCTAATGAGTTATGTGAATGGATTGTATAGAAGAGTTGAATCGCCGGGACCAGTAAATCGTTGAGTAATATCTTAAAAATCATTACATATTAAGCCGTTGTTTAAAGCCGAAGCCCACGGTAGCCTGCTAAACTAGTCAACAAAGCCTGATAAAATATGTTTGACGTTGCCGGGCAAGACCCATGATTTGACGGCAGCGAACAACGCACTGGAGAGCAACATGAAGAAGGTATCGATAATTGGTTTGGGCTGGTTGGGAATGCCGCTGGCCGTTGCATTGAGTGCCAGGGGATACCAGGTGGTCGGCAGTAAAACTACCCTCGACGGCGTAGAAGCGGCGCGCATGAGCGGCATCGAATGCTATCCGTTGAATTTTGCCCCAGGCGTGATGCTGGAATGCGATCCTGACGATCTTGAAATCTTGCTAAACGTAGACGTGTTAATCATTACCTTACCTGCCAGACGCACGGCAGAGGGCAGTGAGCTTTATTTTCAGTCCGTACAGCTGCTGGTGGACAGCGCACTGGCGCACAACGTGCCGCGCATCGTGTTTACCAGTTCGACCTCGGTTTATGGCGAAGGCAAGGGCACTGTGCGTGAAACCTCGCCGCTGGAGCCGGTCACCAACGCGGGCATCGTGCTTAAAGAGCTGGAGGAGTGGTTCCATAATTTACCTAACACTTCGGTTGACGTGCTGCGACTGGCGGGTCTGGTGGGTGCCGATCGCCATCCGGGACGTTTTCTGGCCGGCAAAACGGACGTTAAAGGGGCAAATCACGGCGTCAATCTGGTGCATCAGGACGACGTTGTGTCGGCAATTCAACTGCTGCTAAGTCTGCCGCGCGGCGGTCATACCTTTAACCTCTGCGCCCCGGCCCATCCGGTAAAACAGCAGTTTTATCCGATGCTGGCGCGTCAGTTAGGCCTGCCAGAACCCACCTTTGCCCCGGAACCCTCAGATTCCGCAGGCAAGCTGGTCGATGGCAGTCGCATCGTCAAGGAACTGGGTTTTGAATATCTCTACCCGGATCCGGCGCGTATGCCGCTGAACTAATCCTTATCCTCACAATATCCTCGTGCCAGGCGAGGATATTGGCCCCGTTATTGCTTGTTACTGTGACTCAATGGATTGTTTAACAGGAGCAATAGGGCCATGATCCCACCCATCACGCTTTCCATGATCGACATCCGCAAATCCTTCGGCGAACACGAGGTGCTGAAAGGCATTTCTCTCGATGCGCGACAGGGCGATGTGATCTCCATTTTAGGTGCCAGTGGCTCGGGCAAGAGCACCTTCCTGCGCTGTATCAATTTGCTCGAAACGCCCGACTCGGGCACCGTGGCGGTCGGCGGTGAAACCATCGTGATGAAGCGCGACAGCAAAGGGCATCAGCTTCCTGCCAGTCATAAACAGGTTGAAAACATCCGCTCGCGGCTGGGAATGGTGTTCCAGGATTTCAATCTGTGGTCGCACATGACGGTGCTCGATAACGTGATAGAAGGGCCACGCTACGTGCAGAAAAAAAGCCGTAAGGAATGCGTCGAAAAGGCCGAAGCACTGCTTGCGCGAGTAGGATTGTTTGAACGTAAAGACTTTTATCCGTCGCAGCTTTCCGGAGGGCAGAAACAGCGAGTGGCGATTGCCCGCGCTTTGGCGATGGATCCCGACGTCATGCTGTTCGACGAGCCTACCTCGGCGTTGGATCCTGAGCTGGTGGGTGAAGTGCTGAAAGTGATGCGCAGTCTGGCAGAGGAGGGGCGCACTATGCTGGTGGTCACCCACGAGATGAGTTTTGCGCGCAGCGTTTCAAATCAGGTCGTGTTTCTGCATCAGGGTGAAATCGACTGCCAGGGCGCGCCGCAAGCGTTGTTCGGCGATCAGGGTTCCCCGCGTTTTCAGCAGTTTATCTCCAGCCATTTACAACCGGCTTAAACTTCGCTGGCCCGCCGTTACACGGGTCAGCAAAGTTTGTCTTATCTGCCAAACCTTTCCGGGCGGAAAGTCGCCAGCATCGGATGTTTTTTTCCGCTAGCCATCTCGCTGGCCAGCAGTTCGCCGACGATAAGCGCCAGCGTCGCGCCGGAATGAGTGAACGCCACATAGCATCCCGGCACGCCAGCTAACTCACCCAAAACGGGATTGCCATCGCCGGGAATAGGTTTCAGGCCGATTTTCCAGCTTGCCGCCTGCAATTGTTCTGCATCGTTGAGTACTTCTGCTGCCTCAGCGACCAGCTCGTTGACTACCGATTCGGCAACAGTATAGTCACCGTTTTCATCGCGAGTGATAGAAGACTCATACCAGTCGTGGTCCAGCGCCAGCGTTTTTCCTGGGTTGGGCCGGATGGCGACGCGCGGCGTGTTCATCACCACCTTAACGGTTTTATCCAGCGGTCTGGTAAGCACCAGCATCGACAGCGGCGAGTTATTAGGGATAGTGACGCCAAGCGGGGCAACAATATCAGGAGTTTGCGGACCACAGGCGACCAATACCCTGTCGCCGCTGAAGATCTCGCCGTTATTAGTTTTGACGCCGATTGCTTTGCCGCTGGCGTCGGTCGCCACTGACGATTTACCCGCATGCTCCACCAATTGTCCGTCGAGACGATAAAACTCGCTCATCAGGAAATTGGCTAAATGCGGCAAGCTGACCCAGCCTTCGCCCGGATTAAAAAGCGCGGTTTCGGCTACGGCAGAGGCATTGACCTGCGGATCAATTTTCTCCACCGACGATTTACCGGTGAGTTGCGAATCGTAACCGTGTGCGCTTTCATATTGATAACGCGCCAGCGTCTCCTGCTGTTTGTTTTCGCCCCAGTACAAACCGCCATCAAAGCGCAGCCAGTCGCGGGAAGGATCCTGGGCAAACAGAGTGCGGTAACGCTCGATTCCGGCCATGCGCAGCGCATGGTACTCCTGCGAGCGGTCGGCGGCGGAATTGAGCCATGACAGCGAACGGCCCGATGCGCCGGATACCAGTTCTGCTTCGGTAATCAGGGTCACCTGCAGCCCGCGGCGCAACAACTGAACGGCGCTGGAAATACCGATAATGCCGCCACCCAGCACCACCGTGCTTTTTTTATCATTGTCCATAGACATAACCTGTTAACCTTTTGTTGAATAATAAGTTAATGATTTAGGCCGCGTGAGCAACGCGGCCTAAATCTAAAGCACTTCTGATAAAAAGCGCTGCAACCGCGCCGACTGCGGGTGATCAAAAATCTGCTCTGGCGTGCCGGATTCAACGATTTCGCCCTCGTCCATAAATATCACCTGATCGGCGACTTTTCGCGCAAAACCCATCTCGTGAGTGACCACAATCATCGTCATGCCGCGACGGCACAGGTCAGCCATCAGGTTCAGCACGCCTTTTACCAGCTCGGGGTCCAGCGCCGAAGTCGCCTCATCAAACAGCATCACTTCGGGGTCCATTGCCAACGCCCGCGCGATAGCGACACGCTGCTGCTGGCCGCCGGAAAGATAGCGCGGACGATGATCGGCTCGCTGTTCCAGCCCTACCTCTTTTAAACGTTCTGCCGCCAGCCGGTAAGCCTGTGCCTTTGGCAGTTTCTTGATTTTCCACGGCGCCATCGCCACGTTTTCCAGCGCGGTGTGATCGGGAAATAAATTAAAATGCTGGAAAACCATGCCGATGCGTAAACGCAGGGCGTCGGGGGGATCTTTTAACACCGATCGACCCGAGACCAGCACGTCGCCGGACTGCGGTTCGTGCAGGCGATTAATCCCGCGTAACAGCGTTGATTTACCCGAACCTGATGGCCCGATAATGCAGGTCGTTGTGCCAGGAGCAACCTTGAGCGAGACACTGCGCAGTACCTGGATATCGCCGAAAGCCAGCGTAAGGTCACGGATCTCCACGCTGGCACCATGAAAAGTGGGCACCGAATCGGCAGAGGAAAAGGCGGTAGCAAAAGTCATGATTATTGTCCCCGTTCGCTGGTTAACGGTGTGCTGCCATTGCTGGCAACGGAGCGTGCCGTCAACTGTTGCAGTTCATCCACCTCTTTCAGGCTGCTGATTGGGCGAGTCATCTTGCGGCGTCCGGTGCGGAACCGCTCGTCAACGTAGTTCACCAGATGGGTCATCGGCACGGTAATAATCAGATAGAACAGCCCTGCCAGCATCAGCGGCGACAGATTACCGGTAAGCACTGCCGCGTCTTGCCCCACGCGAAACAGCTCACGCTCGTTAACCATCAGTCCGAGCAAATAGACCAGCGACGAGTCTTTGATAATCGCAATGAACTGGTTGACCAGGGCAGGTAAGACGCGGCGAATGCCTTGTGGAACGATCACCAGCCGCATCGCGCGGCCGTAGCTCATGCCCAATGCCCGGCAGGCTTCAAGCTGGCCTTTCTCGACGCTTTGGATCCCGGCGCGGAAGATTTCTCCCATATAGGCGCTGGCAATCAGGCTCAGGGCGAAGATGCCCAGCGGGTAGGGCGATGGCCCAAATAACTCATAGCTGTAGCGTGCCAGACCTTGTCCGATCAACAAGATAGTCAGGATCGACGGCAGACCGCGAAACAGATCGGTATAAATGCGCGATGGCATCCGCAGCCAGCGCGACGGCGAAATTCCCATTAGCGCCAGAACCAGCCCGATCGAGGTGCCTAACAGGGTGGCAGACATTGAAATAATCAGCGTATTGATGAGGCCAACTTTTAACAGTTGGGGCAGAACTTCGGCCATCGAGCCGAAATCAAAGAACGTCCGGTGAAGCATCTCGAACAGGCTCATACAGGTACTCGCTCTTTAACTGGGTGAGGTTGCCCCCACCACCGGGTAAGAGATCGCTGGCTCGCGGGGATTATCAGCTCGCATGCGGCAGGTATTGTTTCGGCATCGGTGAACCGGGAAACCACTTCTGATAGAGCTTTTTCCAGGTCCCATCCTGCATCGAAGCCTCAATGGCCTTATCCAGCGCGGCCTTAAATTCCGGCTTACCCTTGGCGATGGCGAAACCTGCCGGGGCATCAAAGGAAG
>CAWUIY010000275.1:0-6414 GCA_963922555.1 uncultured Serratia sp. | reverse complement strand
TAACTCATACTGATTTTTTCAATGTCATTGCCCTGGTTTGGCTTATCATCTGCAAGTTTTTAAGCTATCTCCGCTCGCTCCTGATAAAATTCGCCGCTAAGCGCATTAACTCTGGCACCGTGATGACTACGACTGAAAACCAAGACTTTCCCGGCCGACTCTCATTAACTATCGGCAATAAAATCAAGCTGCTGCGCTTGTCGCGAAGCATCTCGCTGAATGACTTGTCGAAGCTGTCGGGCGTGTCAAAGGCGGCGCTATCCAAGCTGGAAACCGGCCATTCAAACCCGCGTATCGATACTCTTGATGCGATTGCGGTAGCGCTGCGTGTGCCGTTGGGCGATCTGTTGGGCGGCAATACCAAACTTTATCCGTATTTAGAAAAACACGTTCCGCTACAGGGCGATTATTCACAGTCGATTAAATTCAGGATTGGCCTGGGGAATATTTCAGAGATTTGGCATCTGCAAATGAAGCCGGGCGTGGTGATTAACAGCCCTGCCCATACGCCGGGAACCCACGAACATTTGATGGTTCACAGTGGTTGCCTGATGTTAAAAATCGACGCCGATGAAAGCGTGATTCTGCAAGCGGGCGACTTTTACGGCTTCTCTGGCGAAAAGCCTCATTCCTACATCTGCACCGATAGCGCAGTCAGTGCAACGGTGGTGATGTCTTACCTCTCACAGGATTAAAGCGTTTTATGGTTTGAGGTAAGCGGCGTCGTAGCTTAAACGCAGGGTGCCTTTTTTAAACTTGGCGGCTTTTAAAGAAAAATCAGTGATTTGATTGATGTTATCGACATGCGTGCCGCCACAGAGGATGGGCTCGGTATTTTCAATCAGAGTAATACGCGTTTCACCCTCCATCCAGGCAGTCACTGATGCTCCCGCGCGCAGCTTTGCGTTGATAGTTTCTTCAATCTCGTTCAATGGCAGGTTGTCCACCAATACGGCTTCAGAACTCAATGGCGAAAATTCAACCCGCGATTCTCCGGGAAAATGATGCCCGGAAATCGCTTTCCAGCCGTAGGGTTTTAGCTCGCCGTTAAGCAGATGCCCGGCGGTATGCAGCGCCGAGTGGTACAGCCGTTCTGGTTCGGAGATCGCCGCTTTAACCTGTTGCCCTTCCCCGGCCTCCAGCGGCTGTTGCGGGTATGCCGCGACCAGACCGTCGGGGTGCTTGCGAATCTTCACCGGAACATCGTTTACCCAACCACTGTCTGCTGGCTGGCCGCCGCCCTGTGGGTGAAAGATATTGTCCTGGAGGGCAATCCATGCGCCGTGCTCGTCAACGCCACTAGCAATCACCAGAGTTTCTATTACGAAACAGTAGGTATCTTCCCTGTAACGAGGATGCTGATTCATGTTTAATTCTCCCAATGCAAAGTCATTAATTGTTCGAAATAAAATACTTAAATACATTAAAAGGAACAAGGTATTTTTTAGATAGGCTAAACTTAAATATAAAAACCCTTTCAAAACATTGTGTTATTTTAAATAAAACAATAAAAAAACGCCATGAACTCCACACTTGGTTTCTTATTTCGAACAAAATACTCAATTTACAAACCGCTGCCATTTGCTGCAACACTTTATATCAAGCTGCTCCAGCGCCAGCCGAGTCTCTTCGCGCCAGCGTTGGAGCAGCGCTTTTTTGCCACTCAACCCTAGCTGCGAGACAATTTCTGACGATGTAAGTCCTGATTGCAGACTGGCACGTAAGGCGGTCAACGCAAGCGTTGACTGTGCTAACAGGCGCAGCAAAGAGGCGCGACTGCTGTCTACCGATCGGCTGGCAAATGCGAATCCGGCCAGCTCGCGCCAGTCGGCATCCTCAAGTTGGCAATAAACAGGCTGGCTACTGGTATCTAAATTTAACGCGGTGAACACCTCGGCGGGGATCTGTTGCTGATTTCTGGAGAACTGTCTTGTGGCCTGCTGGCAAAGCGCGATCCCCGCCTCGCTTATCGGCAACAGTGCCATAGCAGCATAACAGCCGCTGCTGGCCTCCTTTTGACCGCCGACGCGAACCATTGTAAAGCCGCAGCTCTGCCAAAATTTCCACAGTTCACCGGTGAAGCCAAAACTGACAGAAAGAAAATCTAGCCCTTGCTGGCTGGCAATCTGTTGCTGCTGAGCGACTAAAGCTTTGGCGACGCCTCGCCTGCGATTGTCTGGCGCAACGGCAATGCGGGTGATCCGCCGTGAACGCAGTATCGCCGCCTGCGGGAATCCACCGTGTGCGGCCATGGACTGGGCCACCAGATTGCCTCGTGGCCGCCTTCTGCCGGCCCAAACTTCATGCGCCAGCGCGGGATCTAGCCCCCCTTCCTCCACCAGCCACAGCGCAGCGGCTAGATCCTCGCCTCGTTTCGCCACGGCAAATGACATCCCCGGCGCATCGAGCATTCGGCGCAAATCAATTGGCGAGGTGCGGTAGTGGGCGCTGGTTAACAGGTGATAAAAAGCCGTGAGCAGCGCGGGATTTTGATCCCAGGTTGCCGCATCGAACCATGAAAAATCTAACGGCTGCTTAGCAGAGGCAGAAGCGAATTCAGGTTCGTTAAATAACAGGACCTTATCCAGCAGCTCTTCCAGCGGGTCGTGCTGCGCCCAGCGGATCGGATCTGCCAGCCTTAAGTCATGCCATGTAGGCAATGAGGCACAGAATTTCAGCAAGAATCCCCTTCCCGTGCACTCATAGCCTTGAACCGTGGTCGTGATCAAAACGCGCGGGAAATAGGCGATCAGTCGAGTCAGTATTGGCGCAGGTATGGCGGCGGCTTCGTCAATCAGTAACCAGTCAGCAGCGATTGACGCACCGCTTTCGCAATGTGCCAACAGGACATCGGGGGCAAAAAATTGTGCGCCTTCACCGCTTTGTTCGGCGATACGCTGCGCGGAAACCTTGCCTGGTGCGGTCACCCAACAGAGCCCCTCCCACTGCTGCACCAGCATTCCTGCCAGCGTCGACTTACCGCGACCTCGCGCGGCGGTCAGGACAAAAACGCCCTCTTTGGCCTGCAACAGCTGGCCGAGAATAGTCTGCTGCTGTGGCGTGGGCGCGCCCTGCGGGGCAAGCCAGTCGGGGGTGTTTGCTAACATTGAAAGCTGGAAGTTTTCGCCCTGACGCCAGATAACCGTTGAGGCATCTTGCTGTAAAAAATGGCTAAAACGGGTGATAAAGCGCGGCGTCGCGATCGCTTCAGGCTGCTCGCTCCAGCGGCGGCTATCGTTGTCCGGCTTCAGCGGCCATTCTGACCAGGCAGGAACCAGAAGAACAAGCCAGCTTCCTGCCTGTAAGACCCCACTGAAAGCCGCCAGTGCCTCGGCGTTCAGCCCTTCTCGGGCATCAAACACGCCATGCAAATACTCCTGACCGAGAAGCTGATTCGCCGATTCGGCTGTCAGCGTGCGGAAATCCTGCTGCGGCTGCGGGCTTATCCACAGCCAGTCGCCGCTGAAATAGCGGGCAATTTGGGACGCAATCTCCCTGCTCCAGGGCGCCTCGCCACTCAGCACCAGCAGTCGCCGCATGCCCTGACGTCGCATTTGTCTCTGGCCATGCTCCAACTGCTCGATCCATTTTTCAGGGAGAGACATTTCAGGATCGGCGCAATTCATGGCTTCAACCTTTTCCAATCATCAACGACAGTAAACCGGCGGCAATCAGTGGCCCTACTGGCACACCTTTAAAGAAGGCAACGCCTAATACCGTGCCGACGAGCAGTCCAGCAACCAGCTGTGGCTGAGTGCCCATTAGGGTAATGCCTCTGCCACCCAGCCAGGAAACACCGATGCCGACCAGAATCGCGATAATCGACTTCCAGTGGAAAAAGGAATGAATCAAGGCACTTGGGGTGATCTTTCCGTTGGCGATCGGCACCATCACGCCGATCGTCAGGATAATAATCCCCAGCGTCAGGCCGTATTTTTCGATCCACGGAAAAAAGTGATTTAGTGGCGTAATACGCACCGTCAGCAGGAAAAACATCGCGATGGTGACAGCTGAATTGTGGCTCAGAATACCTAAACCGGCGAAAACCAGCAGAATAAGCAAGGTCGGATCGAGAAAAGCCATAAGATTCCCAAAGTAAGTCACGATGAAAGATAGACGCGTTTTATTAATTGAGTGAGGACTCAGGCGGTGACCTGCCCGAGCTCTTCAGGAGCTTACACAACTAAACAGGCAAGGTGAATACGCGGGAGCAATAACGCGGTAGCCAGTGTAGACACCGCGGGAGCTTACATAGAGTAAGTGACCGCGGTGGATAACGCGCAGCCAACGCCGCTGCGGCGGGAAAGATGCCCACGACATTTCACGATAGATTTCCTGTTGCAGCAAGGCGGCCAGTGTAGACACCGCGGGAGCTTACATAAAGTAAGTGACCGCGGTGGATAGCGCGCAGCCAACGCCGCTGCGGCGGGAAAGATGCCCACGACATTTCACGATAGATTTCCTGTTGCAGCAAGGCGGCCAGTGTAGACACCGCGGGAGCTTACATAAAGTAAGTGACCGCGGTGGATAGCGCGCAGCCAACGCCGCTGCGGCGGGAAAGATGAAGTGAAATTATTTGGCCGCGAAAGTGTTGCACTGATCCATCCGCCCACTGTCGTAGCCGCGCTTGAACCAGTCATAGCGCTGCGCCGACGTGCCGTGGGTAAAGCTGTCGGGAACCACGCGGCCCTGACTTTGCTGTTGCAGTTTATCGTCGCCAATGGCGCGGGCGGCATCCAGCGCCTGTTTGAGATCGCCGCTCTCCAGCACCTGTTCCTGCTGCATCGCATGCCCCCAGATCCCGGCGAAGCAGTCGGCCTGCAATTCTACTTTCACCGAAAGGCGATTGATTTCCGCCTGCGACGCGCCCTGTTGCATCTGCCGCACCTTGCTGTCGATACCCAGCAGGTTTTGCACATGATGGCCGACTTCATGGGCCACGACATATCCCTGTGCGAAATCACCTCCCGCACCGAGTTTGTCGCGCAACTCCTGATAGAAAGACAGGTCGATATACACCGTGCTATCGGCCGGACAGTAGAACGGTCCCATCACCGATTGTCCGGTTCCGCAGCCGGTGCGTGTTGCGCCGCGATACATCACCAGTTTCGGGTCGCGGTAGGTCATGCCATTTTGCTTGAAAATTTGCGTCCAGACATCTTCGGTCGATGCCAGTATTACCGAGGTGAATTTGGCCTGCCGATCGTCATTAGGGCTAATCGACGTTTGCGTTTGCCGCTGCTGGTACTGTGAAGGGCTCTGAGACTGGCCACCGGTGAGCAACGGGCTGAGGTCAATGCCGTAATATCCGGCCACCAGCACCACGATAACAATCACGATACCGCTCTTGCCGCGAATAGGAATGCGCATTCCGCCCAATCCATTGCCGCCCTGACCGCCGCCTTCATTGCGGCGATCCTCTACATTGTCACTTTCCCGACGCCCTTGCCATCGCATAATTCACCTCCGCTGTTTTTTCCTAATCCTAGTTAACAAGGTAAAGGAATACCAATCACCAAGAGCCAGACTTTGAAGTGGGATTAAAACCAGAAGAGAGTTTAAGCAATGAGAGGGACTAAAATGTTCAGACAATAGAGAGGAATAGCCGTAAAAACGCCCCCTGAACGACAGCGTCAAGCCGTGTTGACAATTCAGGGGGCGTAATCGTTTGCGTAGCGTGGCTAAAAAAAGATTAGTCTAATTTTACGCCAATACGATTGGCCACTTCTTCATAGGCTTCGATCAAACCGCCCAGGCTCTGGCGATAACGGTCTTTGTCCATTTTCTCCAATGAGTTGACGTCCCACAGGCGGCTGCCGTCTGGAGAGAATTCATCACCCAGCACAACTTCACCCTTGAACAGACCAAACTCCAGCTTGAAGTCGACCAAAATCAGACCGGCATCACCGAAGATCTTGCTCAGCACGTCATTAGCCTTGTAGCTCAGCTCTTTCATGCGCGCCAGATTCTCTTCGTTAACCCAACCGAAGGTCTTGCAGTAAGATTCGTTGACCATTGGGTCATGCTTGGCATCGTCTTTCAGGAACAGGTCGAACAGTGGCGGGTTCAGAACCAGACCTTCTTCCACGCCCAGGCGCTTAACCAGTGAACCGGCAGCGCGGTTGCGGATAACGCATTCAACCGGAACCATATCCAGTTTTTTCACCAGCACTTCATTGTCTGACAACAGACGTTCCATCTGGGTAGGAATGCCTGCTTCTTCCAACTTCTGCATAATGAAGTGGTTGAATTTGTTGTTGATCATGCCTTTACGGTCGAACTGCTCAATACGTTCGCCATCCAGTGCTGACGTATCATTACGGAACTCCAAAACCAGCAGGTCTGGGTTTTCGGTGGTATAGACGGTTTTCGCCTTTCCGCGATACAACTCAGCTAACTTTTGCATCTTAACTT
>CAWUIY010000274.1:0-6426 GCA_963922555.1 uncultured Serratia sp. | reverse complement strand
CGCGCCGGCAATCACTGTATTGTCTTTGCAAAAAGGCCAAGGTCTTTTGCAGAAGGCGGAAAGTGGATGAGCCAAATACTCACTCATTTGTGTACTTATTTGTTAAATAAGTAATAACACACACGTATCGACACCTGCGCCGGGGTGCTCTGGAATTGCCGTCATTGATGGCTTTTTACGGGGTCGGTTGCATGGGATACGTGGAGGCATAACCCCAAACATTTACTATAGAGGTTTTATCATGGCAACTGTTTCCATGCGCGACATGCTCAAGGCCGGTGTACACTTCGGTCACCAGACCCGTTACTGGAACCCGAAAATGAAGCCATTCATCTTCGGCGCACGTAACAAGGTTCACATCATCAACCTTGAGAAAACTGTACCAATGTTCAACGAAGCTCTGGCTGAGTTGACCAAGATCTCTTCCCGTAAAGGTAAGATCCTGTTCGTTGGTACCAAGCGCGCAGCAAGCGAAGCGGTAAAAGACGCTGCACACAACTGCGACCAGTTCTTCGTGAACCATCGCTGGTTGGGCGGCATGCTGACTAACTGGAAAACCGTTCGTCAGTCAATCAAGCGTTTGAAAGATCTGGAAATCCAATCACAAGACGGCACTTTCGAAAAGCTGACCAAAAAAGAAGCTCTGATGCGTACTCGCGAGCTTGCGAAGCTGGAAAATAGCCTGGGCGGTATCAAGGATATGGGTGGTCTTCCTGATGCACTGTTTGTTGTCGATGCCGACCACGAACACATTGCAATCAAAGAAGCTAACAACCTGGGTATCCCGGTATTCGCTATTGTTGATACCAACTCCGATCCGGATGGCGTTGACTTCGTTATCCCTGGTAACGATGACGCAATCCGTGCAGTGAATCTGTACCTGAGCGCCGTTGCTGCCACTGTTCGTGAAGGCCGTTCTCAAGATCTGGCTGTTCAGGCAGAAGAAAGCTTCGTAGAAGCTGAATAATAAGGACGGCTCCGATACCCTTTTGGGTATGCAGCCCTTATTAACCAGGTATTGAATATGTTGGTTAGGGGGCCTTAATTGGCCCCCTTTGCTTATCTTAAATGCGAGAAATATCTCACTGCAAAACCCCTTTTTGCACTGGGATAACCGAGGAAACTACAATGGCTGATATTACCGCTGCCCTGGTAAAAGAACTGCGCGAACGTACTGGCGCTGGCATGATGGACTGCAAAAAAGCTCTGGTTGAAGCTAACGGCGACATCGAGCTGTCTATCGAAAACATGCGTAAATCTGGCGCGATCAAAGCTGCTAAGAAAGCAGGCAACGTAGCTGCTGACGGCGTGATCAAAACCAAAATCGAAGGCAACTACGGTCTGATCCTGGAAGTTAACTGCCAGACTGACTTCGTTGCTAAAGATGGTGGTTTCCAGGCTTTCGCTGATAAAGTGCTGGACGCTGCTTTTGCTGGCAAAATCACTGACGTTGAAGTACTGAAAGCACAGTTCGAAGAAGAGCGCGTTGCTTTGGTTGCTAAAATCGGTGAGAACATCAACATTCGCCGTATCGCTTCTCTGGAAGGCGAAGTTCTGGGTAGCTACCTGCACGGTGCTCGCATCGGTGTTCTGGTTGCTGCTACCGGCGCTGATGAAGAACTGGTTAAGCAAATCGCTATGCACGTTGCTGCAAGCAAGCCAGAATTCGTTAAGCCAGAAGACGTTTCTGCAGAAGTTGTAGAAAAAGAGTACCAGGTTCAGCTGGACATCGCACTGCAGTCTGGCAAGCCTAAAGAAATCGCAGAGAAAATGGTTGAAGGCCGCATGAAGAAATTCACCGGCGAAGTTTCTCTGACAGGTCAGCCTTTCGTAATCGAACCAAGCAAAACTGTTGCTCAGGTTCTGAAAGAGCACAACGCTGACGTTGTTAACTTCATCCGCTTTGAAGTGGGCGAAGGCATCCAGAAAGCTGAGACTGACTTTGCTGCAGAAGTTGCTGCAATGAGCAAACAGTCTTAATGCTGCAATGAGCAAACAGTCTTAATGCTGGATTGATGCAAAAATGGAACCGCTGAAACTGGCGGTTCCGTTTTATCCAGCCTTGAAATATCCAAGGGTTAAACCCTCTAGCAGTTATGTCAGACAGCCATTATGTCTGATCTCATCACAGGATTTGTGATGCAAAAAAAACGACCATCCCATTACGACACATTGCTTCTTAGGACAGACACCATGGCTACCAATGCGAAACCCGTTTATCAGCGTATCCTGCTAAAACTCAGTGGCGAAGCCCTGCAAGGCAGTGAAGGTTTTGGTATCGATGCGAGCGTTTTGGATCGCATGGCACAGGAAGTTAAAGAGCTGGTTGAGCTGGGCATCCAGGTGGGTGTCGTGATTGGCGGCGGGAACCTGTTCCGCGGTGCTGGTCTTGCTCAGGCAGGAATGAACCGCGTGGTGGGCGATCACATGGGAATGCTGGCCACGGTAATGAATGGTCTGGCAATGCGTGATGCACTGCACCGCGCCTATGTGAATGCGCGCCTGATGTCTGCAATTCCGCTAAATGGCGTTTGCGACAACTACAGCTGGGCTGAAGCAATCAGCTTGCTGCGTAACAACCGCGTCGTAATTTTTGCAGCCGGTACCGGCAACCCATTCTTTACTACCGATTCTGCAGCCTGTTTGCGCGGGATTGAAATCGAAGCCGACGTGGTCCTGAAAGCGACCAAAGTTGATGGTGTGTTCTCAGCGGATCCGGTTAAACACCCGGACGCGACTATGTTTGACCACCTGACTTATACGGACGTGTTGGATAAAGAATTGAAAGTCATGGACCTTGCAGCCTTCACGCTGGCTCGTGACCATAATCTGCCGATTCGCGTCTTCAACATGAACAAACCTGGCGCACTGCGCCGCGTGGTTATGGGTGAAAACGAAGGTACGCTGATTTCTAAAGGCGAATAACCTGTCGTTGTCCCAGAAGGCCATTTTGAATTTTCACGGACTATACTAAGACTATGGTCTCCCTGGTAATCCGTTTCCAAAGGTTCGCAACGTGATAAATGAAATCAGAAAAGATGCTGAAGTTCGCATGGCTAAGTGCGTTGAAGCATTCGAAAACAACATCAACAAAATCCGTACCGGTCGTGCACAGCCGGGCATCCTCGACGGTATTCAGGTTGAATACTACGGTTCTAAAACCCCGCTGCGCCAGCTGGCCAACGTGGTTGTAGAAGATGCTCGTACTCTGGCAGTGACCGTGTTTGACCGTTCTATCAGCGCCGCTGTAGAAAAGGCAATCATGACTTCAGACTTGGGTCTGAACCCAATGTCTGCAGGCAGCACCATCCGCGTTCCACTGCCTCCGCTCACTGAAGAGCGCCGTAAAGATCTGATCAAGATCGTTCGTGGCGAAGCAGAGCAGGGCCGCGTTTCCGTGCGTAACGTGCGTCGTGATGCCAACGATAAAGTGAAAGCGTTGCTGAAAGACAAAGAAATCAGCGAAGACGAAGATCGTCGTTCTCAAGACGATATTCAGAAGATGACTGATGTATTCATCAAGTCCATCGACAAGGCTCTGACCGAGAAAGAAGCTGAACTGCTGGATTTCTAATCATTGCCAAGGTAATACCCGAAGCGTCGCATTAGCGGCGCTTTATTTTTTTAAATTCAGCATTTCCCTAAAAACTCCCATACCTAATTGTAAGTTAAGAATTTATCAATAAAATGGGCAGCATCCCGTCGTAGTGAACCACAGTATTTGGTGCTTGAATCTGATAGACAAGCGACTCAATGAGTAACAGACTGTGTCACTTCCGATAATGACTTTCGCTATACTGAGTACCTTCATGAAGCAACTGACTATTCTTGGCTCCACGGGTTCTGTTGGCACCAGCACGCTTTCTGTTGTGCGCTCCAACCCCGATGCCTTTAGCGTTCGTGCGCTAGTCGCCGGAAATAATGTTCAGATAATGGCTGAGCAATGTCTCGAGTTTTCCCCGCAATACGCTTCAATGGCTGATGAAACTTCTGCTGCGGCGTTGCGCCTGATTTTGCAAGAGCAGGGGAGTAGAACCGAGGTGCTTTCTGGCATGAACGCAGCCTGCGAGCTTGCGGCGCTGGATGATGTCAGCCAGGTTGTATCTGCCATTGTCGGAGCCGCTGGCCTGCTGCCAACCCTGTCTGCGGTCAAAGCGGGCAAAAGAGTATTACTCGCCAATAAAGAGTCTCTGGTGACCTGTGGCCGCATCTTTATGGATGCCGTGCGTGAAAGCCGCAGTCAACTGATGCCTATCGACAGCGAACATAACGCTATTTTTCAGAGCCTGCCCGAAAAAGTGCAACAGCAAATGGGTTATGCTTCGCTGGAAGAAAACGGCGTGTCGCGCATTATCCTGACCGGGTCAGGCGGCCCGTTCCGCGAGCTCCCGCTGTCCGAGTTTGATGCCGTGACCCCTGAGCGGGCCTGCGCACACCCAAACTGGTCAATGGGCCGCAAAATTTCTGTCGACTCCGCGACCATGATGAATAAAGGTCTGGAATACATCGAAGCGCGCTGGCTGTTTAATGCGTCTGCGGAGCAAATGGAGGTGATTATTCATCCCCAGTCGATGATCCACTCTATGGTGCGCTACATCGATGGCAGCGTTTTGGCCCAGCTGGGTTCGCCGGATATGCGTACGCCGATCGCCCACGCCATGGCTTATCCAGCCAGAGTTGCTGCCGGCGTCGAGCCACTGGATTTCTGCAAGATGGGCGCGCTGACTTTCAACGAGCCGGACTTCGAGCGTTATCCTTGTCTGAAACTGGCGATTGATGCCAGCCGCACTGGTCAGGCAGCGACAACGACGCTGAACGCCGCCAACGAAGTCTCGGTTGCCGCCTTCCTGGCGGGGCAGATCCGTTTTGGAGACATTGCCAGACTAAATCAGCAGGTATTGGAAAAACCACTGCCCGCAGAACCCACCTGTGTCGACGAGGTTTTAGCCATCGACCGTTCTGCCAGAGAGAGTGCATTCTTGTTATTAAAGGCATTTACTCTGTAAAATTATGCGTCATTGACTGAGGTCGTTTGTTCGAACAACGTTGAAATGATATAGTCTGCGCCTCCTGACGACGCATAATTGCGTTTCATGGCCGTACTTATTCATTTTAAGTACGTTGGTAGTCAGGCGAAGCCGTGCCTGGTAGGTTCACGGCTTTTTTACGCGCACGCTTCATCATGCACGCGAATGCAGAGTTTCACAGGTGACGTCGTTAATTCTAGCTGAAGGAAAAGAGTCTGAGTTATGTCGCTCGAGAATCAACAAATGACTGATACAACTTGTCTGCTACCGCGCCATGTTGCCATTATTATGGATGGGAATGGCCGTTGGGCGAAGCGCCAGGGAAAAATGCGGATCTTTGGTCATAAAGCGGGAGTCAAGTCCGTACGTAAAGCGGTCAGCTTTGCTGCAAGCCATCATTTAGATGCGCTCACGCTTTATGCCTTCAGCAGTGAGAACTGGAACCGCCCAATTCAGGAAGTTTCTGCGTTAATGGAGCTTTTTGTACGCGCGCTAAGTAGCGAAGTAAAAAGTTTACATAAACACAATGTCCGCCTGCGTGTTATCGGTGATGTCAGCCGTTTTAGCTCGCGTTTGCAGGACATGATCCGCAAGTCGGAAACGCTGACACAAAACAATGGTGGTCTGACACTTAACATTGCTGCCAATTACGGTGGTCGTTGGGATATCATTGAGGGCGTAAAGAAGCTGGCAGGTCAGATTGAAGCTGGTACACTTCGTGCGGACCAAATCACGGAAGAGGCACTGGGTGCTTCAGTCTGTATGAGTGAGCTGGCACCTGTTGACCTGGTGATCAGAACCGGTGGGGAACATCGTATCAGTAATTTCCTGCTGTGGCAGATTGCCTATGCAGAGCTTTACTTTACTGACGTCCTCTGGCCTGATTTTGATGAAATTGTCTTTGAAGGTGCGCTGAATGCTTTTGCACAACGCGAGCGTCGCTTCGGGGGGACTACACCTATCGGCGCCGATGCGTCCTAGGGAGAACTTTTGCTGAAGTATCGCATTATTACAGCTTTGATTTTGATTCCGATTGTCATCGCTGCGTTATTTTTATTGCCGCCTGTCGGTTTTGCCGTTGTTACCATTGTCGTATGTATGCTTGCGGCGTGGGAGTGGGGGCAGTTTGCCGGGTATAAGTCACGAACCCAGCGTGTGTGGTTAGCCATTCTTTGCGGTTTTGTGTTAACTGCCATGATGTTGAGTCTTCCTGCCTATCAGCAGTCGGTTCATCTGCTACAAATCAGCGGTTCACTCTGGTTGGCACTGGCCTGGTGGATACTGGCTCTTGTACTGGTCGTTTCATACCCGGGTTCTGCTGCAATCTGGCGGAATTCGCGCGCGCTGAAGCTGATCTTTGGTTTGTTGACCATTGTTCCCTTCTTCTGGGGAATGTTGT
>CAWUIY010000273.1:0-6426 GCA_963922555.1 uncultured Serratia sp. | reverse complement strand
GAGCCATATTTAGAGAAGCCCGCATCAGGAAACTGACGCGGGCTTCTTGCTTTTCAACGGGTTGCACCCGCTATCGCTGTGAAAACTGTTCTCATCACTCTACCGTTATCCCCCTGCATCGGGATAAATTGGGGGTCAGATTTGGGGTCATGTGGGTTCGATGACGGAGTGACCCCCAAATGTCTCTTAATGCTACAAAAATCCGCAAGCTCAAGTTTTCATCTACTCCCAGCACCTGTGACCCTTTAGTCATTAATATCACACATGATATGTTTTACACGGGTGTATTCTTCCAGCGAATAAGCTGACAGGTCTTTGCCATATCCGGATTTCTTGAAACCACCGTGAGGCATTTCTGCACAGAGCGGGATGTGATTATTTACCCAGACAGTCCCAAAATCGAGATGCTTGCAACAGCGCTGTGCGCGACCATGGCTCTTGGTCCACACGCTGGCCGCAAGGCCGTAATCCACATCATTGGCCTTGGCGAGCGCCTCATCTTCGCCAGAGAATCTCTGGATTGTCATAACTGGACCAAAAACCTCACGCTGAATGGCCTCATCGTGCTGCTTTAAGCCAGAAATCAGTGTAGGTTCGAAATAAAAGCCTGGTCCGCTGCCTTCCTTACCCCCCACTTCAATTTTTGCATGCGGCGGAAGGCGGCTAATAAATCCTCTGACCTGATCCAACTGATTCTGGCTATTGAGCGCACCATAAAGGGCCTCACTGTCGTCAGGGAGGCCAAATTTTACGCTTTTAGTCCTGGCCACCAGCCGTTCAAGAAACAGGTCATAAATGCTATCTTCAACTAAAATACGCGTGGCGGCGGTGCAGTCTTGCCCGGCGTTAAAGAATCCGGCGGTGGAAATAACCTCTACCGCTTTGGCGATATCGGCGTCGGCAAAAACAATCGCTGGGGCTTTGCCCCCCAGCTCAAGATGCGCCCTGGTCAAATTTGCCGCTGCCGACGCCGCAACCTGCAATCCAGCACGCACTGATCCTGTGATTGAAACCAGCGAGGCTGTGGGATTAGAGACCACCAGGGAGCCTGTTTGCGCCTGACCCAATACCACGTTAAATACCCCGGCAGGGAAAATCTCGGCAGCCATTTCAGCGAGAATTAGCGTACTCATAGGCGTAGTATCGCTAGGCTTTAATACCACAGTATTTCCGGCCGCCAATGCCGGCGCTATTTTCCAGACTGCCATCATGAAAGGATAATTCCACGGGGTCACCTGCCCCACAATGCCCAGCGGCTCCCTGCGGATTGTTGAGGTGAAGCCTTCAAGGTATTCACCACTGGCCTTACCCTCCAGGCAGCGCGCAGCACCGGCAAAAAAACGAAGAGCATCGCAGGAGGCGGTAATTTCCTCTTTTTCAATAAAATGTTTCAGCTGTCCCGTTTCTAAACTTTGAACGGCAACCAGTTGAGCGCTCTTGCTTTCAATCAGATCGGCAAGCTTGAGCAGCGCTTTTTGTCGTTCGCCCGGTGTGCTGTTTCGCCATTGCGCAAAGGCCTTTTCCGCCGCGCGGTAAGCCAGGCTGACTTCGACTTCCCCGCCATTTGGCGAGGTGGCATAAACTTTTCCACTTACCGGGCTTACCAGGTCGAAATAATCCAACGTGTTATTTTCAACATATTTACCGCCAATAAAATGCTTAAGTTTCTGCATGTTAAATCTCACATAATTATTTAAGTATTTAATGTTTTTCGCATCAGCAATCACAACTCGTTGGAAAAACGTTTTTTTTCAAAAAATCGCGAACTTTCACCTTGCTGTTAACCCGCGCTTTATCCCTATTAACTTTATAAAAAAGCACAGTTATGTTATCTGTATCTTTTAAAACGACTTATTAGCCAAAAGAGCGCCATGATTACCCATGCTGTTATTTTTGCACCAATCGGCCAGGCCAGCAGGACTGAACAAATAGTCCATCGACTTGCTAACGCTATTGTTACCGGACTGCTTGAGCCAGATGAACAGCTTCCGAATGAAGCAGACTTGGCAAGAATGATGGGTGTCTCCCACATAACGGTACGCGATGCGCTCAATACGCTGCGCGCAAAGGATCTTATCTACACAGTGCGTGGACGAAATGGAGGAAGTTTCGTCTGTGGCGATATCAAAAAAGAAAATCAAACTTTCCACCCTTTAAAATCCATTAGCACCGATTACCTGTCTGACCTAGGCGAGATGCATAGCGCTATTCTCAGCCACAGTGCTCGTCTTGCTTCACGAAGAATGACGCAAAACGACCTTGATAAATTTCGTAATTTCGTCGATTTGCTGGCAAATGCTCCCTCTTCCGACTTAAAAACGCAGGCCGATATGCGCTGCCTGTTGGCCCTTGCGGCGGGTTCACAGTCTGCCAGGCTTGCAAACCAGGAGCTGGTGATTCAGACCGAATGGGCATCCCTGATCTCACTGTTATATGTTGACGAAAAAATTCACAGCCATTGCGTGCATGCTTACTATGAATTATTAACTGCGCTAGAAGATCACGATGAAAGTGCTGCGGCCGAACGCACCCTTAATCTGATCAATTATTTCACTAACGAATTAATAGAGTTCAAACTTAGCTTTAATTAAACACCCAATCGCGGCGGGCAATATTATGAGCAAACACAGCATAAAAGATGATTTGATTTCAAAAATACAACAAATTTATGACTCGACGGTCATTACGACTAAAGCATTGTCTGAGAATATTACTAAGACATTGGTGCTTCAGGCCGATCAATTTCCCGACGCTGCATTTAATTATGACCCAATGTCTAAAGATGAAATTCAGCATCATATTAAATCCTCCCTTTATGAAAACAACTATTGTTCAGGCGCCGGGTTTGCATTCCACCTCGAAGGCCAGCCTCAGAGATCCGAGCACTGGCACCTAGAGTGGATGTATAAAAAACCAGTGGGTCAGCAGCCGGTCAATTTTGAACTCGATAAAGCTACGCAGCCGCATTTAGATTTCAGCACCTTTGAATGGTTTAAAAATGCCAAGGACGCAAAAGAAACCTATTTTCACGGGCCTTACGTCGACTATATTTGCAATACCTCCTACACCTTGACTTCAGCCTATCCGGTTTATATTAATGATTACTTTATTGGTGTCGCGGCGCTTGATCTGCTTGTCAGTCGCATTGAGGAGGAACTCCTTCATCTGTGTTCCAGCAGTGATCTCGCCATTATTTTAACCAATCACGATAAACGTATTATTTTCTCCAATAAGGCAAAGTATCGAGTGGGTGAAATTCTTAAGGCAGAAAATATCACCCGCATTTATAAAAGTACTTTCTACAGCGTTTACCAGCCTGCTTAAATATCCTCAGGCCCTCTGTTTAGCATTTAGCTTAGCAGCATACTCAATAGCATCATTTTCTGGTGCGTTTGATTTGCCAAAAGGCCGGGTTACAGACATATATACCAAACCAGAAACCAATACGATTACCAAGCCGATGAGCACTGTCCACCTGTCGATAAAATTGGCACTGTCTGCAGGCAGCGCAAGCAGATAAATACCCCCCAGGCCGTAAAGTAATGCAGCAACGTTGACGACCTTTCCCCATGCACCAAGTGACCACTCGCCCGCTGGCTTCCACCCCTTGAGGCGCTGTCTTAATGCCGCTAAAACAACCATCTGGAAAGAAATATAAATCCCAATTACCGCGAAGGCTGTAATTCTGGCCAGGTTATCCGGTTGAAAATAGACCCAAATACAGAAAATAACCGGCAGAACGCAGCTCACCAGCATCGCGTTATCGGGAACATTGTTTTTAGAGATTTTTGCCATCCACTCGCTTCCCGGAAGCATGCTATCTCGAGAGAAAGAGAAAATCAGTCGGCTCAAAGCAGCTTGCAGCGAAAGAATGCAGGACAGCATCGCGATGATAGCGATACCGATAAATACCATAGCTCCGGTTTTCCCAAGCGCGTCGTTAAGGATCGCAGGAATTGGATCAGAAATTTTTCCGTTTACGATGTTGGTTAAATTCGGTGAAGACAGCAAATAGCCAAGAACTGAAATTATCGCAGACACGGCGCCGAATACGATACTCAGGATCATGGCAACGGGTATTTTCTTACTCGCATTCTTAACTTCTTCAGCCACGTTACCGCAGGCCTCAAAACCGAAAAACATGAACAGGCCCATTAACGAAGCTGCCATGAATGCGCCAGTGTAAGTGCCATCGCTCGAAATCGCCCCCATGGTATTAAAGACCACTGAAATAGGCTGAGAGCGGTGGAAAATAAGCAGATAAATCCCGAGCGCAATTACGCTAAGAATTTCACACCAAAACCCGACACGCACCACTCTTGCCAGGTTTTTCGTCCCAGACATATTTACCATCATCATAACCGCCAGCAGGATTGCCGAAGTAAACATCATATTCAGCGGACTGGTTTTAAAATCGAATAAATTGGCCACAAACGTCGAGGTATATTCAACAATTGAAGTGATGGTTACCACCAGCGCCCAAAGATAAATCCATGCGGCAATCCAGGCATATTTTTTTCCCCACAGCCTGCGCGCCCAGGGATAAAGACCGCCGGTAATAGGATATTGGGAAGCAACTTCACCGAAAACGAGCGCCACTAATAACTGACCACAGGCGGCAATCAGGATCCACCAAATCGCCGGCGGACCTGCCAGGGTAATGGCTAGTGCAAATAAGGAATACACCGCCGTCAAAGGGGAAAGATAAGTAAACCCCAGTGAAATATTAGAAATCAAACCAATGGTTCTTTGAAATTGTCCGCCGTGAACATTGCTTGTTATTGCATCGTTTTTTAATAAATTTTTTTCCATATGCGCTTCTCTTAATTTAAGAAAGTGTCAATTTCGAGGACAAACTATTTATTAAACTTTAAAAAGTAAGCGGAACACCGCTTACTCTAAAAATGGCTGAATTAATTGAGAAAATTATCTCACTCTGTATTTAGAACGAAACCATTCTTCCCGGCGACAGCCTCGAACCCAGCTCCATAAGAGTCTTGGCAATCGGAATAGCAATCGGGGCAAGCTGTCGGCCTATCATTAACGAGCGATGTTTTATCGTGGTCAGCATCGTGAAATCATCGTTTAAACCGAGTACATCATCGCGTAATGCCTTACCGATACGGATCGTTTGCGCAATACCGTGCCCGCTCCAGCCGTGTACAGCATAGATAGGCGCATATTTGCCTAATTTTCTAGAATCTGTTGCTCCGTTTAACGTCAGGTCGGTGGTACCACTCCAGGCAAACTCCAGCTCCAGATCGTCGCGCTCGGGGAAAACGGCACGCAGTCGCGAAGTCAGATAATCTACCGTTTTCTCGTCCTCCCAGCGCATCCCGGTGCCCTGTCCGCCGAAGAGCAGCCGCTCACTTCTGACGGGGCGGTAATAATCAATCTGGAATTGGGTATCGTAAACGGCCTTGCCCGTTGGGAGCAGCGTCTGCGTTCCCCCCGCAACCGGGCTCGTGGTTCCGACATAGGTATAAAAAGGGATCGTCGTCGAATTATCTTGCTCCAGCAGCTTATGCGTGGCGCTGTGCACGGCCATAATAACTCCCCGGCGGGCGAGAATAGTTCCCTGTGCCGTATGCACCCTGACACCATGCCGGGTTTCTTCGAGCCGCATAACCTCGCTCTGCTCATGAACGGTACCGCCATTGGAAACAAAGCCGTAGATCATCCCCCGCACCAGCGCTAATGAATGCACCTGGCCGCCAAGCATGTCCAGGGCCCCGCCATGATAGATATCCGAGGAAATATGGTCCTTGATTTCATAGGTCCCCAACATTGTCACGCTCTCGTCACCCAGAAATTTTCTGGCATCAGCCTCTTTCAATAACGAGGTGAGATGACCGGGATGGATAGCGGCTGTCAGATGGCCCCGGCTACGGTCGACCTCTAATCCATAGCGAGAGGTAATGTCATCGATGAGTGACATAGACTCGGCAGAGGTAAATGCCCAAAGCCGCTGTGCTTCTTCAAAGCTCAGGTTTTCTATCATCGACTCAGCCTCCCAACGGGCCAGGCCGGGCGTAAGCTGACCACCGTTTCGACCCGAGGCCGCAGATCCAATGCGATCTTTTTCAAGCAACACCGTTTCCACCCCAGATTCTGCAAGATGGAGCGCCGCTGACGCACCTAAAAGTCCTCCGCCAATCACTACCAGTTCACACTCTTTTTCTCCTTCAAATACCGGGAAGGTTTCCCATGGAGCAAGTGTCGACTCGTAGTAATTAGCCGGATTTCCAGGATCCGCGTTTTCCGTCTGTTTTATATTTTTGACCCAGTTCCAGTCCCCGCTCACGGTGTCAGTTTGGGTTTGTGTAAAGTTCGCATCATGGGTTAAAACGGGTTTTTTAATATTCTTTTTAACATGCATATTTATTACTCGATGAGTTAAACACGGCCCACAGGACAACACGCTGA
>CAWUIY010000272.1:0-6435 GCA_963922555.1 uncultured Serratia sp. | reverse complement strand
CCGGCGCTGCCGGTTAAATGCCCATTGCATTTAGTGAACCGGAAAAACTCCTCGGAGTTAAATGCCTTTAAGACAAGCCCGTGCGCAGCACAAAAACCACGAAGGGATCGTTCTAACCCTTACCTCACCAGGCACGGTTTTTTAGGATCAAACGCCCAGCCTGGGATCAAAAACTGCATCCCGGCAGCGTCATCCCTTGCCCCTAACCCCATGCTTTCATAAAGATCATTCGCCTTCATTAGTTGGTCGGTATCTAGCTCGACGCCCAGGCCTGGGCGTTCCGGCACTTTTACCATCCCGCCTTTAATCTGCAAAGGTTCTTTGGTCAGCCGTTGGTTGCCTTCCTGCCAAATCCAGTGCGTATCAATGGCGGTGATTTTGCCAGGTGCCGCGGCGGCAACGTGGGTAAACATCGCCAACGAAATATCAAAATGGTTGTTGGAATGCGAGCCCCAGGTCAGCCCCCATTCGTGGCACATCTGCGCAACTCGAACCGATCCCTGCATGGTCCAGAAATGCGGATCCGCCAGCGGGATGTCCACCGATTTCAGCTGAATGGTGTGTCCCATCTGCCGCCAGTCGGTGGCGATCATATTGGTTGCCGTGGGCAAGCCTGTTGCCTGACGGAATTCGGCCATCACTTCACGCCCTGAAAAACCCTGCTCTGCTCCACAAGGATCTTCGGCATAGGCCAGCACATCACGCAACTGCTTGCCTAATCCAATGGCCTCATCCAGCGACCAGGCGCCGTTGGGATCCAGCGTGATGCGCGCCTGCGGAAAACGCTGTGACAGCGCAGTCACCGCCTCCGCCTCTTCGCTTCCGCGCAATACACCGCCCTTGAGTTTGAAATCATTAAAACCATACTGGTCATAGGCCGCTTCGGCCAAACGCACCACAGCATCAGGGGTTAATGCCTCTTCATGTCGTAGCCGATACCAATCGTTGCGCTGGTCTCGCTCGCGCTGATAGGGCAATGTGGTTTTGTCAGGATCACCGACGTAAAATAAATACCCCAACATTTCAACGGCATCGCGCTGTTGCCCGTCCCCCAATAACGAGGCCACAGACACGTTGAGATATTGTCCAAGCAGGTCGAGCATTGCCGCTTCAATCGCGGTCACGACGTGAATAGTGGTACGCAGATCAAAAGTTTGCAGTCCGCGCCCGGCGGCATCGCGATCGGCGAACTGCTGACGCACGGCGGTCATCACATTTTTGTATTCACCCAGCGTTTTACCCACCACCAGCGGCTCGGCATCGACCAGCGTCTGGCGGATTTTCTCGCCCCCCGGCACTTCTCCTACGCCAGTATGCCCGTCATTATCCTTGAGAATCAGGATATTACGAGTAAAAAACGGCGAGTGCGCGCCACTCAGGTTTAACAACATACTGTCATGCCCGGCCACTGGCACCACCTGCATGGAAATAATTTTCGGGGTAGTCGATGAGGCTGTCATAAAAGCTCCTTTTAGCGGCCAAATGCCGGACGCTTGCGATCAAATTTCCAGTCTGGAACCAGATACTGCATCGATGCCGCATCGTTACGCGCACCGCTCGGCAGTTTTTTGTGTAATTCGTGGGCCTGATGAATACGATCCATGTCAATTTCCACGCCAAGTCCCGGTTTTTCAGGTACTTTAATTTTTCCGTTAACAATTTGCAGCGGTTCTTTGGTCAGACGCTGATTGCCTTCCTGCCAGATCCAGTGAGTGTCGATAGCGGTAGGATTGCCGGGAGCCGCCGCGCCGACGTGGGTAAACATCGCCAGAGAAATATCGAAATGGTTATTGGAATGGCAGCCCCAGGTCAGGCCCCAGTCATTGCAAAGCTGCGCAACGCGAACCGCGCCTTGCATGGTCCAGAAATGCGGATCCGCCAGCGGGATGTCCACCGACTGCAGCATGATCGCTGGCTGCATCTCGCGCCAGTTGGTAGCGATCATATTGGTAGCCACCGGCAGCCCGGTAGCACGGCGGAATTCGGCCATCACCTCGCGTCCCGAGAAGCCCTGCTCTGCCCCGCATGGGTCCTCGGCATAAGTCAGAATCCCGTGCATGTTTTTACACAGGGCGATGGCTTCATCGAGCATCCATGCGCCATTCGGATCGACGGTGATCCGTGCATCCGGGAAGCGTTTATGGAGCGCCTTAACGGCTTCAATTTCCTGCTCGCCGCGCTGCACGCCGCCCTTCAATTTAAAATCTTTAAAACCGTAGCGATCCTGCGCTGCCTCTCCCAGTCGCACAATCGCTTCGCTGTCCATCGCCTTTTGATGGCGCAGGTGATACCAGTCGTCCTTACCGCCTTCCCCACTCTGATAAGGCAAATCGGTTTTTTCGCGATCGCCAACATAAAACAGATAACCCAGCACCGTGACTTCATCACGCTGTTTACCCGGACCTAATAGCTCTACCACCGGCACGCCAAGGAATTTGCCCATCAGATCCAACAGAGCCGCCTCCAGCGCAGCAACGGCGTTAACTCGCAGTTCGAAAGTCCACGCGCCCTTACCAAAAGAATCGAAGTCTGACGACTGATTACCGACATGAATCTGGTGCACCAGACTATTCATGCGCGCCACCTGCTTGCCTACCACCTGCGGTACCGCCTCGAGCAGAGTATTCAGGATGACTTCACCACCGGGCGCTTCGCCAACGCCAGTATTGCCCGCACTGTCTTTAAGAATCACAATGTTACGGGTGAAATAGGCACCGTGTGCCCCCGCGATATTGAGCAGCATGCTGTCGTGACCAGCCACCGGAATAACCTGCATATCGGTAATAATGGGCGAACTTTGTGTACTCATCATGGTTTCCTTCTTCGTTAAATTGGCAACGTGATGCGATAACGTATTTCGATTTATATTCTTTCTATGCGTATGACTTAAGCTCGATTCGTTCGATTTTTTGAACAATAAACAAGAAGCTGACCACCGCCACCAGCGCGTGGATCGCTACGTAAAGCAGCGCACCGTCAAACGATCCGGTCGCCGCGATGATGTAACCGATGGCGATTGGGGTCACGATGCCCGAGATATTCCCGCACATATTGAACAGACCGCCGCTGAGGCCGCTGATCTCTTTGGGTGCCGTATCAGCAAGTACCGCCCAGCCCAGCGCACCAATCCCTTTACCGAAGAACGCTGCCGCCATCACGGCCACAACAACCCATTCTGTAGAGACGTAGTTGCATATCACCATCGACATGGAAAGCAGCATGCCGAGGACAATCGGGAATTTGCGGGCAAAAGTCAGAGAGTGGGTCCGGCGCATCAAATAATCGGAAATAACGCCGCCGAGGATCCCACCGAGGAAGCCCATAATGGCTGGAATAGAGGCCACCATGCCTGCCTTGAGAATCGACATGCCTTTTTCCTGCACCAGATAGATCGGAAACCAGGTAATAAAGAAGTAAGTCAGGGCATTGATACAGTATTGACCGAGATAAATACCGATCATCATCCGGTTGGAAAGCAGTTGTTTGATCTGCTGTAAACGGCTGCCTTTACCCACCACCTTGCCGCCTTTATTTTCCTGATGATCCATGTTGATCAGCGCGCCGCCGGCCTCGATATAGTCCAGCTCGGCCTGATTAGCCTTAGGATGATCTTTAGGATCGTAAATAACCTTCAGCCAGATAAAGCTGAGGATGATCCCCAGTCCGCCCATAAAGAAGAATACGTGTGACCACCCCACTGCCGAGGTCAGCCAGCCCATGATTGGGGCGAATATTACCGTCGCGAAATACTGAGCAGAGTTGAATATAGAGACGGCAGTACCGCGCTCCTGTGCAGGAAACCAGGCGGCAACAATACGGCTGTTGCCGGGAAATGACGGCGATTCGGCAAGACCCACAAGAAAGCGTAAGGCAAATAGCGCAATCACAATGCCAAACCCGTGGAAAATATCGACAAAGCCCTGCAACAGGGTAAACAACGACCAGATGAAGATGCTGTAGAAATACACTTTTTTGGAGCCAAACTTGTCCAGCAGCCAGCCGCCGGGGATTTGGCCAATCACATAGGCCCATGAAAATGCTGAAAAGATATATCCCATGCCGACAGAATCGAGGCCAATATCTTTCGCCATCGCCGAACCAGCAATAGACAGCGTTGCCCGGTCGCCATAGTTGAAAGAGGTCACGATAAACAGCATCACAACAATCCAGTAGCGAGCATGGGTTCTATTTTTAGTCATACTCTCCGCCGAGCTGATTGTAACCATGATGTTCTCCAACGAGAGGAAGGTCGCGAAACTCAATCTGATTAGGATAAATTGTAGGGTTTCAGGATTGAGCTCATACAAAACAGGCCGTCATGCTATTAATGAAAACGTCATTCTTATTAGAAAATTCATTGGAATATGACCCGACGGTTATTTGCTTATCAGACTGCAAATACCACGGATAAACATGACGATAGTCAGTATAGGAGCAAGCTATCGGGGCCTCATTAGGCAAATCAACAAGCTTGAGGCCATTAATTGAATTAGATTGTTGCACCTGCACAAGGCTGTGCGAATCAGCTCACGAAATGATTACCGGCCGAAAAATAAGACTTCTCCCCCTCCCAATAAAGCCCTATGGCGGCGGTTCTTTTAACGATCGTTATCCAGCTGCAGGGCGACATACAGCAAAAGCCGGTCGTCGAAATTACCTAAATCCAGGCCGGTTAATTCCGAAATGCGATTAAGACGATATTCAAGCGTATTGCGGTGAATGTATAACGCCTTGGATGTCGGGGTAGGTTGCACGTTATGGGTAAACCAGGCCGTCAAAGTGCGTCTCAGTAAGCCATTGCTGTCAGTGGCCTTCAAACGTGCCAAAGGTCGCACCAGCTCATCGGCCTGCCATCCTCCCCGTAGGCTGTCGAGTAACACGGGCAGGATCAGATCCTGATAAAAATAGCAGCGCTGATCCGGCATTCGCTGTTTACCCACGGCCATGGTGGTTTTTGCGGTGCGATAAGAACGGGCAATGCTGCCCGGCCCGGTGAAGAAGTTGCCCAGCGAAAGGCGAACCCGCAGCCGGCCGCTTTCCGTCATTCTGGAAAGCAGATGATCGACGCGTTGGCGATGCGATTCGGGATCCCAGCGATCGTAGCTATTGAGCGCCGGTTTCAGCACCACCATTTCGGTAAGTGAAACGATGGCAATCAGGTTATCGCGTTCGGGTGTGGTCAGCAGTTGTTGCAATTGCTGTAATTCAGCCATGGCGGTATCAACCCCGAGCTGGCCGCTATCCACCTCCACCACAGCCACAACGCGCGGCTTGTTGATATCAATCCCTAAACGCTGCGCCCATTCCATCAACGCCGGGGTCAGCTCATCCATGCGGATCAGGTTGAGCACCAGCTCCTCACGCAGGCGGCTGTCCTGCGCCAGCATGTGCAGCAAACGCGCCTGCTCAAGCATCATTTCTGCCGTCATACACACCAGTTCGCCATACTGCCTGAGTTGGGTTGGGTTGCCGGTAAGTCCAATGACGCCAACGATTTGTCCATCAATACGCAACGGCAGATTGATACCGGGACGCACGCCGTGCAGGTGCCGCGCCACCCCTTCATCGATATCCACTATCCGTTCCTGGGAAATGCTTAACAGCGCACCTTCATGCAATTCGCCTAAACGCTGATCGTCACCGCTGCCGATGATCCTGCCGCGAGCATCCATTACATTAATATTACTATCAATAATTTGCATGGTACGGGCGACGATGGTTTGCGCCAATTTGGCATCAAGATGGTAAGCCGACATAAGGCCCCTGCTGTTTATTATTTGAATGTTTTAAAAGAATAGCGACGACAGGAAGGTCAGACATTGTGCAAACGCCCAAAGCTGAAAAAATCAGCTCAAAGTTGGGAGTAGCATCACAATTTTAAGGGCTTTTATTGGGCGAACGCCCATGGGCGGGAAAAAGAAAAGGCAGACCGAAGTCTGCCTTTGAGGGTAATAATTGAAACCAGCATCGCTAAGCGATTACTGAGCCAGCAGATAAATCTGGCTATCACCGCGCTGGATGTCGAGTGCCAGAACGCCCGGCTTGCTGTCCAGAATTTTACGCAGATCGCCCAGGTCGTTAACAGTCTGCTGGTTAACGCCGTGAATGATATCGCCTTTCTTCAGACCCACGCGATCGGCTGCGGTGCCTGCTTTAACGCTATCCACTTTAACGCCTTTCTGGCCGTTAACGTCGCTGTTGCTCAGCTCGGCACCTTCGATGCCCGCATAAACGGTTGCGGAAGGCGTTTGTGAAGGCTGGGTGCTCTGCTGCAGAGTCACCTCAACGCTCAGCGGTTTGCCGTCACGCAGGATGCCCACAGTGATTTTGGTGCCAATCGCCATAGTGCCAACGTCTGCACGGAAGGAAGCGAAGCTGCTGATCGGCTTGCCATTCATGCTGACAATCACGTCACCCGCCTTCAGGCCGGCTTTT
>CAWUIY010000271.1:0-6447 GCA_963922555.1 uncultured Serratia sp. | reverse complement strand
CCAGATGCCTAAATTGTTTACTCCGCTTATTGGCAAGCGCCCTGTTGTCTTTGCGCTGCATTCGGTGGAGCCGTTACCTGAAATAATACTGATTGATAGCGATCGGTTGATGCAAATCATCAATAATCTGGTCGGCAATGCGATCAAATTCACCTCATCTGGACGTATTGACCTCACGCTAAGCTGGCTACCCGGCGAGGACGATAGCGGCGAATTGCACTGTAAAGTCGTTGATAGCGGCAGTGGTATTGCATTAGATGAACAGGACAAATTATTTCAGCCGTTTTACCGGGCTGCGGGAGCACAGCGCATTTCGGTTCAAGGCAGCGGTCTGGGTCTTTCCGTCTGTAAAGAGATTGTCGAGAAGATGGCGGGGCATATTCAGCTGTTTTCGACTCCAGGCGAAGGTACCACCGTTTGCGTCAGCTTGCCGACCCGAACGCTACCGCCGAATGCCATTGCAGCGCCTGAAGCCGCGCTTAAACCTCGGCAAGCAGTCCCTGCTTTTCTTAGCCCCTTGCGCGTCGCGATCATTGACGATCATCCGACCAATCTGCTGCTGATGCAGCGCCAGCTATTATCCTGCGGCGTTACGGCGGTGACTTTCGACAGTGGTAAGTCTTTTCTGCAATCCTGTGTTGGGCAGACGTTTGATCTCCTGTTTATCGATTACAATATGCCACGCCCCGACGGCGTATTATTGAGCAGGCTGATACGTCGACAGGAGAGACAGTGGGGCCGTACTCGATGTCATATCGTGCTGTGTTCGGCCGACGTACAGGAGTTTACGCGGCTGCCGGTACAGAAACTGGGTGTCGAGGACTTCCTCACCAAGCCGGTGTCCTTATCTGCAATTCAATCAATTGTCGACCGGCTACAACACGCTCGCCAGCTTGAGTTGACGACGCTCGACGAACGGGTACAGGAACGCGGCAACGGGGATCCATTGCTGGTTAAACGGCTACTCGATACGCTGTTCCAAACGCTGGAAGAAGATCGGCAAAAGCTTGTCGCCGCCGCTGTGGCAAAAGACGCGCCCTCGATGGTCAAGACGTCGCACAGAATCAAAGGTAGCCTGTTGATACTCGGCGATCAACGCCAGGCCAGTGTCTGTCAACAGTTAATTGCGGCCTGCCAGCAAGGCAATAACCCCCATCAGTCCTATAATAAGGTGATCAATCAGTTGCAGGTTTTGCTGTATCAGTTGGACGTTTTACGGGGAAATGCGCAGAATTAGGCGCTGAAGCACAACAGAGTTTTATCAATACTTAGAATATATAGGGAATATTATGTCAGTTCGGTCTCTTTTACCTGATGACAGGAACAGCCGCCGTTTGCTGCTGGCCTTTCTGGTTACCGTGGTCTTTATGGTGGCGGAAGTCATCGGCGGGATGATTTCAGGCTCGCTGGCACTGCTTGCCGATGCCGGTCATATGCTTACCGATGCCGCTGCGCTGTTGATGGCGTTGATGGCGGTACGCTTTGCCCGCCGCAAACCCAACTCGCGCCTGACCTTTGGCTATCTGCGCCTGACCACCATGGCAGCCTTCGTCAACGCCGCAGCGCTGCTGGTGATCGTAGTACTGATTCTGTGGGAGGCCGTTCGTCGCTTTGCAACCCCGGAGCCGGTGCTGGGTGGCACGATGCTGGCCATCGCCATTGCGGGACTGTTTGCCAATTTGCTGTCGTTCTGGCTGCTGCATCAAGGAGAAGAGAAGGAAAACATTAATGTGCGAGCCGCCGCGCTGCACGTGATGGGCGATCTGTTGGGATCGATTGGCGCAGTTGTCGCGGCGCTGATTATCATGAATACCGGCTGGACGCCGATAGACCCGATCCTGTCGGTCCTGGTCTCATGTCTGGTGCTGCGTAACGCCTGGGCGCTGCTGCGCGAGAGCTTCCATGAGCTGCTAGAAGGCACGCCGCAGGAGATCGATATTGATAAGCTGCGCAAAGATCTCTCATTGATGATCCCGGAAGTCCGTAATGTGCATCACGTGCACGTATGGCAGATAGGCGAACAGCGACTGATGACGCTGCATGCGCAAGTGATTCCACCGCACGATCACGACGGCTTGTTAGGTCGTATCCAGCGTCATCTTTTCGAGAAATACAAAATCGGACACGCGACCATCCAGATGGAGTTTGGCGTTTGCGAAATGTATGACTGCACCCTGAGCGATGACGCAGCCACTGCGGCGGCCTCCGGGCATGGTCATCATCACGGGCATAATCATGGCACGACGCTTGAGCACAATCACGCGCATGAGCATGAGCATGCCGATGAACATCTGCACGGCGATAAGCACCGTCACTGATTTAAGCCCTGCTCACCCGCGTACCCCCAACGCGGGTGAGATAAACTGTTTATAAAAGCTTATTGATCTCGCCGCCAAACCTCCCGCTTGTCTTATCCTGGTCACCTTATTCGTTCAACTTCTATTAATTTCTACGCCCGCCAATAGCGCGTTTGCGACTGCTAAACGAGAGCTTACATCAACAGATCTACAACCAATTAATTGAAAAATTCTCATCGTTATGACGGTTTAGAAACTGTGTATTCACTTATATCTACACTCACTAAATCGTTGACCAGGCAATTTTGCACGACTTTGCAGTTGGCAGATTTGTGCGAACGGTCAAACTGAATTTTACAAAATGTATCTACGATCTTTTAACGGATATTGCACCGGTGGCTATCTGCAAAATAGGTAAGCGTTAATAATGAAAATCCATTATCTCGTCACCAGCCTTGAAACGGGAGGCGCTGAATTCGCTATTCCTGACATTGTCCAAACGCTTGAAAAGCTTGGGCATCAGGTTTCTATTATCGCCTGCGAGCCTCGCGATTTAGGCGCTGTCCCGCGGCTCACTGAAGCCGGGTTAACCTACCGACTGCTGGCAAAGCGGCGACGCGCGATGCCGATTATTCTTGGGGCCTATCTGGCAACCATTTACTCCGATCGCCCCGATATCATCTGGACCTCGCTTAGCTGGGGAACGCTAATCGGGCAGTTGGCCGGACGCATCATGAATATCCCCGTGGTGAGCTTCAAACACAGCGCCAGCGTGCGTTTTCATACCTATTTGCTGCGAAAAATGTCACGCCTGTGGATTGGCGATTCACAAACCGTGGTTCGATTCCTGCATGACGAAATGCATATCCCCGAACAACAAATCATGCCGTGGCCGTTTTTTCGCAGCAATCCAGATGCGCCACAGGCAGTGTGCTGGGACGGGCATTCTGTGTTGCAGTTGGGCAGCGTTGGGCGTTTGCATGAAGTGAAAAACTATCATCTTTTGATTGAGGCGTTGGCCGCGTTCCTGGTTAAGCATCCTCAATTGGATTCACGCATTCGTTTGACCATTCTTGGAGATGGCCCTGAACGCGAGGCTCTCGAGGCTAAGACACAGCAGCTAGGCTTGCAGGGGGTGGTCTCCTTGCCTGGCTTCTCTTCCGAAGTGGCTCCTTTTCTGGCGAGCTTGCATGTTTACGTGCAAACTTCTCGCTATGAAGGGATGTGCCTCGCCGCTCACGAAGCGATGAATGCTGCGCTCCCAATAATCGCCACGCCAGTCGGTGAGCTGCGCGAGGCCGTAATTAATGAGCGCACGGGATTTGTCCTGGAAGGCGATTTCACGGCGGCTCTGATTGACGCACTAGAACGCATTTTTGCCCAGCCAGCCAGGTTACACCTGTATGGCCAACAGGCACGCCAATACGTGCTCGAGAAGTTTGGCCGCGAGTCCTATATCCAGGCGGCAGCGCGCATCACCACGAAGCTTGGCGACAGGCTGAATTATCAGGTTTCATCGGAATAGAACGATTAATCAATGGGTATGTTTCAAACTGATTTATGGCAAGTGGGTATTATCCAGTCGCCGATCCAACAGGTAGCAAAGGCGGGAACGCTTGACGCTTTTAACATCAAATGGATCACAGCGGATCGCTCGCTGTGCTTTTTAGCCGATCCTTTTGGTCTCTGGCGCGATGGCTATCTCTATCTGTTTGTCGAATTCTATGATTATCGCACCCGGCGTGGCGATATTGCCGTTTATGTCCTGGATGCCAGGCTCAACGTGATCGAGCAGCGCACCGTGCTATCGGAGCCGTGGCATCTGTCCTATCCCGTGGTTTTTGAGTCTGAAGGCGAGATCTGGATGCTGCCGGAGGGGTATAAATCCGGCAAACTCACTCTCTATCGGGCTATCGATTTTCCCTGGCAGTGGGAAAAAGTGCCTGAGTTTTCTTTTCCCTGTGCTGCTATAGACGCTTCCCCCTTTTTTGCACAAGGATGCTGGTGGATGTTTTATACCCCGCCCGCACCACGTGAAGCGCGCACCCGCTCGCTTATGCTTGCCCAAGCCGATCATCTCTTCGGGCCGTGGAAAAATGTCTCGGATCAGCCGATCCGCCAGGATAAAAGCGGCGCCCGCATGGGGGGAACACCTTTTATTGATGATGATAGCGTCGTATTGCCGACGCAGGACTGTACCCGCACTTACGGAGGTGCTCTTCGCCTGTTGGAGATGCCGTTAGCCAGTTTATCAAGGCCTCAACTCTCTTCTGGGGCATTATTGCAAGCGCCGCCCAGTGCGATGCCTTATACCGATGGTCTGCACACGCTCTCTGCCGCGGGCGATTTCACCTTGCTTGACTGTAAGCGCGTTCTACGGGGTTCTCTGCATCGAATTGGGGTGGATTTACAACGCGCGGTTCATCAATGGCGAAGAGGATAATAACAGACGATTTACGGCCTGTTGCGCTCGACAACAGGCCAACGTTATAATTTTTAGATCCAAACCTTATGTATTTCTCTGTACACGCAGCTTTAGGGTAGCGTCAAAGTCCAGCATGCGGTTTAACGGAATCAAAGACTTCAGACGCAACGTCTCATCTACTTCTATTGCGTGCTGACTTCCGCCCTGTTCTAAACCTTCCGCAATCGCCTTGAGGCCGTTCATCGCCATCCAAGGACAGTGCGCGCAGGTACGGCAGCTTGCCCCTTCACCTGCCGTCGGTGCAGCAAATAATTCTTTGTCCGGACACGCCTGCTGCATTTTGTAGAAAATCCCACGGTCGGTCGCGACAATCAGCTTATTGTTGGGTAACGTTTTTGCCGCCTGAATTAACTGACTGGTGGAACCTACCGCGTCTGCCAGGTCAACAATGGCCTGTGGGGACTCAGGATGCACCAACACGGCTGCTTCAGGGTATAAAGCTTTCATGCGGGTTAACGCCTGAGTCTTAAACTCGTCATGGACGATACAGGCGCCTTGCCAGCAGAGGATATCGGCACCCGTCTGCTTACGGACGTAGTTTCCGAGGTGGCGATCCGGCGCCCAGATGATTTTTTCACCCAAACTATCAAGATGTTCGATCAGTTCAACGGCAATGCTCGAGGTGACGACCCAATCCGCGCGCGCTTTGACGGCCGCCGATGTGTTGGCGTAAACCACCACGGTGCGATCGGGATGAGCATCGCAGAAATCAGAGAAGGCCTGTTCCGGGCAGCCGAGATCCAGAGAGCATTCGGCGAGAAGCGTCGGCATCAGCACGGTCTTCTCAGGGCTGAGAATTTTAGATGTCTCGCCCATGAAGCGCACGCCCGCCACAAGCAATGTTGAGGCCGTATGCTGGCTGCCAAAGCGCGCCATCTCCAGAGAGTCGGCGACACAGCCGCCTGTTTCTTCAGCCAGTGCCTGAATTTCGGGATCGGTATAGTAATGAGCAACCATCACCGCATCGCGTTCTTTAAGGAGTCTTTTAATTTTTGCTTTATAAAAGGCTTTCTCCTGGTCACCCAACGGCACTGGTTTTGGAGGGAAAGGGTAAACCGCCGCGTTAAGGTCTAGTGTTTCACTCATTGCTCATCATCTCATTCAGCCGTCAAGCATCAGGCAAACCATCGGATCGAGCCTTCATGAGGCCCATTTGTTTTATATGCTAAACAAAATACTCTTAAACAAGCGAAATGTCGCTTTAATTTTGTTCTAAATGCGGGTTTTGTTTAAGCGGCTTAAAATTTAACAACTCTCGACAGAGTGGGACGTGCGGGGGTTTTAAATGCGTGAAAATTTTGTGGGCAAGCTAATCAGATTTTTCGAGGAAATCAGCTCGTTCCTGGATGCTGATAATTTCTCAGCCCTTAAAACGCAAAAAACGCCCGTTAGGCGCTTTTTTCTTAGAAGTGGTGGGTCGTGCGGGATTGATTCGTCCTTCGGACTCACCCTTCGGGCAACGCTACCGCGTTGTCGTCTCGCTCCGCTCGGCTCGAACCTGTACGCAGCTTCTCACCCACACGCTTCGTGGGATCTGCTCTTTCCTGGATGCTGATAATTTCTCAGCCCTTTAAACGCAAAAAACGCCCGTTAGGCGCTTTTTTCTTAGAAGTGGTGGGTCGTGCGGGATTGATTCGTCCTTCGGACTCACCCTTCGGGCAACGC
>CAWUIY010000270.1:0-6448 GCA_963922555.1 uncultured Serratia sp. | reverse complement strand
GGGCCATATCGTACTGGTCAATCCTGATGAAGTGCATACCGGACAAACGGGGTCGGAATTTGGGTGGGGCTATCGCGCTATTTATCCTCATCCAGATTTGCTGCATTCCCTGACCAAAGATCTGCTTAGCCTCAATGGCGAGGTACCGTGGTTTTCGCAGCCAGTGGTTTACGATCCCGGTTTAGCTAGCCAACTTAGAATGACTTTTGATCTGCTGATGCAGCCGGGAGATCGTCTGTTAAAAGAAAGTATGCTGATGTCGACACTAACCTGGCTTATCCTGCGCCACGGCTCGAATAATAAAGCGCCCAGGCCAACCAGTGGGGCCGTCGCGCAAATTCTACGCATCAAAGAGCTGTTAAACGACTGTCCGGAGGTGGATTTCGGCCTGACCGAGCTTGCAGAAAACTGTGGTCTTAGCACTTGGCACTTTTTACGACAGTTTAAGAAAGTGGTCGGATTATCGCCCCATTCGTGGCTGATACAGGCAAGATTGCGCAAGGCTCGTGCCTGTTTGCTGAGTGGAGTTTCAGTGGGCGAGTCCGCGCTGTTGGCCGGTTTTGCCGACCAAAGCCATTTAAATCGCCACTTTAAACGGGCTATGGGTATTACCCCTGGGCAGTTTGTTAAAGCGCAAAAATTAGCGATGACCAGCCAGCAAATTTGTACAAGATAGGCGTTATATTAATTAATAGAGTGTGGTCTTTAGATAATTTGGACGCACTCTCAATGAATACTGTCGTTAAATATCCCGACCGCGCCGGTAATTTTCTTAGTGGCGCTTTAGCCATGCTGCCGCTGTGTTTATCTGTTATTCCGTGGGGCATCCTCGCAGGCTCAATGGCTGTACAATCCGGTTTAAGTTTTCCACAAAGTTTGGGCATGTCGGCAATCCTTTTTGCCGGTGCTGCCCAACTGGTTACTTTGTCTATGCTGAATTCCGGTGTCAGCGGGCTAGTTATTGTACTGTCAGTTTTCTTTATCACTGCACAGCACTTCCTCTATGGGTTAACACTGAGAGAGAAGGTTTCAAGCTACCGTGGGCCTTTTCGTTTTCTCATCGGATTCTTATTAACCGATGAGCTTTTTGCCTTGAGTATGTCGCGTAAAGAAAATGACTCATTTTCTGCTGCCTTTATGTTGGGAGCCGGTCTGGTTTTTTACCTGTGCTGGGTCATTTTTAGTCTGACCGGCATTCTGCTTGCTTCATCAGTGCCGGATTTAAGCCGCTTTCATTTAGATTTTTCAATTATCGCGACTTTTGCCTCTATTGTTGTGCCAATGGTTAATCGATCGCCTGTATTAGTCGGAACGCTGAGTGCTCTTGGCTTGTCGATGATTTTTACTGCATGGCATATTGCTGGCGCGATCATCTTTGCAGGTGTCGCCGGGATGGCAATTGCGCTGGCTGTTGAATCAATAATTGGGGAGTCACAATGAGCTGGTTTTTATTATTAACGCTGGCGTTAGTGGTGTTCTTCAATCGCTATATTTTCCTGGAGCCACGCTTGCCGCTGCGTTTACCGGCAGTTTTTACCCGCTCATTAAAGTACGCTGCTCCTTGTTTATTAACCGCAATTTGTGGGCCGCTGATCGTGGCGAATAATGGCGAGCTTCGCAGCTTCCCGGAAAATCCCTATTTTTGGGGAACGGTGTTTAGTGTGATATTTGCACTGTTCATCAGGAATACGGTAGTGAGCGTTGTTTTCAGTATGGTTATGTTTTATCTCGTTGGGTCAGTGCTTTAGTCTCGCCTAAACGTTTCGTTGTGTGGTTTTTTATATAGCGAATATGCGATGATGGCTTTTTAAGGATTGACCCTATCACCAGTGAGGAAAACAGCGTGCATCTGTATATGTTTTACGTCGGCGGGAATGCCGGAAAATCAAATATTGAAGTTCATGACATTCAATTTGTTGCTGCCGAACAACCTGAACACGCCTGGCCAGCGCTGCGTGAAGCCTGGTTTGGCGACGCGGATAAAATTCATGTCGATGGCTATGCGCGAATTACCTGGGCTGACGGCTACAGGGTCTCTTTATCGCAAACTCCTTCTGCAGATAATAAGAAGCTGTTTTTCGTCAATGCCGGTGCTTATGACCCTTCATCTCTTGCAGAGCTGCACGCTTTTGATTTATTTGTCGCTGAAGACGCGGCGGAAGCCAAAATTAAAGGCATGGAGTCGTTGTTAAAGGGTAAATTTCACCAACATAAAGATAATCTGAAAGATGTAGATGACTGTATTTTGCTCGATAAAATCGGCGATCTTTACGTACACCTTACCCCAAGCAGCAGCGGAAAACCTTTCCAGCCTGAGTGGCAGGGCTATCAGCCGATTGGTATCTGATGCCTTTTTGGCCCTGTATCTACAGGGCCAAACGGCGAATTATTGCTGTGCGGCAATAACGTCCACAACCACTAGCGGCACTTTTCCACTGTTAGTCAGGCCATGTGATTCGCCTTTGCGTACAATGGTAATATCGCCGGCCTTAACCGGATAATCTTTACCGTCGGTATCTTTGAATGTGCCCGTACCGGAGACAATAACATAGGCATCTTCATTGTCTTTATGCTGATGATAACCAATCGAGTCGCCTGGTTTAATCGTTAACCAGCTCAGTTCTTTAATCGCCTGATCGGGTTTCGCCTTATCGCGAGTAAAAGCAAATGCGGCATCAACAGTGCCTTTACCACCGCCTAAATTTTTCTTTTCGACTTTTTGTTGTTGTTCTTTGGTAATAACCTGCGCATTGGCCCATGAGGCAGGTAATAAAGCCGCTATACAAAATAAAGCAGTAGTTAATTTACGCATTAGTTTCACCCGGTTATTATTTTTAATTGATTAACCAGACACTGAGTTGTGTCTGGGCTTTGACAGTATTATTTATGCCAGAAAAAAACAATAAATACAGTGCGCAAAACTAACATCAAAAAAAAACACCGCCTGAATAATTCAAGACGGTGTTTATATTTATTTTCAGCACTTAAAAAAGTAAATAAAGTGCCTAAATTTTGATCATAATCAATAGTTTAATTAACCGGGATAAATACCGCGATCTTTACGCGCCATCAGAATACGTTCACAGGCAACAATATAGGCCGCAGTGCGCAGCGAACACTCTTTATCTTTGGCTTTTTCCCACACGTGAACCATGGCATCAGTCATAATTTTGTCCATGCGCGCATTGATCTCTTCCTCACTCCAGAAGAAGCTGGCCATATCCTGAACCCACTCGAAATAACTCACCGTGACGCCGCCTGCGTTGCAAACAACGTCTGGAACAATAATAACGCCACGCGAGGTGAGGATATCATCCGCTTCTGGGTAGGTAGGTCCGTTTGCCCCTTCAAGCACCAGCTTGCAAGAGATGATCTCGGCTCTTTCGCGAGTAATTTGGCCCTCAAGCGCCGCTGGAATAAGGATATCCATTTCAGTGGTCCAGAACGCTTCGCTGTCGATTTCTTTAGCACCTGGGAAACCAGCAATTTGTTTATGCTTGATCTGCCAGTCACTTAGCGCAGCCATATCGATGCCCTGATCGTTAAACAGCGTTGCGGTGTGGTCCTGAATAACCACAATACGCGAGCCGGTTTCGGCGAACAAACGAGCGGCTTCGCTGCCAACGTTACCAAAGCCCTGCACTGCAACGCGCGCGCCTTCCGTTTCGATTCCCGCTCTGCGCGCCACTTCGCGGCCGGTAATAAATACCCCACGGCCGGTGGCTTTTTCGCGTCCTAAAGAGCCGCCAAGATGGATGGGTTTACCGGTCACTACGCCAGTGATGGTGGTGCCATGATTCATGGAGTAGGTGTCCATCATCCAGGCCATCACTTTGCTGTTAGTGCCGACATCTGGTGCTGGAATATCCTTTTGTGGACCGATGATTACACCGATTTCACTGGTATAGCGGCGGGTCAGTCGCTCAAGTTCGCCGTCTGAAAGTTTGAAAGGATCGACGCGAATGCCGCCCTTGGCTCCGCCGTAAGGCAGGTTGACGGCAGCACATTTAATGGTCATCCATGCGGAAAGTGCCATCACTTCGTTGAGGTCAACGTCTGGATGATAACGGATCCCGCCTTTACCCGGACCGCGCGAAAGGTTGTGTTGCACGCGGTAACCTTCGAAATGGCGAATAGTACCGTCATCCATTTGTAACGGAATATCAACGATAAGGGCGCGCTTGGGATGGCGCAGAGTATCAATCCAACGCGACAATTCGCCTAAGTAAGGAGCAACTCGGTCAATTTGACGCAGGTAGGTCGTCCAGGGAGATGTACTGCTTTCAGATGCGTAAGATAGCTTTTCCATATGGAGCCTTATTAAATAAAGTTATTTATTTTGTGAAGCCAAGGAAGAGGAGTGCATTTAACTAAACGGTTTTGAGTCTACCAGCTTTATTAAAAAGAGTGAGTAGGGGCATCTGTCGCCATGCACCATTTTAGGGCGCGAATTTATTGGCTTTGTGAATAATTAATCAATTTGCATACACGTCATAGGTGAATTACTATGCATTTATTATTCAATTAAGTGCATAAAAAATATTTTTTCCCCAATTATCAGAACTTTGAAATGAGTCATAAAGTGAATGAAATGGTGATTTTACGTGTTGACTTTGTTAATTGCCAAAGCCAGCATGCATGCCTCTACCGGCCGCTCCCGTGGCATTCACTTCAAGGCTAAAGGAAATGTAATGACCCTAAAGAAAACGGAACGGCAGGTAAATCCTGCCGGTGAGCAAGATGCCCCCGATAAACTCCAGCGCGGCCTGAGTGAACGACATATTCAGATGATCGCCCTTGGCGGTGCCATAGGTACTGGACTGTTTATGGGGGCAGGAAAAAATATCGCAGTATCAGGAACGTCTATTCTCATCATTTACATGCTGGTGGGATTTTTTATGTACATGGTGATGAGAGCAATGGGCGAATTACTGCTCACTAAGCTCGATTACCGTTCATTTGCCGATTTTGTTGCCGATTATCTGGGACCTAAAGCGAGCTTTTATCTCGGCTGGTCATATTGGCTGAGCTGGGTTGTGACCTGCATCGCGGACGTGGTGGTTTGTGGCGGCTACATGCAATACTGGTTTCCGGAAATGTCGGCCTGGATCCCGGCACTATTTACCCTGGGCATTCTCTGCCTGTTCAATTTACTGTCGGTAAAAATGTTTGGCGAAGCGGAATTCTGGTTCGCGCTGATCAAGGTAGTCACCATTATTGCCTTGATACTGACCGGTGGCTGGATGGTAGCGACGGGCTGGACTTCTCCAGACGGCGTGCGCGCATCGATGCACAATCTCACCGATCCGGCGGTGTTTATGCCGCACGGTATCAGCGGTTTTCTGGCCGGTTTCCAGATTGCGATTTTCTCTTATACCGGCATCGAACTGCTGGGCACCATGACTGCCGAGACTAAAAACCCGGAAAAAATTCTGCCGAAAGCGGTGAACGCGCTGCCTCTGCGGATCATTATTTTCTATATGCTGTCGATGACGGTGATCATTGCCGTGACCTCCTGGGCGGCCATTTCGCCTGATTCAAGCCCGTTTGTGCTGCTGTTTACCAAGGCCGGTTTGCCTGCCGCCGCCGCAATTATCAACTTTGTCGCGCTCACTTCGGCAATGTCATCGGCTAACAGCGGTGTCTATTCCAGTACCCGAATGCTTTATGGCCTGTCGATTGAGAAACACGCACATTGGCAGTTTCGAATTCTTTCCCGAGCGACCTCGATTCCGATTCGGAGCCTGTTCTTTTCATGTTTCTGTATGCTGAGCGGCACGCTGCTGCTGTTTTTGGTTCCCAACGTCATGACGTTGTTCACCATCGTCTCTACGCTGGCGGCTATTCTGGTGATTTACAGCTGGGCGATGATCCTGGTGGCGTATCTGGTTTATCGGAAAAAACGGCCCGATCTTCATGAGCAATCAAGCTTTAAAATGCCCGCCGGTATTGTGATGAGTTGGCTTACGCTGCTGTTTTTTGCCTTTACTATCGTGATTATGTTGTTCGATCCCGATACGTTAGCGGCGCTGTGTGCCTCCCCAGTGTGGTTCGTCATGCTGTTTATTTTCTGGAAAGTAAAACAGAAAAAAGAACGCGCACTTAAAACGGTGGGTCAGGGCGCATAAACCCTTGCTGGCCCTGCGCTACCAGCCAATCTTCAAAGGCGCGGTGGAGCAGGGTCTTCTGAACGCCCACCGGCGTCAGGGCGTAATACTGGCACGGTGCCACGGTAATCTGCGGGAAAAGTGGTTGCAGATTACCGCGTGCAACCTCCTGCGAAAGCGTATTCAGCGGCCCTAATCCGACGCCGATCCCCTCCAGCATGGCGTGCAATGAAACGTGAAAATGATCGTAACGGCGAATACCGTTAACGCCTGCTTTATCCATTCCTGCGGCTTTAAGCCACTGATTCCACTGGCCTGGTCTGGTCAATGTTTCAATTCTT
>CAWUIY010000269.1:0-6492 GCA_963922555.1 uncultured Serratia sp. | reverse complement strand
TTCTGTGGCAGAAATGGTGCTGGGTGAAATGCTGCTGCTGATGCGCGGCATCCCTGCTGCCAACGCCAAAGCTCACCGTGGTATCTGGAACAAGCTGGCGGTAGGTTCTTACGAAGCTCGCGGCAAGCGCCTGGGTATTATTGGTTACGGCCATATCGGCACTCAGCTGGGTATTCTGGCCGAAGGTCTGGGCATGCGCGTTTTCTTCTATGATACCGAAAGCAAGCTGCCGCTAGGCAATGCACAGCAGATCCCGACGCTGAATGAATTGCTGAATACCAGCGACGTCGTGACCCTGCACGTGCCTGAAACCGCCAATACCAAAGACATGATTAGCGTAGAGCAGCTGGCGCAAATGAAGCCTGGCTCATTGCTGATTAACGCCTCACGCGGCACGGTTATTGATATCCCGGCGCTGTGTGATGCTCTGCGCAGCAAGCACCTGTCCGGAGCGGCCATCGACGTATTCCCGGAAGAACCAGCAACCAACAGCGATCCGTTCACCTCTCCTCTGTGCGAGTTTGATAACGTGATCCTGACCCCGCACATCGGGGGTTCTACTATGGAAGCGCAGGAAGGTATCGGTCTGGAAGTGGCTGGCAAACTGGCTAAATACTCTGACAACGGTTCAACCCTGTCAGCGGTTAACTTCCCGGAAGCTTCGCTGCCAATGCACGGCGAAAAAGCCAGCCGTTTGCTGCATATCCACGAAAACCGTCCTGGCGTGCTGACCAGCATCAACAAAATCTTTGCCGAGCAGGGCATCAACATCGCCGCTCAGTATCTGCAAACCAGCCCGCAAGTGGGTTACGTGGTGATTGATGTTGAAGCTGACATCGAAGCCGTGGATACCGCTTTGCAGCTGATGAAAGGCATTCCAGGCACCATTCGTGCCCGCCTGCTGTACTAATTTGCTTAAGCCTTAGCGTTAAGCAAAACAAAAGGGCCTCAATCGAGGCCCTTTTTGCATCCCAGCGTTTAGCTTTCCCAGCGCCAGCTATGGCCTGGAGTAAGGATTTCCGGCAGTGGGATATCCCATTCTTCCGTCGGCAGCGTATCAATCTGCTGGCAGTCATGGGCAATGCCGATGGGATAGGGGCCTTTTTCGCGCCAGTGCTGTAGGGTGCGATCGTAGAAGCCGCCGCCCATGCCAAGTCGTTGCCCGGCAGAGTCGAAGGCAACCAGCGGCGTCAGAATAATATCCAGCTGGTCGAGCGGTAAAATCTCGCGCACGTCGAGTTCAGGCTCGAGAATATTCAGACGATTCCGCACCAGTTTGCTATCAGGACGGTAGTTTAAAAACAGTAAATGCCCTTCGGTGAAGGGATGCAGCACCGGCAGGCACAACTTTTTGCCATCTTGCCACAGGCGCTCGATCAGCGGCGCGGTATCGAGTTCGCCGTCAAAAGACAGAAATACCGACAGCGTTTTGGCCTGCTGAACTTTTGGATGACTGGCGATACGTTGGGTTGCCTGGAGGGCAAAGACTTGCTGTTGCTGCTGGGTAAGTTGTTTTCTGCGCTGACGCACTTCGGTACGAATGGCTTGCCTGACCAGCGCGTGTTGAGCTGTAAAAGACATAAAGAAAACCAGAGAAATTACTGCTGGAGAGAAAGGGGAATCTCCGAGATGCCGCCGCAGGCTGTAACCCTTGAACCCATGGTTCAAGGTGAACGTTCAGTCACAATCTTTAGGCTTCTCGGCGGACCGAGCATGCGCACCGATTGCGGATCATCACATTCTGTTGGTACTAATTATCGGCTCAGGGGACGGGCCCGCTGGCAAACATCTCAGAGAAATTTTGTATTCTTGCTGTGGACTAACTATCTCATAGAAAGAGATAAATATCAACAGCTTGACTTATTCGAAAGGCGCCCCTTCACGTTCTGTGATGCGTCCTTGTTCGAGCAAAGCCTGCTCGATGGTTTGTTGCAACATCCGAATACGCTGTTCCATATTGGAGGCATAATCGCGAGTTTTCAAGCGTTCTTGAGCAAGTTCGTGACAGACATTCAATGCCGCGATAAATACTAGTTGCTCTGTATTTGTGACTCTAGTGCGAACTTTTAGATCTTGCAACCGCTGATTAAGATCCTCGGCAGCCATGTTCAACGCTTCTTGTTGTTCTGGCGGACAATTAACTCTTAATGAGCGACCAAAAATTTGTATATCTACCGGTTGTGCAGACATGCCACCTTCCTGCCATATTATTCGCCTGCCTCCAAATGAAACACTGCCAAAACGCGCAGGACATCGAAAGCGGGCGCAACTATATATACCTCACTCCTGATTTGCAACGCCGTTAAGCAGTTAAGCATAGCGAGCTAATCTGGTACTGAGACTTGCCTTGGTGGTAGCATAACACGAACTTAACCAGCCAACGATGGCGAATGCGCATGTCTATTGAGAATACCTATCCAAACTATGATTCGCTGAATCAAAGCCTGAAACAGCAGTCCGTAGCCTTGACCCCGGCAGAAATGCACGGGCTTATCAGTGGCTTACTTTGCGGTGGCAACCGTGACGGCAGCTGGCTGACGATGGTGCATGACCTGACCAACGAGGGGATGGCGTTCAGCCACCAGTTGGCCGACATGCTTCAACAACTCCGAAAAATCACCGCCGACACGCTTGAAGACGACAGTTTCGAATTTAAAATGCTGATGCCTTCCGATGACACCAGCGTTTTCGAGCGAGCCGATGCGCTGGCAGGCTGGGTCAACCATTTCCTGCTGGGACTGGGCATGATGCAACCAAAACTTGCCAAAGTGAAAGGTGAAGTCGGCGAAGCCATTGATGACCTGCGCAGTATTGGTCAGCTGGGCTACGATGATGACGAAGATCAGGAAATGCTGGCACAGTCACTTGAAGAAGTGGTCGAGTACGTTCGCGTCGCGGCGATTCTGTGCTTTGGCGAATTTGGTCATAGTCACCCGACAGCCCCGGAAAATCAGCGAACCCTGCATTAATTGCTCAGATAGTTGAGCCGTAAGTCCTTACAATAAAAACAGTTAACGTGGATAACATCCGATTTCAGGAGCAGGTGATGACTACAGTGACCATTAATCAGCAGGAATACGAGGCTCGTCGTCAGGCACTAATCGCCAAAATGGCCCCCGGCAGTGCGGCAATTATTTTTGCTGCCCCGGAGGCGACTCGCAATGCCGACAGTGATTACCCTTATCGTCAAAGCAGCGACTTTTGGTATCTGACCGGTTTTAACGAGCCGGAAGCAGCGTTGGTGCTGGTAAAAAGCGATGAAAATCATAATCATTCGGTGCTTTTTAATCGCGTGCGTGATTTGACCGCCGAGATTTGGTTTGGTCGTCGTCTGGGGCAGGATGCGGCTCCCGCGCGTTTGGGCGTGTGTCGTGCACTGCCGTTTGATGATATCAACGAGCAGCTTCACCTGTTGCTAAATGGTCTCGATGTGGTTTACCACGCTCAGGGTTACTACGCCTACGCCGATAACATTGTCGATCGCGCGATGGAAAAACTGCGTAAGGGCTTCCGCCAGAATTTGTCTGCTCCGGCAACGATTACCGACTGGCGTCCGTGGGTGCACGAAATGCGCCTGATTAAGTCGCCACAGGAAATCGCCGTCATGCGCCGCGCCGGGGAAATCACCGCCAAGGGCCATACTCGGGCGATGCAAACCTGCCGTGCGGGCATGTATGAATATCACCTGGAAGGCGAGATCCATTACGAATTCAGCCGCCACGGTGCACGTACGCCGTCTTATAACACCATTGTCGGCAGCGGCGAAAACGGCTGTATTTTGCATTACACCGAGAATGAATCTGAGCTGCGTAACGGCGATCTCGTGCTGATTGATGCGGGCTGTGAATATCAGAGCTATGCGGGAGATATCACCCGAACCTTCCCGGTTAGCGGCAAATTTACCGCGGCACAGCGCCAGATTTACGACATCGTGCTGGCCTCGGAATACAAGGCGCTGGAAATTTTCGGGCCGGGTCGCAGCATTCAGGAAGCCACCGAGGCCGCGGTACGTGTGATGGTGGAAGGGTTGGTCGAAATCGGCGTAATGAAAGGTGACGTTGACGAACTGATCGCCGAGCAGGCGCACCGCCAATTCTTTATGCACGGCTTGTCCCACTGGTTAGGACTGGATGTGCACGATGTCGGCAACTATGGCACCGTTGAACGCAGCCGTACTCTGGAGCCGGGCATGGTTCTGACCGTCGAACCGGGCCTGTATATTGCGCCAGACGCCGACGTGCCCGAAGCTTATCGCGGCATTGGCATCCGTATTGAAGACGATATTGTGATTACCCAAACCGGTATCGAGATCCTCACCGGTGGCGTAGTCAAAGAGGCCGACGACATCGAAGCACTGATGGCGGCGGCAAGAAAATAGCATGAGCATGATTATTGTCGGTGGCGGAATGGCCGGTGCAACTCTGGCGTTGGCGGTTTCTTCGCTGACTCAGGGCCGCTTGCCGGTACACTTGATTGAGGCCTCCTCGCCCGAAGATTTTACGCATCCCGGCTTTGATGCACGGGCTATCGCGCTGGCGCAAGGCACTTGCCAGCAGCTGTCCGCTATCGGTATCTGGTCTGCGCTGGCGAATTGCGCTACGCCAATCACCGATATTCACGTCAGCGATCGCGGTCATGCAGGTTCAGTGAATCTAAACGCCCATCACTATGGGGTTGAGGCTTTGGGGCAGGTGATTGAGCTGCACGACGCCGGACAACGACTTTTTGCGCTGTTGTCGAAAGCACCCGGCGTGCATTTGCATTGCCCGGCGCGCGTGGTCAAGGTCGATCGACAAGCTGATAAAGCCAGCGTCACGCTGGATAATGGCGAAACGCTTGAGGCCAGCCTGCTCGTGGCTGCCGATGGCTCCAACTCAACGCTGGCGCAGTCCTGCGGCATTCGCTGGCAGCGTGAAGGCTATCAGCAGTTTGGTGTGATCTCCAATATCACTACCAGTTTGCCGCATGGTGGACGCGCATTCGAACGTTTTACCGAGCACGGTCCGCTGGCATTGCTGCCGATGTCGAAAGGGCGCAGTTCACTGGTGTGGTGCCATTCCATTGAGAAGCAGGCCGAAGTTAACGGCTGGAGCGATGAGACGTTTCTCTTTGAGTTGCAACAGGCCTTCGGCTGGCGTCTCGGCAAGATGCTGCAAACCGGCAAGCGCCACAGTTATCCCCTACAATTACTTACCGCCAGCGGGCATGTCAGCCATCGTCTGGCGTTGGTCGGCAATGCGGCGCAGACGCTGCATCCTATCGCCGGTCAGGGCTTTAACCTTGGCCTGCGTGATGTCATGACCCTGAGCGAAACACTCGCTGATGCCTGGCATCAACAACAGGACATCGGCAGTTATCAGATATTAAGCCGCTATCAACAACGCCGTCAGCCGGACCAGCGAGCGACCGTCGGCATTACCGATGGGCTGGTGCGTTTATTTGCCAATCGCTATACGCCGCTGGTGGCCGGGCGTAATCTCGGCCTGATAGCCATGGAGCGAATCCCTCCGCTGCGTGATGCATTTACCCGGCGTACCTTGGGCTGGACAGAACGCTGAAGGCGCTTGCGCAGGCCCAGCCTGACCGCAGAAAAATGACAGGAATAAACTAAATTATGCAATCTTTTGATGTGGTTATTGCCGGTGGTGGCATGGTCGGACTGGCTCTGGCTTGTAGCCTGAGCGGCAGCGGCTTGCGTATTGCCGTACTTGAAAACCGGCAGCCCGATGAGGCTCCATTGCCTGAAATTCCCGGCGTTCGCGTATCGGCAATCAACGCCGCCAGCGAGCGTCTGCTGCAACATATTGGCGCATGGGACAACATTATCGCCCAGCGTGCTAACCCGTATCAGGGGATGGAAGTCTGGGATCGTGACAGCTTCGGCAAAATCGCCTTCCGCAGTGACGAGTACGGCTTTAGCCATCTCGGACACATTATCGAAAATCAGGTGATCCACCGTGCGCTATGGCAGCGCGCCGAGCAGCTGAATGACGTCGAGCTTCTGGCGCCTGCCCAGTTGAAAAATGTCGCCTGGGGCGAAAACGAAGCCTTTATCAATCTCGAAGACGGCCGCATGCTGACTGCTCGTCTGGTGGTGGGGGCTGACGGTGCTCACTCGTGGCTGCGGCAACACGCCGATATTCCTCTGACCTTCTGGGATTATCGCCATCATGCACTGGTAGCGACGATCCGCACCGACGAAGTGCACCAGTCTGTGGCACGGCAGGTATTCCACGGTGAAGGTATTCTGGCCTTTTTACCGCTGGCCGATGCGCATTTGTCCTCGATTGTCTGGTCGGTTTCGCCGGAAGAAGCCGAGCGCCTTGCCGCCTTGTCTGATACCGAATTCAATAAAATTCTTTCCAGTACTTTTGACCTTCGTCTTGGGGTTTGTGAAGTGATCAGCGAGCGTCAGACCTTCCCGTTAACCGGTCGTTATGCACGCAGTTTTGCCGCCCAGCGTCTGGCGCTGATTGGCGACGCGGCGCACAC
>CAWUIY010000268.1:0-6516 GCA_963922555.1 uncultured Serratia sp. | reverse complement strand
TCCGCCGACGCCAGACGCTGCGGCGAGCGCTGACCGGGATGCTTATCTCGATGGCGGCCGTGCCTTGGGTACCAACGGGCTTGCCGGTACTGTTTTCATTACTAGGGTTGGCGATATGGAGAAAGAATAAGTGAATCATCAGACGTTGATCATCGCCGGTATTGCGCTGCTGGCATTGGGAACTTATGCCTTACGTTTTGCCGGTTTCAAGCTCGGCAGTCGTTTGACGCTTTCACCGAGTGCGACGGCCTTGCTGGCCGATGCGGCGACCACTTTGTTGCTGGCGGTAGCGGCCATCGCCACGTTTTATCAGGGGGAAGGCTTTGCAGGCTACGCCCGCCTTATGGGCGTCGCGGTGGCCGCATTTCTTGCCTGGCGCAGGCGACCACTTATCGTAGTGATTATTGCGGCAGCTGCGGTGACCGCCGGATTACGCCTGTTCGGCCTAAAATAGTCTTAAAAGCAGTCAGAAGCGCCAGTTTGTACGGCCTGTCTTTGGAAAAGGGCAACTAAGACGGTATTATGTTTGCCATCGAAGAGTTACGTACAAATAAATTTAAGGGAGAAGCGACAATGCCATCTTTCGATATTGTTTCTGAAATTGATATGCAGGAAGTTCGCAACGCGGTAGAGAATGCTACCCGTGATTTGGCCAATCGTTGGGATTTCCGTAACGTTGAAGCCAGTTTTGAATTAAACGAAAAAGACGAGAGCATCAAAGTCGCCAGCGTCTCTGATTTTCAGGTAGAGCAGCTGTTGGACATCCTGCGTGCAGCCCTGCTGAAACGTAATATTGAAGGCGGCGCGCTAGAGATCCCAAAGGATATGGTTCACAGCGGTAAAACCTTCAGCGTGGACGCTAAACTGCATTCTGGCATCGAAAGCGCGCTTGCCAAAAAGATCGTTAAGCTGATTAAAGACAGTAAGCTGAAAGTGCAGGCGCAAATCCAGGGTGATGAAGTGCGCGTAACCGGTAAGGCGCGTGATGATTTGCAGGCAGTAATGGCGCTGGTTCGCGGGGGCGATCTGGGACAACCGTTCCAGTTCAAAAACTTCCGCGACTAAAATATTTTCACTCCGTGTTTGACCTGGGGGGAAGTAAAAAAGGGGAGCAGGTGCCTCAATTTTTAATCATTGAGTCTCTGCTCCCCTTTTGAGTTCTCCCTCATTTCAAAAAGGGAGGAAATCAAAAGCCTTCAATCAGGCCTGACCCACAAACGCCTCAAGCGCCTGACGGTTAGTCAGTTTGGTATCAACCTTCACGTACGCACTTAGCTCTGCCGCAACCACCACCACGTCAGCAACGCCCGGCTGTGATTTGAGACGAGATTCTAGTGTCGCATCCTTGGCTACATCTTCTGAAAGCGTGATACGCAGGCTGCTCACATACGGCGGCTCTGACATGGTCGCACTAACAAAGAACCAGATGACAGCAATGGCGGCACAGACCAGGAATACCGCACCGGCACCAGCATGACCGAAAATGAATCCGCCCAGGCTGCCGCCGATCGCCACGCCAATAAACTGGCTGGTGGAGTAAAGACCCATGGCCGTGCCTTTATAGCCGGCCGGCGATTCTTTACTGATCAATGAAGGCAGGATCGCTTCCATCACGTTAAACGCCAGGAAGAACAGCTGGATACCGGCAATGATTACCCAGAAATGCAGGCCAGCAGCCCACAGCACCAGCTCGGCCAGCAGCAGTACTGCAACACAGCCCATGAAGACCTGCTTCATATGGCGCTTCTTCTCGGCATAGATAATGACCGGGATAACGGCAACAAAGGAAGTCAGCATGGTGACCAGATAAACGCGCCAGTGTTCACTCGGCGGGAAACCGGCACTCTCCATCACTCGCGGCAGCACCACAAAGCTCGACATCAGCAGAATGTGCAGGCACAGGATGCCAAAGTTGAGTTTCAGTAATTTGCTGTTGCTCAACACTTTACTGAAGCTGCCTTTAACCATGCTCGATTCGCGATTCAACAGATGCGTAGCAGGGGAGGGCACCACGGTCAGGGTGATCACAATGCCAGCCAGTGTCAGTACTGCAATCGCCCAAAACAGCGCGTGCAGACCCCAGGCATGAGTAATGATCGGACCCAGAACCATCGCAATAGCAAAGGTGATACCGAAGCTGATACCGATGAAAGCCATGGCTTTGGTACGGTTCTGCTCGCGGGTCAGGTCAGACATCAGCGCCATTACGGCAGCGGCGATTGCACCGGAACCTTGCAGCGCACGGCCAATAATCACACCCCAGATGGAGTCTGTACTGGCGGCAACTACGCTACCGGCGGTAAAGATTAGCAGTCCGAAGACGATGAGTGGCTTGCGGCCCATGCGGTCCGAAAGCAGGCCAAACGGGATCTGGAAGATGGCCTGAGCCAGTCCATAAATACCGATTGCGATACCGATGAGAGTTTCGCTAGCCCCGGATAAAGACATACCGTAGGTGGTCAGGACAGGCAAAACCATGAACATGCCGAGCATGCGAAGTGAAAATACTGTCCCTAGTCCCCAGGTCGCCCGACTTTCCTGCCGAGTCATTTGGTTATCGTTCATTGCTACCTCAAAATTACAAACAGCGACATTGTAGTGTCTTCTTTATGCGCAGGTAAATCGCTGGATGTTTAGCAGATATTTCAGATTTCTCAAGATTGACGAAAAAATTTTGCTCTGCAAGAGCTTCAGGCAAGAGAATGGTCGAAAAGCCAAAAAAAATGGCCGGTAGCGATACCGGCCATTTAACCTTTAACTCAATGGCTTACCAAACGTAGGTCAATAAGCTATTCGGTGCTGCGGCGTTAAAGTCGATAGACATCATTACACTCAACGAAGTGATGGCAACGATGGAGAAAACGAACAGTTTTCTTGCCCAAACGATGTCATTTTCCGTTTTGTATCCGCGCAGCGCCATGCCCAGCCACCAAACGCTGACTGCTGCTGCCACGATCAGGTATTTGTAACCTGCGTAACCGCTCAGAGTTAGCATCAGGGTGGCAATCATAAAGGCCAGGATCCAGACCGTAATATGATGCTTGGCTACTGCCACACCTTTAACAACCGGCAGAACCGGAATATTAGCTGCCTGATAATCTTTAAAGCGGAAGATAGCAATCGCATAAGAATGCGGCATCTGCCACAGGCTGAAGATCAGTAACAGGATCAACGCGCCGGTATCGAACTGGCCGCTTACGGCACAGTATCCAATAACCGGCGGCGCAGCGCCGGATAAGCTACCAATCAGCGTGCCGTAGACCGAGTGGCGTTTCATGTACAGGCTATAAATCCCGACATAAACCACAAAGCCCATTACCGCTAACCACATAGACAACGGGTTAGCGCCAACGTACAGCAGTGCAAAGCCTAAAATACCCAGGATAGTAGCGTAAACCAGGGTGGTTTTCGGCGGTATAAGTCCTTTTACCAGAACTCGGTTCTTCGTTCTTTCCATTACCTTGTCGATGTCACGGTCTATGTAGTTGTTAAACACACAGCCCGATGCAACCACCAACGAGACGCCAACAAATGCAGCGAGAAAGAGAGGGAAATCAATGCTTCCTTTAGAAGCAAGGAGGAATCCCCCGACGACAGAAATTAAATTACCGAAAATAATTCCTGGCTTAGTTACTTGCAGGTATTTCTTAATCATCACATGCAGCTCGGCTTTTAACTGACCATCATATTGAGGTTGAGGTTATACATAATCCACAGTGAGCCCACAACAACGATAAAGATAATCACAGCGGTGAACAGGAACGCAATCAGGTTCCAGCGTCCTTCCGATGATGTATTCATGTGCAGGAAATACACCAGATGAACAACGATCTGGATTACCGCTGAAGCAATTACCGTGCCCAGGATTAACGAGTGTGATGCCGTGTTGCTCATCACCATCGCAAACGGGATAACCGTCAGGATAATCGATAGAACGAAGCCAATCATGTATGACTTAACGCTACCGTGGCTTGCACCGCCGTGGGAAGTGGCTGAATGACTCATGCTAATACTCCCATCAGATAAACAACGGTGAATACACAAATCCAGACTACGTCCAGGAAGTGCCAGAACAGGCTCAGACACATCAGACGCGTTTGGTTAACGGAGCTTAAACCGCGACGGCTCACTTGAACAATCATAGTGATGATCCAAATCAGACCGACGGTTACGTGCAGACCGTGGGTGGCAACCAGTGCAAAGAATGCAGACAGGAAGCCGCTGCGGTCAGGACCAAAACCTTCAGTGATCAGGTGATGGAACTCAGTAAGCTCCATGCCGATAAATCCAAGACCAAACAGGAAGGTAACAAACAGCCAGCCTTTAACAGCGCCTGCGTTACCTTTGCTCATGTTCAGCATGGCAAAGCCGTAAGTAATAGAACTAAACAGCAGGCAGAAGGTTTCAACCAGTACAAATTTCAGGTCAAAGATATCTTTACCTGAGGGACCGCCAGCGGTCCCGTGCATTAATACTGCGTAGGTTGCAAACAGGCTTGCAAACAATACGCAGTCGCTCATCAGGTAAATCCAGAAGCCAAAGACTTTGGTCTCACCCGCGTCGTGGTGACCATGATCTTCTTCATGGACCGCGCTATGGGGATTCAGGGAATCAATTGCCATGTTTCACACCCGCTTTGCTGATATTTTCATAATGTTGGTTTTCGATACGCTCGACTTCTTCAACTGAGACGTAGTAGTCAACATCTTCATCGAAGCTTTTCCACAGCCAGGTAATGACCAGGCCCAGGAAGCTCACGATAGCCAACCACCAGATGTCCCAGATTGCTGCAAAACCAGCTACCAGACTGAACACTGCGATAACAAAGCCTGCACCGCTGTTCTTAGGCATATGAATTTTTTCATATTTAGCTGGTTTCTTGTAAGCGGTACCTTTCTCTTTCATGTCCCAGAACTCATCGCGGTCGTGGATATGTGGCACGATGGCAAAGTTGTAGAACGGAGGAGGAGAAGAAGTTGACCACTCCAGAGTACGAGCGCCCCATGGGTCACCGGTCAGGTCGCGATTCTTCTCACGGTCACGTACGGATACGAAGAACATGATGAAGATACACGCGATACCGCAGGCAATCAGGAATGCACCGAACGCGGCCACACACAGCAGGGTATGGAACTGCGGGTCAATGTTCTGGCTGATACGACGAGTCATACCCATAAAGCCCAGAGCATACAGCGGCATAAATGCAACGAAGAAGCCGATGATCCAGAACCAGAATGCACGCACGCCCCATTTTTCGTTCAGCGTGAAGCCGAATGATTTAGGGAACCAGTAAGTCAGACCAGCGAAGCAACCAAATACCACACCACCGATAATAACGTTATGGAAGTGGGCAATCAGGAACAGGCTGTTGTGCAGCACGAAGTCAGCGCCTGGAACCGCCAGCAGAACGCCGGTCATACCACCAACAGAGAAGGTGATGATGAAGCCGATGGTCCACAGCATTGCTGCGTTCAGGGTAATGCGACCCTGATACATGGTGAACAGCCAGTTGAAGATTTTTACCCCGGTAGGGATAGAAATGATCATCGTCATGATGCCGAAGAAGGCATTGACGTTAGCGCCTGAACCCATGGTGAAGAAGTGGTGCAGCCAAACAATAAACGCCAGCACGGTAATGGCGATAGTTGCCCATACCAGTGAGGTGTAACCAAACAGGCGTTTCTTGGAGAAGGTTGCGGTAACTTCAGAGAACACACCGAACACTGGCAGGATCAGAATGTACACTTCCGGATGGCCCCAGGCCCAAATCAGGTTGATGTACATCATCATGTTGCCGCCCATATCATTGGTGAAGAAATGGGTGCCCAGATAGCGGTCAAGAGTCAGCAGTGCAATGGTAACAGTCAGGATCGGGAACGAAATAATGATCAGGATGTTGGTACACAGCGCAGCCCAGGTAAATACCGGCATTTTCATCAGCGGCATGCCAGGAGCACGCATCTTCAGAATCGTTGTGAAGAAGTTAACACCTGTCAGCAACGTACCTATACCGGATATCTTTAGGCTCCATATAAAATAATCAACCCACGTATCAGGGCTATACAGCTTTTCTGACAACGGCGGATAGGCCAGCCAACCGGTACGCGCGAACTCACCAACACCCAGAGAGATGTTGATCAGCACCACGGCCACGGCGGTGAACCAGAAGCTGATGTTGTTCAGGAACGGGAAGGCAACGTCACGCGCACCGATTTGTAGCGGTACAACCACGTTCATCAGACCGATTACGAAAGGCATCGCCATGAAGAAGATCATGATGACGCCGTGCGCGGTGAAGATCTGGTCGTAGTGGTGCGGTGGCAGGAAGCCGGGACTGCCAGCGGATGCCATAACCTGTTGGGTACGCATCATAATGGCATCGGCAAAGCCGCGGATAAGCATGACAATCGCAAGGATGATGTACATGATACCCAGTTTTTTATGGTCAACAGAGGTAATCCACTCTGACCACAGATATTTCCATTTACCGAAATAGGTAATTGCCGCTAACAGGGC
>CAWUIY010000267.1:0-6525 GCA_963922555.1 uncultured Serratia sp. | reverse complement strand
CGAAGGTGGCACGGTCGACGGTAAATTCGAATACATTTCCACGCCAGGCCACTGTGACGGGCATATGTCGATTCATTTGAGTGTTGACGGAGAAAACGGCCTGTTTGCTGGCGATGTTATTCATAGCCTCCCGCAGATCTCCCAACCCGATCTGGTTTCCGTATTTTGTGTTGATAAGCCCCTGGCTATAGAAACGCGCAAGGCGATTTTAGAGCAGGTCGCCGGAAGCCATACGCTGTATTTCAGCTCACATTTTGGCGGGAGTTCAGTGGGTTATATCACAGAACAAGATAGTCAATTTAAGTGGCAACCGATTGAATTATAAGTAATCCTGATCTTATCAGCGCAACCCTATTTTCTACTTCTTGAGGGTTGCGTGATAAGCCTGTTGCCAGAACTCTAGCTTGTAGTCGCTTTCAACGCGCGTTTTTTCGGCGGGCTGACAATTAGCCAAATGGCAATGGCGACAATCGCGCCACCATAGTAAAAAGTATTATTCAACTGCTCGCCCAGTACGATGTAACTCCAGAGAATGCCAAATGGAGGAATTAAAAAAGTGACGGATAGAGTGCGTAGCGGACCAATATCATTCAGAAGTTTGAAATAAAGAATATAAGCCAATGCGGTGCAGACAAAACCCAAGGCTAAAAGGCTGGCCCAGACTTCAGTCATCGACCATTGCGCCACCGGATTAAAAGCCAGCGAATATCCGAAGAACGGCAGCAGAAATAAAGATGCGCCCATTTGGCTTCCAAAGGCGACTATTTTGGGTTCTAACCCTCCTTTTTCAGCAATCCAACGTCTGGCAAGATAACCTGCTACCCCATAGCAGCTCGTCGCGATCAGACAGGCGACTATTCCCCAGATTGCCTCATTAAGCGAACTGATTTGATCGGTAGCGGTGATCAGCACAATGCCCAGTAACCCAATAACTACACCGGCCCATTTTTTTACACTGAGTTTTTCTCCGAATACGCAAAATCCTATTAGCGCCCCCATTAATGGTGTCGTCGCATTGAGGATTGCTGAATATCCAGCGGGTAATAACCGGGCTGCGAAACTGTACATCAGGAATGGAATACCTGAGTTAATCACCCCTAATAGCAATGAGGCCACGACCTTTCCCTGAAAGGTTATTTTGGTACGCGTGACAAACAAGATGCATCCGAGGCCGATAAACCCAAAAAGCACCCTGAAAAATGCAGTATTAATTGCCCCTAAAGCGGGGGCTGCAATACGCATAAACAGGAAGCTTGCACCCCATATGGCGGCCAAAAGTATCAATCTTGCATAATCTGCTGTTTTCATGGAGTTCACGTTTCCTGCGACGTTAAGATAAAAGATGACGAATTTTAATGCAGCGACTTTAAAACAGAAATACTCTTGATAACAAACCAGTAATTGGCCTACAGTTAAGATTAACTAAACTCAAAAACGAGCGGTTATGAAACTTCCTCCCTTACATGCGCTTATGTTTTTTGAGGCCGTAGCCAGGCATATGAGCATGAAAAAAGCCGCAGAGGAGTTGTATGTCACGCCAGGAGCCATTAGCCAGCAGATTTCCAAACTAGAAGATCTTATGCACGTGCGTTTATTTGTGCGTGGGCCACGCTATTTAGAGTTGACCCCTCAGGGGCGGATATATCTTAGCGCTATTCGGCCAGCGTTCCTGCAAATAGCCGAAGCAACTCAAAGGTTGCAGGATGAGCAAAGTAATAACAAGCTGACCATCAGTTGCACCAGTGGCTTTGCAACACAATGGTTTCTTCCACGACTTCCTGAATTTGAGCGACTAAATCCAGGCGTCGAGGTGCAAATTAATACCACAAATCGCGCAGTGGATCTGTTATCAGAAGGCGTAGATTTTGCTGTCCGGCACGGGCGGGGTAAATTTCCAAGGCTAGAGTCAGAGTTATTGCTAAACGACCGCTATTGCGTAGTGTGCAGTCCAAAACTGATTCCTTTACATACCGGCATTCATACTCCCCAGGATGTGCTTGAATATACCCTTTTGCATGATGAGCACCGTCTTGACTGGCAACTCTGGTTTGAAGCGATGGGAATTAAGGATGCCGATACACAACGAGGCCCGGTATTTGTTAATTCAAATGGCGTAATTGAAGCCGTATTGGCAGCAAAAGGTATCGCCCTGATCCGCGGTTCGTTAATTGAGCAGGAGCTGGCGGAAGGGCGACTTATCAAGCTTATTTCTACCCCGGCAAAAGCCGTAACCGGTTATTTTCTGGTCTATGACGAATCGGCGCTTTTAACACGGCTTGGGAGAAAGTTCAGAGAATGGATCGTTGCCGCAGCCAAGACCGAATTGAGTAAGTTCTGAAAAAATTCCCTTTTAACCCCTCATAATGGAGCAATTTTATGTTGAATGAAGTGAAGCTTGTCGTTTTGATTTCTACTCAGGCAGGGCGTGGACAAGAGCAGATAGATGCTTTTGAGAAATTGGCACCGTTAGTAAGAGACGAAGAAGGGTGCATTCAATACGATTTGCATCCGGTTGATGGTCAACCCGATCAGTTTGTGTTGCTCGAGCGCTGGGCTTCAAAAGCAGCACTGGAAGCCCATGCAGCGAGCGCGCACATGGCCGCAGCCAGCAAACACAATCCAACATTTCGGGCCGGGCCAGCGACGGTGCTGCACCTGGGTTCGTCGGTAGACGCATAATATTAATCCGGGTATTGCGAATATCAGCATGCCCGGTTTGTCATTTACCCCAAATGGCAGAGTGTTGAAATTTAGCTTAGCGCTTTTTCAATGTTGTCCCACAGTGCTTTAAGTCGAGGGCCAATTTCAGGATGCTCGATCAGCATGTATTCGTTGGCATCGGGGAGAACATAAGGGGCTATGAGGCTGGCCTTCGGACTGCACTGATCCAATATATTTGCGCCCATTAACTGCAAAGTGTCTGCCAATTGAGATTGCGCCATTGATGCGCGCACAGAGATATTAGGAAACGCCACCAGTTTATCGGTTAATTCACCGCTGCCCACTATCCAATCCAGCGCATTTTTCATTATCCCACTGACCCCTTGTGCATATTCTGGACTGGCCAAAAGAATGAGGTCTGCATTTGCCAGCGCAGATTGCCAGTGATGTACTGTCGGAATATCTTGGTTTTCGTTATCGGGATTAAAAAGTGGAAGGGTATCCAACCGAGTATAAATTTCAAAATTTATGGTTGGCGGGGTGGTTAACTGCATCGCGCGTAAAAATAGGCTGTTTAGCGAACTTTGGCGTAAACTCCCTGAAACGCCCAGTACCCGGCGATTTTCGTCCATATATTGATCACTCATTTTGAGTTTCTAAGCTGATGATAATATTCATCTGAGGTGATTTTAAACATCAAACTGGCCGGTACACCGGGCACGTCATTGATTTTTCCAGCAGGATATAGCCCCGATTTGAGCAGCACAGCTTGGGAAGCAAGATGATTCTCTCTCACTGTTGCCGCAATGTTTTTCAGCTTTAAATCTTCAAATCCAAATTGAATCGCCCGGCGTGAGAACTCGGTGGCTAAACCTTTGCCCCAAACCTGAGTTTCAAAGCGATAACCCAAATTATTAATGGTCAGGTTTTTGTATTCGCGAATGCTTAGCCCGCCAAAACCAATGACATTATCGGGATTATCAATAAGGGTAATTGCCCAATGACCAAAACCGTGTCTATGCCAATGATCAAGCCAGCGGCTTAAAACTAATTCGGAATAGTGTTCATCCGGGTAAGGACCTGCGGGATTAAATTGGTTAGTCGCAGGGTCGCCATAAATCCTGAACAGGTCAGCAAGATCGTGGTTTTTGACCGAGCGAAGAAGGAGCCTTGGGGAAGCGAGCTGCATATTTTATCCTTTAAATTGCACTTTTTTCTCAGTCATAATTCAGTCTAAACGATTATTGTTCAGCAAGATATTGTCAGGAAATTAGCACAAATTAACGGCAATACAACAGTGGAATGTTTTCAGGAAATAACGGGTTCAGAATTTGGTTTAAATCCCCGTTTGGAACTGGCTGACTTTCGAAAATCAGGACCGTATATTTAAAAATGACCAGCTATCGCACCATGCGCCCATGCGGATCAGCTGGTGTTTAAACTTGCCAAGTATTTCCATAAAACGACGGTCGCGCATAATTTGCGGTTTTTTATGTTCAATGCCTCTGTCATCAAGGGCTTGCCAGGCGGCAAGCCGCACAGAAAACACAAAATCATTGAGTAGCATGCTTTCGAGGAGGTCCTGGCTCGATTGATTTGGAAACTGACGAAGTTCATTAATTAGATTCAACCTGATGCGAAAGTCGGTTTTATCCAGTGAACGTTTGGTGGCGTCAGCTAAATCAATCATTAAACATTTATCCTTTCGAGGCTTTTGCAGAAATACACATCATTTGCAAGGAGCGCTCACTTTACGGATCTGTTTGTAAAGTCATGTACAAGGTCCGTAAATTTCTGGAATCCATCGTCTCCTGATATTTCGATATTTCTCTTTGCTACAAAGAGTTTGAAAAGCCTATTTGCTTACTATAATTCCCAGGCTGCTGGCCTCAAATGCCAACGCATGACAAGCTTTTTGCCAGGCGGTGGAACTCTGATTGAGCGCAGAATGCAAATATGCCCAGGTCAGCCGTTGTGTTGCAGCTAAACGATCGGGATCTTCGTCGTCGGCTTCTTTAGCGTCATAGCCTGAAATTCCGCCAAGTCCGTGTTTTGCACCCGTTAGCGTCAGCAAAAACTCTCCACCCGGGCTGCAAAAATAGGGATCCGCATGCCAGTCAGCGCCGCGCACGGTGAGATGGGGCGAGACATCATTTTCACCCGCGACTACCAGACAAGGCGTCGTCATGCTTGAAAAGTCGGGATTGAGCGCCGAAAAACGTTCACGAGCCAAGGGGCTGAGATCGTTGCCACCTTTGCCCGGTGCGGCTAATAACACGCCGACTTTAATCGCCGGTTCAATCAGACTAACCTCAGTGGCCGCGGCGTCATTCGGGTCGGTCAGCCTCGCACCCAATAACATACCCACGGTCTGGCCACCTAAAGAATGTCCTACAGCCGCCAGCTTGCTGTGATCCAGCCGCCCGGCGATAGCGGGAATACCCGCCTCAATCTCCGCGAGTTTGGCGACAATGTATTTCATCTCCTCAACGCGCTCGCGCCAAAAGAGCGGAGCACCACGGGCATCGGCGGGTAATCCAGCTACCTTGGAATTTGCATGGCTCGGTTGAATCACCACAAAGCCGTGCTCGGCATAAAAGTTTGCTAATGGGCCGTAACCGTCTTTTGAAGGTAAATAAAGCGATGGCCCATGCCCGTGTGAAAGCAGGACCACCGGAAGATTATTGCCTTTTAAAGGCGCAGTAATGCGCATTTCCAACGGTCTATTCCGATTAGGCATAGTAAGCAAAACCGGGCTAATTGAAATCGTTTGCACGCTCTCAATAACAGGAATAAGACGAGCTTTATCGATTAAGTTATTCATTGCAGACTCCTTAAGTGGATGATTGGCACCGTAAGCTTCTGGCATGTAAAATCATTAAACGGAACAGCGATCCTTAATGATGTGGATCATTGTTCCGTTTAAAATAATATACGGAACAATGGTCCGCTTAGCAACTGTGCTTGTCATCGGCAGTGAGTTTTGCTCGTCAAAAATGGCCATCACGGGGAGTGAAAATGAAGGAAGAGGGGATGATTCCCAAACGGCAGGTGCGTGCAGATGCCCTGCGCAATGAGGACGCCATTTTGTTGGCCGCTAAAGAAGTGTTTGCGGAAAACGGTGTTGATGCGCCAGTAAGAACCATTGCTGCCAAGGCTGGAGTCGGGATTGGTACGTTGTATCGGCGTTTCCCAAAACGTTCTGATTTAGTGACCGGTGTCTTTTGCCTCGAGGTCGATGCCTGCGCGGCCGAGGCCGAAAAGTTGTCTAACGAGTTTCCTGCGGTTGAGGCTTTGGTCCGTTGGTTGCAGCGTTACACACGTTTTCTAGCGACTAAAAAGGGGCTGGCGGCAGCGCTTCACTCGGGCGATCCTGCTTTTGACGCATTGCCGGACTACTTTCGCGCCAATTTTGAACCGGCGCTAACCGGGCTGCTTGCCGCTGCTGCTGCCACAGGAAAAATACGCGATGATATTGCAGCTTACGATCTGCTGAGTGCTATTGGCTCACTGTCCGTTATTGCAGCAAATCAGGGGGCATCGCATTCACTGAGTATGGTGAATTTACTGATTGATGGGCTGCGTTATTCAGCGGCGTCAGAAATAAAAAAAGATTGATAGGCAGCAATTTCGTTCAAGATTTTTCGTTTAGGAATAGCTATAAGGGTTTTCTTTATCTCGATAATTCCTTTTGAAACAGTGAATTTTTAATGCAAGAACAGGCAAGATTTTATCAATTGGCAGAATTTAATGGCCTTGAAATGCTGCATGCTTCTTATCGTGAGCAGTGTTTTTCACGCCATGTGCATGAGACTTTCTGTATTTTGCTAATAGAAAAAGGGGTTCAGCGGTTTTATCGCAGTG
>CAWUIY010000266.1:0-6550 GCA_963922555.1 uncultured Serratia sp. | reverse complement strand
GCCACCCGTGAAGTGATCTATTCACGTGGTCAAAAGCTGCAGCACGCTATTGCCGCACGAGGTAAATTCTTCGGCTGGCAGGCGTTGGTGCTCTTCCTGCTGAGCGGGATGTTGGTGCTGCTGTTTACCCGCATGATTATCGGGCCGGTCAAAGGCGTCGAGAAGATGATTAACCTGCTTGGCGAAGGGCGTTCACCGGGGAGTGTCGCCAGATTTCGCGGGCCGCGGGAAATTCGCGCGTTGGCAAAACGCATCCATTGGCTGAGTGAGCGTCTGGCCTGGTTTGAGTCTCAACGCCACGAATTCCTGCGCCATATCTCCCACGAATTAAAAACGCCGCTGGCCAGCATGCGTGAAGGGACTGAACTGCTTCGTGACGAGGTTGCCGGTCCGTTAACTGCCGACCAGCAGGAGGTGGTTGCTATCCTCAATACCAGCAGCCGCCATCTGCAAACGCTGATTGAACAATTACTGGATTATAATCGCCGTCTGGCTGATGTCCCGACCGACAAAGAGCAGGTCAGTCTGCCCGAAATCTTCAACAGCATAACGGCGGCGCACAGCCTCACCGCGCGCAGCAAGATGATCCACACGGAAATCAAGACCGATGCCGAGCTATGCTGGGCCGAATCTGTTTTATTAGTGCGAGTATTGGATAATCTCTATTCCAATGCGGTGCACTATGGGGCCGAATCCGGTAACATTTGGCTGCATAGCTGGCAGGATGGGGCGAAAACCTATATTGATGTCGCCAATAGCGGCATGCCGATCCCTGCTGCCGAACAAGCGATGATTTTTGAACCCTTCTTTCAGGGGAGCCAACTGCGTAAAGGTGCCGTGAAAGGCAGCGGGTTGGGGCTGAGTATCGCCAATGACTGTATCAAGCGGATGGAAGGGGAGTTGAAACTGGTCGATGTCGATTATGCCGACGTCTGTTTCCGCATTGAACTCCCCACCCGCGCCGGGAAAACTTAGCCGAGTATAATCAAACATGCAGACAAGATTAAAACTGCTGCTCACATCGACGATTTTAACACCGATTCTGCTGTTGCTGAGCGGCTGTGCACGTCACCATAGCCACGAAAATTACCAACCGGTTGAAGACGTTATTCCAGATAGCAAGGTTATCGATTTCCGTATGGCGCCTTGCGAAACACTGTGGGCACTGGACGACAGCGCCACGCTTGGCAACTCGTTGTACTGGCTACGTGCGATGGATTGCTCCGATCGCATGAGCACCGCGCAGGCAAATTATCAGGCGGCGCTTATTCCTGCTTCAGGATGGGCTAATATCTTTAAACAAAGCATTTTAGCGGCGGGGGCCGAACCGGACCTCACCCAGCGCAGAGCGTTGTTTGATAACGTGAGTCAGTATCGCGCCCAGATGCCAGGTGAGATCCGCCCTCTGGTGCAGCTCTGGCGCGAGCGGCAATCGTTGCAGATTGCTTTCGAAGATGAAAAAGCCCGCAACGCGCGCCAGCAATCCTCTAATGAAGCCAGAATAGAGGATATGAACAATCAGCAGAAAGTCTTGCAGGCGAGCCTTGACGATACTCGGCGTAAGCTTGAAAACCTGACAGACATCGAGCGCCAGCTGTCATCGCGCAAACAGCTGCAAAGCGAACTGCCTGACAGTGACGGCAGTGCCTCCGGTTCCGGGCGAGGTGTTTCAGGTTCTGATGTGCAAACTAAAGATACTTACGTGCCGGCAAAGACGGGCCAGTCCCAATAAGATGATAAAGATTTGAGCGACGGGAGAAACATGAGCGCACGGAGAAATGCCAGCCTGTTGCTGGTGGATGACGATCCTAGCCTGCTAAAGTTGCTGGGTATGCGCCTTACGAGCGAAGGATTTCAGGTCAGCACTGCGTCGAGCGGCGAAGAGGCGCTGAAACTGTTGCGCCGAGAGCGTATCGATCTAGTGCTCAGTGACTTGCGGATGGACGAAATGGACGGCATGGCGCTGTTCGCCGAAATTCAGAAGCATCAACCTGGCATGCCGGTGATTATTCTGACCGCCCACGGCTCCATTCCTGATGCCGTCGCGGCCACCCAGCAAGGCGTGTTTGGATTTCTCACCAAGCCGGTTGACCGAGACGCGTTATACAAAGCCATCGATGAGGCGCTGGCCCAGTCAGCTCCTGCAGGCGACGACAGCTGGCGTGAACAGATAGTCACTCGCAGCCCGGTTATGCTGCGCCTGCTGGAACAGGCGAAAATGGTTGCGCAGTCAGACGTTAGCCTGCTGATTAACGGCCAAAGCGGCACGGGTAAAGAAGTGCTTGCTCAGGCGATTCACCGCACCAGCCCTCGCGGCAAGAAGGCATTTATTGCCATCAACTGCGGCGCGCTTCCAGAGCAATTGCTGGAATCGGAACTTTTCGGACATGCCAAAGGATCCTTTACCGGCGCGGTAAGCAGTCGAGAAGGGCTGTTTCAGGCGGCCGACGGTGGGACGCTTTTTTTGGATGAAATTGGCGATATGCCATTGTCATTGCAGGTAAAATTGCTGCGTGTGTTACAGGAGCGCAAAGTGCGCCCACTGGGCAGTAATCACGATATTGATGTCAATGTGCGGATTATTTCAGCAACCCACCGTGATTTGCCCAAGGCCATGGAAAAGGGCGAGTTTCGCGAGGATTTGTTTTATCGGCTAAATGTTGTGAACCTTAAACTGCCCGCATTGCACGAGCGAGCCGAGGATATCCCCCTGCTGGCCAATCATCTCTTGCGCGAAGCGGCTATTCGCCACAAGCCGTTTGTCCGCAGTTTTTCAACCGATGCGATGAAACGCCTGATGGCTGCCAGTTGGCCGGGCAACGTGCGTCAGTTGGTAAACGTGATTGAGCAGTGCGTCGCGCTGACCTCTGCACCGGTAATTAGCGAGGCGCTGGTTGAACAAGCGCTGGAAGGCGAAAATACCGCGTTACCGACCTTCGTCGAGGCGCGAAATACCTTTGAATTGCACTATTTACGCAAACTTTTGCAAATTACACGTGGCAATGTAACGCAAGCGGCAAGAATAGCCGGGCGTAATCGAACCGAGTTCTATAAGCTGCTTTCAAGGCACGAACTCGAAGCCAATGACTTTAAAGAGTCTTAAATATGACTTCCTGGCCCCGCTTAGATTTTATGGGGGCAGAGGATATGATACTTTATGCGCCTGCCGGTGCTCCTGGCACCTCAAAGCTAAAAATTAAATCTTGCCGCCGTGGATAAAAAAGCACCGGCAAATAGACGATAAAAGGGCCTGCCATGAAAAAGATTGACGCGATTATTAAACCTTTCAAGCTGGATGACGTCCGTGAAGCGCTGGCTGAAGTGGGTATTACCGGGATGACCGTGACTGAGGTTAAAGGCTTTGGCCGCCAGAAAGGCCACACTGAACTGTATCGTGGTGCGGAGTACATGGTCGATTTCCTGCCAAAAGTGAAAATCGAGATCGTCGTTGCTGACGATATCGTCGATACCTGCGTTGAAACTATCATGACCACCGCGCAGACCGGCAAAATCGGCGACGGCAAGATCTTCGTCTTTGACGTAGCTCGCGTTGTGCGTATTCGTACCGGCGAAGAGGACGAAGAGGCTATTTAAGCGCTCTTTGCGGGCTGGAATCTTCCGGCCCGTCTCCGCTTTACCTGTCATTCTCTCTTTACCTCAGCCCACAATTTGCCTTAAAACCCTCTTTGCCAATTTTCTGCAACGCATTGCTGTCAGTTGCGCGATAGCTCACAAAGCTGAAATATTTGCATTCAAGAATGAAGAAAACTCGTTTGAAATGGCTTTGTCTATATCAGATCAAAGCCTTGTGCCACGGGAAGCCAATCGTTTGCTTAAAAACCTGCGACTGAGACTATGCCAATGGGGGGGAAACAGTTTACACTGTGCCCCAGAACCCATCAGGGGCGTTTATTTAAGTTTGTCGAGTCAGGAGATGCAGATGTTAAAGCGTGAAATGAACATTGCCGATTATGATGCCGAGCTATGGCGTGCAATGGAGCAGGAAGTCGTACGTCAGGAAGAGCATATCGAGCTGATTGCGTCAGAAAACTACACTAGCCCACGCGTTATGCAGGCTCAGGGTTCTCAACTGACTAACAAATATGCCGAAGGCTATCCGGGCAAGCGTTACTACGGCGGCTGCGAATACGTTGACATCGTTGAGCAATTGGCTATCGACCGTGCAAAAGAGTTGTTTGGTGCTGATTACGCAAACGTTCAACCACACTCTGGCTCACAGGCTAACTTCGCGGTTTACACTGCACTGCTGCAACCGGGCGATACCATTCTGGGTATGAACCTGGCACACGGCGGTCACCTGACTCACGGTTCTCCGGTTAACCTGTCCGGCAAACTGTATAACGTCGTTCCTTACGGCATCGACGAAACTGGCAAAATCGATTACGAAGATTTGGCTCGTCAGGCTGAAAAACACAAGCCAAAAATGATCATCGGCGGCTTCTCTGCATTCTCTGGCGTTGTTGACTGGGCAAAAATGCGTGAAATCGCTGACAGCATCGGCGCATGGTTCTTTGTAGACATGGCTCACGTTGCGGGTCTGGTTGCAGCAGGCGTTTACCCTACGCCGGTTCCACACGCCCACATCGTGACCAGCACGACGCACAAAACGCTGGCCGGTCCACGCGGTGGCCTGATCCTGGCTAAGGGCGGCGACGAAGAGCTGTACAAAAAACTGAACTCCGCGGTGTTCCCGGGTGGTCAGGGTGGTCCATTGATGCACGTCATCGCCGGTAAAGCGATTGCCTTCAAAGAAGCCATGGAGCCTGAGTTCAAAACTTATCAGGAGCAGGTTGCTAAAAACGCGAAAGCCATGGTTGAAGTGGTTCTGGAGCGTGGTTACAACGTCGTTTCTGGCGGCACTCACAACCACCTGTTCCTGCTGGATCTGGTTGATAAAGGCCTGACCGGTAAAGAAGCAGACGCCGCACTGGGTCGCGCTAACATTACCGTTAACAAAAACAGCGTACCAAACGATCCTAAGAGCCCGTTCGTGACTTCTGGTATTCGTATCGGTACTCCGGCTGTGACTCGTCGTGGCTTTAAAGAAGCTGACGTACGTGAACTGGCTGGCTGGATCTGCGATGTGCTCGATAACATCAACGACGAAGCAACTATCGAACGCGTTAAGCAAAAAGTTCTGGATATCTGCGCCCGTCACCCTGTGTACGCGTAATATTCATAATCTGTAGCTGACTTTAGTAAGCTGCATTAGACAAAAACCACGTCCCAGGACGTGGTTTTTTGCTTTGAGATTGACTCGGTGTGTTGGGTGATTTTTACAATTAAATACCCCAAAAAGACCCTGACTCTCTCACTATTTTGATCGGGTTAGAGCGCGTATTCACCATAAATATTGTGCCTGACCATTCAATAAATCATCAGGTCAATGTGCTTCGAGTAATGAGCGAATTCTTTTTCTTTCTTCTTTAGTCAATGGAAGCTGGGTGAATATAATCAGCGGATCCGCATCCGTTGTTAATGTCGCATAGGGAGTGACAATCATCGCTACCCCACTCGGCGCACCGTGGTTATAAAACTCCTCCAGCGTCTGATATTTAATGTTCAGAGGCATTAATGTTGCTTCACGAATGTGGTGTTCTACTGCTTCTTCGAGTTCGGGATTAGTATCGGTAAGCAATAAGATCTGCTTTTCCTGTAATGCGTTGCCTTGCATTAACCAGGCACCAAAAATAACCGCCACAAGCCCCACCTCTTCCGGTGAAAACTCGACATCGTAGGCCCGCTTAAAATCCTGTAGCGCGTCGCGAGTCGTGCGCATCAAACGCGGGTACATGCGATTGACTTCATCCTGCATCTGGCTATCAACGGGGATATCAAACCGGCAGCGTTCCAGGGCTGGCCCCAGATGGGCAAAAAGCTGGCTAATTAACCCTTCATAACTGCTGAACGTCATGCCGGAGACGTCCTGAAAATTGGCAACCAGCTCCTCAATCTGCTTCATCAGTTTTTCATCTTCCGGGGTGCCCGAGCTTTCATAGCTGTAGTTTTTGATTAACGTTAGCAGCAGGGCAATGAAATCTTTTTCGCACTCGGCAATATTATTGGCGCACAGCGTTTGTAGTTTACAGGCGATGAATTCTGCAGCGGTAAACTCAGGTTTGGCATGCAGCCATTCACGCTGCGTATCGCTAAAGCTAAGTTGAGTGGGGGCAATGTCTTGCCACAGGCAAAACTGCAGGTATAAATGCAGAAATTGCTCGTCTCGCACGCTGAATTCGCGATTTAGCAGTTGTGAAATACGTTCAAGTAACAGAGGAAACTGGTTGTGATAATGCGGGTTGTCAAAATCGGGATTATGACTCAAAGCTTCTGCCAGCAGGGGAGTGAAATGCTCGCGGATGAATTCCGGACTGGTACGTATCGCTCGCCGCAGGCTGTTAATCAGGCAAATTCTTTGATCGAGTAAATCGCCCTGAAGCTGGTAAATCTGTTTATCGTTCACGATAATTTCCAGCCGATGGAGGCGCTGAACTTCTGTGGATAGATGCGCAAGGTCTTCTTGCGTCGT
>CAWUIY010000265.1:0-6568 GCA_963922555.1 uncultured Serratia sp. | reverse complement strand
ATCACCGACGCCGTGGTTGCCGAGCCGCCATTCAAGGTGGATCCGGTCATTGCTGCCAAGGGAATAGAAGGAGAAGGAGACAAGCTGTGAAGCCGGTTTTTGTTGATACGCATTGCCATTTTGATTTCCCGCCATTTACCGGTGACGAGGCGCAAAGCCTGCAACTTGCTGGCGAAGCGGGAGTGCATCAGCTGATTGTGCCTGCCGTTGAGGCGGATCGCTTTGCGCGGATTTTGGCTTTGGCCGAGGCCTATCCTCAGGTGTTTGCCGCGCTGGGATTGCATCCTATCTGCATCGATCGTCACGATGATGCTGCTTTAGCCACCCTTGCTGAATATTTGGCTGCGGGTCATGAGCGGCTAGTGGCAATGGGTGAAACCGGGCTGGATTTATATATGGAAAATCCTGACTTCGACAAACAGCAGCGTTTGCTCAAAGAGCAATTCAAATTAGCCAGACAATATGATCTGCCAATGATTTTGCATTCGCGGCGCACCCACGATCAGCTGTTTGCCATGCTGCGGCGGGCGGATCTTCCTGCCACCGGCGTGGTCCACGGTTTTGCCGGCAGCCTTTCTCAGGCGCAGGCCTTTGTGCGGTTAGGTTTTGCTATTGGTGTCGGCGGCACTATTACCTATGAAAGAGCGCATAAAACGCGGCAGGTCATGGCGCAGTTACCGCTTTCTAGTTTGTTATTGGAAACCGATGCACCAGATATGCCGCTGCAGGGCTTTCAGGGCCAGCCTAATCGCCCGGAACGTGCGGCGAATGTGTTCGACACCCTGTGCACGTTAAGAACTGAATCCCCTGAAGAAATTGCTGCCGCATTGCTCGACAATACGCGAAGAATTTTCAATCTCCCCAAGTGATTGTTATTTTAATAACATTTTTACAATGCAATATTCCCCGTTTTGTGGCGATTTTTTTATTATCTTCCTGTGAGTGAAGTCTCGTCAATTGCCGTAAATGTTATTTAAATAACATTCCGCATTGAGTTACTATCTTCTTATCAAGAGTTGTCCCTCGATCGCCCGTTGAAACGCCACAGTTGTCATGATTGAGGTATAGACTTTTATCACTGCCCAGGACTGGGCAAATGGCCTCTAAATGTGATTTAGATCTCATTTTTTTGAGTAACGTTGCAATCGATTTTCATTTTGTGTGAAATACTGCACATCGTAAATGGCGCAAACCTGTTCAAATAGTCACAACAGGTGGGTGATTGCCTCTGTCTGCTCGCCAAAATGAGAGATGTTTATGGCGCTGTCGGCCAAAACATTTTCGGCTGTATGCACAGCGCTGACGGCCTGTCAGAACTGAAAATTTTGGAGAGTACTATGACCGATTTAACCGCAGCAGCGCAGCGTGCGCTGAATCTGATGGATTTAACCACCCTGAATGACGACGATACCGATGCCAAGGTGATTGCCCTGTGTGAACAGGCTAAAAGCCCGGCTGGCAACACTGCCGCTATCTGTATTTATCCGCGCTTCATTCCGGTTGCTCGCAAGACGCTGCGCGATCAGGGCACGCCAGAAATCCGCATCGCCACGGTCACTAACTTCCCGCATGGCAACGATGACATCGAGATTGCGGTTGCCGAAACGCGTGCGGCGATTGCCTACGGTGCTGACGAAGTTGATGTAGTCTTCCCTTATCGCGCGCTGATTGCCGGTAATGAAAAGGTTGGATTCGAGCTGGTCAAGCAGTGCGCCGACGCCTGCCATCAGGCAAACATCCTGTTAAAAGTGATCATCGAAACCGGCGAGCTTAAGCAAGAATCCCTGATCCGCAAGGCTTCGGAAATAGCCATTAATGCAGGTGCTGACTTTATCAAGACCTCAACCGGTAAAGTACCGGAGAACGCCACTCTGCAAAGCGCCGAACTGATGATGCAGGTCATTAAAGACATGAACGTTGCCGAGTCTGTGGGCTTCAAACCGGCTGGCGGTGTGAAAACGGCGGAAGATGCCGCACAATATCTGGCGCTGGCCGATAACATTCTTGGCCGCGAATGGGCCGATGCCCGTCATTTCCGCTTTGGTGCTTCTAGCCTGTTGGCAAGCCTGTTGACCACCCTGGGCCATCAGAGTCAGAAATCCGGCAGCGGCTATTAATCTTTGATTTCGGGGCGGCGATGCTGGCCCCGATCCATCCTTGGTTAGTGATTTCTTCTCAGTATCGAAATTAGGGTGAGAACGTGGCATCTGTGCAAAAAACCTTTCTGGCTCAGGAAATAATTCGCAAGAAACGCGATGGGCAGCCGCTGAGCGAAGAAGAAATTCGCTTCTTTATTAACGGCGTGCGAGACAGCAAAGTCTCGGAAGGACAAATTGCCGCCCTGGCAATGACCATTTATTTCAACGACATGAATATGGATGAGCGCGTGGCGCTGACCATGGCAATGCGCGATTCTGGTACCGTACTGGACTGGAAACATCTGGCGCTGAACGGGCCGATTGTCGATAAACATTCTACCGGCGGCGTAGGCGATGTGACCTCGTTAATGCTGGGGCCGATGGTGGCCGCGTGCGGCGGCTATATCCCGATGATCTCCGGTCGTGGGCTGGGTCATACCGGCGGTACGCTTGATAAGCTCGAAAGTATTCCGGGGTTTGATATTTTCCCCGATGACGATCGTTTTAGAAAAATTATTCAGGACGTCGGCGTCGCGATTATTGGCCAGACCAACTCGCTGGCACCGGCAGACAAGCGTTTCTACGCGACGCGCGATATTACCGCCACTGTCGATTCCATTCCGTTGATCACCGCCTCCATTCTGGCTAAGAAATTAGCCGAAGGACTCGATGCGCTGGTGATGGACGTCAAAGTCGGGTCTGGTGCATTTATGCCAACCTACGAGCTGTCGCAGGATCTGGCACAGGCGATTGTTGACGTCGCCAACGGGGCAGGATGCAAAACCACGGCGTTGCTCACCGACATGAATCAGGTGCTGGCTTCCAGCGCCGGTAATGCGGTTGAGGTGCGCGAAGCCGTGCGTTTCCTGACGGGTGAGTATCGCAGCCCGCGCCTGTTTGAAGTCACCATGGCATTGTGCGTCGAGATGCTGTTATCAGCCGGACTGGCACAGGACGACGCCGAAGCGAGCCGTAAGCTACAAACCGTGCTCGACAACGGACGCGCAGCTGAAATCTTTGGCAAGATGATTGCGGCACAAAAAGGCCCGATCGATTTTATTGAAAATTATGACCGCTATTTGCCTCAGGCCACTCTGAGTAAAATGGTGTATTCCGAAAGAGCAGGGATAGTCAGCGCGATGGACACCCGCGCTCTGGGACTTAGCGTGGTGGCACTGGGCGGCGGACGACGTCGCGCCACCGACGCCATTGATTATAGCGTTGGGTTAACGCAAATGGCCCGTATTGGCCAGCAGATCGACACTCGTCAGCCGCTGGCAATGATCCACGCCAACAGTGAAGAAGCGTGGCTTCAGGCAGAGCAGGCGGTGCGAGCTGCCGTGGTGCTTAGCGACGAAGCGCCGAAAGAGCTGCCTGTCGTCTATCGCCGTATCAGCTAGCGCGATTGGCCCGGTTAACCCATTCATCAAAAGCGGTGTTTTAAGGCCGCTTGCAACGCGTAGTGATGCGCAGGAGAGCAAAATGAAACGTACATTTATCATGATGTTGGACTCATTTGGAATTGGCGCCAGTGAAGATGCCGAACGCTTTGGTGACGTGGGTTCCGACACGCTGGGCCATATTGCTGCGGCTTGTGCCCGTGGCGAAGCTGACGTGGGTCGTAAAGGCCCGTTGCATTTGCCGAACATGACGGCGCTGGGTCTGGCGAAAGCCGCCGAAGCCTCAACCGGCCATTTCCCGGAAGGCATGGATCCCGATGCTGAAATCATCGGGGCTTACGCCTATGCCCGCGAACTGTCATCCGGTAAAGACACGCCATCGGGTCACTGGGAAATTGCTGGCGTACCGGTACTTTTCGACTGGGGTTATTTCCCAAGCGTCGAAAACAGTTTCCCGCAGGAATTACTCGACAAATTGGTGGAACGCGCCGATCTGCCGGGCTACCTCGGCAACTGCCATTCGTCAGGTACCGTAGTGCTCGACGCTTTGGGTGAAGAACATATGAAAACCGGCAAACCGATTTTCTATACCTCCGCCGATTCGGTGTTCCAGATTGCCTGTCATGAAGAGACGTTTGGTCTGGATCGCCTGTATAAACTGTGCGAAATCGCCCGCGAAGAACTGACCGAAGGCGGTTACAACATTGGCCGCGTGATTGCGCGTCCGTTTGTTGGTGACAAAAAAGGCAATTTTGAGCGTACCGGCAACCGTCATGATCTGGCGGTAGAGCCACCGGCACCGACTATTTTGCAAAAACTGGTCGAAGAGAAGCAGGGGGAAGTGGTGTCGGTCGGTAAGATTGCCGATATCTATGCTCACGTTGGTATCACCAAAAAAATCAAGGCTACCGGTCTGGATGCGCTGTTCGATGCCACCGTGCAGGAGATGAAGCTGGCAGGCGACAAAACGATTGTCTTCACCAACTTCGTTGATTTCGACTCCTCTTACGGCCACCGCCGCGATGTTGCAGGCTATGCCGCCGCGCTGGAACTGTTTGATCGTCGCCTGCCAGAACTGCTGGCGCAGGTGAAAGACGAGGATATTATTATCCTGACCGCCGACCACGGCTGCGACCCGACGTGGCGTGGCACCGATCACACTCGCGAACACATTCCGGTGCTGATTTACGGGCCAAAAGTGAAGCCAGGTTTCCTGGGTTATCGCGATACCTTCGCGGATATCGGCCAAACCGTCGCCAGTTACTTTGACCTGTCGCCAATGGAATATGGAAAATCCATGCTTTAAAGCGAAATTTTTGCGAAGATTCGTTTTAATAACTCAATTCATAAGCCAATAGATTTCAGATTGCAGCAAGCTGGCAAGTTAACTCGTCCACAGGCGCCGACAGAAGTGGGTGACCAGGGTGAAATAACTTCGCCAACTCCTCTGTACTTTGTGAGCTAGAGGCTTAATAACAAAAGGAATGTAACTATGGCAACGCCACACATTAATGCAGAAATGGGCGATTTCGCTGACGTAGTCCTGATGCCAGGCGATCCGCTGCGCGCTAAACATATTGCAGAAACGTTCCTGGAAGATGTTAAACAGGTTAACGACGTGCGCGGCATGCTCGGTTTCACCGGCACTTACAAAGGCCGTAAAATTTCCGTGATGGGCCACGGGATGGGCATTCCATCTTGCTCAATCTATGCGAAAGAGCTAATCACCGAGTTTGGCGTGAAGAAAATCATTCGCGTGGGTTCCTGCGGCGCGGTGCGTGAAGACGTTAAACTGCGCGACGTGGTTATCGGCATGGGTGCCAGCACCGATTCCAAAGTTAACCGTATGCGTTTCAAAGACCACGATTACGCGGCTATTGCTGACTATGACATGGTGCGTCACGCGGCAGATGCGGCGGCGGCGAAAGGCATTAAGGCTCGCGTGGGCAACCTCTTCTCTGCTGACCTGTTCTACTCTCCGGATCCGCAGATGTTCGACGTGATGGAAAAGTACGGCATTCTGGGCGTCGAAATGGAAGCCGCGGGCATTTACGGCGTAGCTGCAGAATTTGGCGCTAAAGCGCTGGCGATTTGTACCGTGTCTGACCACATCCGCAGCGGCGAGCAAACTACTGCCGCAGAACGTCAGACCACCTTCAACGACATGATCGAAATCGCGCTGGAATCCGTGCTGCTGGGCGACAAAGCCTAAGTTTCACCCGATTGCTGCCATAAAAAAACGGAGGCCCACGAGCCTCCGTTCTCATTGATAGCCGCTTGTTTTTCTATTCAATACAGCCTCTTTATCTATTCATTGATCTATTCCCACTGGCCAGCGAGATGCTGGCACAGGGGAGTGGCCTGACGGCTGATTTTGACCGTCTCGCCTGATTACTTGTCTTTATCTGGGTTCTTCACGCCGTCAGTGGCTTCATCCGCAGGTTCGACGCTGCGTTGCAGGTTGCGGTGAGCGGCCTGAACGGCTTCCAGCTCGGCTTCTTCTTCGGGAGTCAGCGCCGGTTTTTCTTCGACTCTTTCTTCGGCAATGGCGATGACCAGCGGCTCGTTGTTGTGTGCCGGTAAGTCGTCGTCTTCATCGCGCTCTCTGAGGCGCGTACTGGCGGTCAGAAGGAACGGTGACTGTTCCCAGCGGCTGCGGCGGCCTTGCAATAGGGTTCGGGCAAGGATAATGCCGATTGCCAGCGCCAATAGCATCATCAGGCGCAGCAGGTTGGTGGTGTTATCCACCTGTTTCGCCTCGGTGGCCAGCACGTGAGTATCCAGCGTCATACGCAGGAAGCCGCTTGGTCCGTCTTTATCACCGATCGGCTGCACGATCTGATGGTTGAAATAGCTGCCCGCGCGTTTGCCGTCGAGCGCCAGCCTGTCACGCACCGGCACCGTCTCACCGGAATGGGCAATCAACGAGCCGTCAAGCTGATATACGCTGGCATCTAAAATGCGACTCTGATCGGTAAGTTGATTTAAAATGGTGGTAATTTGCGAGATATCCGCGCCATCATTTTGGCT
>CAWUIY010000264.1:0-6586 GCA_963922555.1 uncultured Serratia sp. | reverse complement strand
TCCATATCATTCTTGACTCGGGCCTCCGGCCTTGGTGCGTAATGGCAATGAGTTTATAGGGTTACTGAGCTTTATCAACTGCAAATAATGGTTGAAACTCATCGCTTCATATTGCAGTAATAGAATCATATCCCTCTCGGTATCAGTGGAGTTTGTGATGGCTCGCAATGTTGAAATCAAAGCACGGATTGATGATTTTTCTGCCCTTTATGCCAAAATAGCACTGCTGGCTGATGGCGCTCCAGAGCTTATAGATCAAGACGATACCTTCTTCGTTTGCCCTCACGGTCGACTTAAGTTACGCAAGCTGGCCGCCGATCGCGGAGAGCTGATTTTCTATAAGCGCGCCGATCAGGCGGGGCCAAAAACCAGTTTCTATTCGCTTAGTGAAACTCAGGATCCTGACGGATTGCGCGAGACGTTAACGCTGGCTTACGGCAGCGCGGGGCGTGTCATCAAGCAACGAAGCTTGTTTATGCTGGGGCAAACTCGCCTGCATCTTGATCGCGTTAATCATCTGGGCGATTTTCTCGAATTTGAAGTGGTGCTCGACGATCATCAAACTGAAGCACAAGGCATTGCCATTGCTGAAGATTTGTTAGAGCGTCTTGAAATTCAACGCCAGGAACTGGTCGATCAGGCGTATGTCGATTTGCTCAGACAAAAGCACTCTCATTCTTCCTATTGAGGAAGCCGTTTTAACGTTATTTAATTTCTAATTATTGTCGTAAAAAGCAGGTGATATGTCAGTTAAACGTCGTTTCAAGCAGGTCGATGTTTTTAGCGCCCATCCTTTAAAGGGCAATCCTCTGGCGGTCGTTCTTGATGCCGAGGGGTTGAGTGATGAACAAATGGCGGCCTTCGCCCGCTGGACTAATCTGTCGGAAACCACCTTTGTCTTGCCGCCAACGGATGCCAACGCTGATTACTGGGTAAGAATCTTTACGCCAGGCGGTGAGCTGCCGTTTGCCGGTCATCCGACTTTAGGTACGGCACACGCGCTCCTTGAGTCGGGGTTGATTCCACAAAACGCAGGCCAGCTGATTCAGCAATGCGGCGTTGGTCTGGTCACGGTAAAAGTCTTGCCGGAAGGAGGATTAGCCTTTGCCGCACCAGACGCCACAATCACAGCCTTGAGTCGCGATATCCACCCGCTATTGGATAAGACATTACAAACGGAACAACGGCAAACCGATACGCAGGCGTTCGTCGTCGATATGGGTATCCGCTGGCTGGTGGTGCGGATTAACAGTGCTGAACAGTGCGTGCAGGTTAACGCCGACAGCGCCGCGCTGGCAGAACTGCAACAGCAAACTCGCGTAAACGGGCTGGCGATTTATGGTGCCTATTTACAGGAAGATGCGCTTGATTATGAAGTCAGGGCGATCTTTATTGAGCAATCGCAGTTAGTAGAAGACCCGGTCACCGGCAGCGCCAATGCCTGTCTGGCAAGGGTGCTGGCGCAGCTGGATTTCCCGGATGGCAGGCACACTGCGCAACAGTATCGCGTGCGTCAGGGCACGGCAATGCAGCGGGATGGCAGAGTTCTGGTGACCTTTGACAGTCAGGGCCAGCCCTGGATCGGCGGTGAAACACGTACGCTGATCGACGGAACGATTGACCTTTAGAACGCGCTATTCTCCTGGCCACCACTGCACCAGTGACTGGCTGGGGCTAATATCGTAATGCGCCTTGCCGAGCAGGTGATTAATAATTTTTGCCGAGCGCCAGGCGGTTAAGGTCAGCTGTCCTTCGGCGCTGCCATGACTATGAATACCGGCGTTGACGGCATAAATACGGTTGCTGTCTGGCCCGTTCCAGCGCAGATTAAAATTCGCCTCCAGCGGCAGATGTTTCTCGCCATCGTAGGGAATACGAGCAATGAGCGGCGCCAGATATTTCGGCAGGCCGGGGCGATAACCGGTCGCCAGAATCACAATATCGGCCTCAAAATGTTCGTCACACTGGCTTAACCCGTGAAACGCCTCCAGCGTAAAGCGATCTTCGGCAATACGTTTGATGTTTTTCAACGTGCGATGCGGCAGCAGGGTGACATTTCTCGGCTTCTGCAACACGTCGAACTGGTGATAAAGGTGATGATAGATCTTCTCGAGCGTGTGATAGCTAATCCCGTCAGACGGCAGTTTCTGGGTTTTAATTTCACGTTCGCGCACTTCATCCGGCAGGGTATAAAAATAGTTAACGTATTCTGGCGTGAAGTATTCATTGGTAAAAATCGATTCATCCAACGGCTGGAAATTAGGCCGACGCGACAGCCAGCCCAGGTGCGCCGGTTGTCCCCAGTGTCCGTCTAGCGTATTCAGTACGATATCAGCGCCGCTTTGACCACCGCCCACGATCATGACCCGTTTGCCGGTAAAATCCAAATCCAGTAGCTCTATTTCAGCGGCATGAAAACAGTTTTTACCCACCGCCGAGCGCGCCGATAGCGGGATCCACGGCGCGTGGCCGGTACCCAGACAAATATGCCGCGCCTGATATTGCCCTTTGGCGGTTTGTACTTGAAAGCACTGCTGGCGATCGTCAAAATCGATATGTTCCACCGGGTGTGAAAAATAGAGATTCGACATCTTTTCACAGGCCCAGCGCAAATAATCCGAAAATTCGTCACGGCTTATAATCAGCTGCTCCGTAGCCAGAAATCGATAAATCTTTTTCCGTTCAACCAGATAATTAATAAAAGAAAATTCACTGCGTGGGGAAACGGTGGTAACCAGATCCTGTAGCACATAGGTCTGCATCGTCGCAGTAGGCAGCAACATGCCGGGATGCCAGCCAAACTCCTGATTGGCATCAAAAAAAGCGCTTTGAATCAGGCCACTCTCTTTTGCCAGTGCGGCAAGACTAAGGTTGAAAGGGCCAATACCGACACCAATAAGATCGAGAGTCATTTCCGTTGCTCGCTGATTAAGATGACTTAAGCATAGACGATAGATAACGGATTTCTTGGCGATGGCCTAAAGCTGATGTCCCTTAAGTATGTGGATAAAAGACTGCATCACCGGCGAAGTTTGCAGATTATGACGATAAAGCAGCAGGGTGCGATTTTTAATTGTATGGCCGTCAAGCGTAATAGGCCGGCGATAAAGGCTCTCCGGAAGCGGCAAATAGCTTGAAATAATCGCGTAACCCAGACCATGGCTTACCATGCCCAGGCAGACCTCTAATTTGTCGACAGTCATGGCAATATTTGGCGCCTGCGAGAAGTGAGCATTCCACCAACGCTCCAAGAGTTGGGTCACATGTTGGCCGTGGACGATGCGAATTTGCGGCAAATGTGGCAGCAGCGTGAAATCAAAATCATGCTGGCTTATCAGCAGGTAATCGTCCTCATCAATTAACTCTTTGCCTTCTTTCCAGCTGTAGTCATCTTTCACGATCGCAAAATCAATTTCCCCGCGCTGCAGCAAAGTAAATATCTCCTCGCTTAAACCGCTCATCAAGTTTATACGAATGCCCGGATGCAGCTGACGAAAGCGATTTAACAGCGGCGGCAGGCGATAGGCGGCGTAATTACTTGAAACACCAATTGATATTTCCCCCTGCTGCGCGTGATCCAGGCTATGCAGATTTTCTTTTAACTGCTGCAAATCACGCAATACTTTCTGCGCGTGCTGCGCCAGATATTCGCCCTGTGCGCTAAACACTATTCCTTTTTGACTTTCATCAAACAGCCGCACCGCCAGCTTGCGCTCAATCTGCTTTAGCCTATAGCTCAGTGCGGGCTGGGAGGTATAAAGCTGCTCCGCTGCGCGGGTAATATTTTTGTGTTGATAGACGCTATGAATAATCAGCCAGTCTTTTTCATTCATGATCCATTACCCGTAGTCTGTCGATGCCATAAAAGAATTTTTGCATGAAACGTCTTGCAGATAAAAACACTTAATTGGACGTTGAGGTGAAAATCCCCTATTTGTGGAGGTAAGAGCCAATAACCAGTTAATAAGATGAGAGATAAGCCGCAATTTAAGAGTTTATCTGCACTTTATCAGGGAAATATCATGTCTGATTGCACCAAAACAGATCAAAAGAATAAAATTATTTATACCGTCGATCAATTAGCGCCGACGATGAAAGCGCTAGCGATAAATATTCACGCCAATCCCGAATTGAGTTTTGAAGAAGTTCGCTCTGCTGCCGCGTTAATTGCTCCACTTCGTGCGGCAGGTTTCGAAATCGAAGAACGGCTCGGCGACATGCCTACCGCTTTTCGCGCCATTTTTGACAGCGGCAAACCGGGTCCCACGATCGCGCTGCTTGCCGAATATGATGCGCTGGTCGATCTCGGCCACGCCTGCGGCCATAACCTGATAGGAACCGCCTCTATCACTGCCGCGTTGGCGTTGAAAGAGGGCTTCCCTGATTTGTGCGGCCGTATCGAAGTCATTGGTACACCGGCCGAAGAAGAGGGCGGAGGAAAAATTATCCTCGCCGATAAGGGCATTTTTGACCATCACGATGCAGTCATGATGTTCCATCCTCGCGATAAAACCATGGTTGTACGTGGCGGCCTGGCCTGTGTTGATGCCGTGTTCAAGTTTTACGGCAAGGCCGCGCATGCCGCTTCGGCTCCGCAAAACGGTGTCAGCGCGCTAGATGCGGTGATCCATACTTTCGTCGGCATCAATTCGCTGCGCCAGTTCTTTACCGACGACGTCCGCGTACACGGCATTATTACCAACGGCGGCAGCGCGACCAACATTGTCCCAGCCTATGCCGAAGCTAAATTCCTGTTGCGTGCCAACACCGTCAAGGGGCTGAGTGTGGTGCGTGACAAGGTGTTTGCAGCGGCGCGGGGGGCGGCAGACATCAGCGGCGCGCGTTTAGAAATTGAAGAGGGACTGACCTATGCCGAGCGTAACAACAATCTGGCGCTGGCAGAATTCTTCAGGCAGAACCTCGATATCCTGGGCGTCGAAGTCGTGCCGCCTCCGCGCAGCGGCGGCATTGGCTCGTCCGACATCGGCAATGTCAGCCAGATTACCGCGGCCATCCATCCTTATCTGCGCATCGGCGATGTGATGCCACACACTCCAGAATTTGCCGCCGCCGCCGGTTCCGAAGCCGGTTTACAGGCGATGCTTAATGCCGCCAAAGCATTGGCAATGACCGCCGTTGACCTTATCGCAAGCCCGGAAATGCTTGCAGCAGTGCGCCAGGAATTCCTCACCTGGAAAGCGCAGAACTGATTGTTTCATTTAAAGCGATTTAAAACTAAAAACGATAAGACGGGAAATCAATGATGAAAATGATGCTGAAAAACTCTCTGGCGTTGACTCTGCTGGGCCTCGCCATCACCAGCTGTACAGCTTATGCGGCCGGTGAGACGCTGCGCGTTGCGGCAGATCTGAGTTATCCGCCTTTCCAGTTTCGCGATGCGCAGGGCACGCCGAGCGGCTATGAGATTGACGTCACCAACGCGATTTGCAAAGAGATGCAGGTTAAATGCGACTACGTGGTGACAAGCTTCGACGCCGAAATTCCGTCGCTGATGGCTAAAAAGGTCGATTTTATTTCTCCACAGGGAGCAACGGATAAACGCCGCAAAGTTATCGACTTCACCGATTATGTCTATCATATCCCGACCAAACTGGTGGTACATAAGGGCAGCCCGCTGTTGCCTACCGCCGACTCGCTGAGAGGCAAGCGCGTGGCCGTTCAGCAGGGATCTATTCAGGAAATGTATGCCAACACCTATTGGCTGCCGAAGGGGGTTGATGTCGTCGCCTATGGCGATCAGGACACCATCTATCAGGACCTGGTAGCCGGACGACTGGACGCTGCGCTAAGCCCGGCGGTAGCAGTGACCTACGGCTTCCTGAATAAACCGGAAGGCAAAGATTTTACGCTGACCGGCCCGGAAGTGCGCGATGACAAGCTCTTCAGCATCGGCTCGGCCTATGGCGTCCGTAAAGACGATGGCAAGACCAAGGCCCTAATCGACCAGGGATTAGCGAAAATTATCGCCGATGGAACCTGGGACAAAATCCGCATGAAATACTTCGGCGATCTGGATATTGCGGTCCATCAGGCGGCGGGCGGTAAATAATGGCTTTTGCTCCTCCGCAGCGCGATCAATTGATGCCAGTGATGGATGAACTGCTGCTGGCCTATTCGCAGTGGCACAGGTTGTCTGGTAGCGATGACGCCGAGCAGGCTGCGAGACATCTGGTTGACGTGCTGCGCGCTCAGGGTCTGGCGGCGCGGCTGGAGTCTTGCCCGCTGCTGCTTAGCGATCCCCTTGCAGGCGAATTACGCTTGCCTGGTTTTGCTGAATGGCAGTTTCAGGCAAAAACCCGTTCTTTTTCAGCCCATTGCCCGCAGGGCGTGCAAGCACCGTTGTTCTACGACGACGCCTCGACCAGGCCGCGTAGCGAGCTGGATTGGCGACAGTGGTCGCATCAGGTGCGCGGCAAAATAGTCATTGCCGATCAGGGTTTTGAGGATTACGTGCAGCGCCTCGATGCGGCACAGGCGGCGGGGCTGATTCATATTTGGGGCTCGGCAGAAACCGCGCTGCATGAAGAAACCGTTGGGCCGATCTGGGGCACGCCAACCCTTGATG
>CAWUIY010000263.1:0-6604 GCA_963922555.1 uncultured Serratia sp. | reverse complement strand
AGCTGAAAATGGGAATAGGACCACTACGCGCCAGCGGTAAGATGGTCTCGATTGGCCAAGGGCGATTACTGGTTAACATGCCGGATGGCCCGTGGCAAAAATCCTTTTGCCTCTACTTCCAGGGCTATGACGTACATTTGATCTCCAACCGCAGTCGCGTGCTGATCTTCCGCCGCGAGGAGTGCCGCATTAACTGGAATCCAACGGCTTAAGCCGTTCAAAACCGACCTCTGCTAGCAAGAATAAGCAGAGGTCGGTTTTATTTCTCCTATCAGCTCAAGTAAGTCGCGCTGTGAAAGTCTATTTCCCACTGTAATACCTGAGCATACAAACCTGAAAGTTGTCTGTGCTGTAATTCGCTTAACTGCCCGGCGGTTTGGTCGAGTTCTGCCTTAAGCCAACTCGCCTGGTCGATAAACGTTTTTTCTGCGTGCAACAGGACCCAGTCCTTAATATCCGGGTCGCGGATGTCTGCGCTAATAACCCGGCTGCACCAGTGGTAATACATCCACTCGGCACCAAACATCAGGGTCAGAATTTCTGTATAAGATCCTGATTCCGCGACGCGTAACATGCCCTGACTAAAACGATAGACCCCCGGCGCACCCCGTAAGTAATTTTCCGGCTTGACGTTTCTTTTCACCATCACTCTTTCGAAATAGGCAATTTGTTCATTAGCCAAGGCATCGAGAACGCCTATCAGCCAGCGCTGCTGGCGAATATCCGGTGCCTTGATGACTGCGTAAGAAAAGATATTAATGGCGGTGGCAACAAAATCGCCTTCGAATACCAGATACTGGTTAAAGACTTTCTCGGGCAGATGACCTTGCTCAATATCAGTGACAAAACGATGTTGCTGCATCGCCTCCCATACCGCCAGATTCTCTTCCAGCAGGCGATCGGTGAAACTTTGCTGTGCCATGTTTATTCCCCCAGCACTGCCTGCGCCACAGACATAAAGTGTTTGACCCGAGCAGGGTCAACCTGATTCCACCACACCCCGCCGAACTTCAACGTACTGGCAACAATGACCCCCTGCGTGCGCTGCAAAATCTGACAGATGTTGTCCGGCGTTACGCCCGATCCCACGAGCAGCGGAAGTTCAGTAGCCGCGCTAATTTCGTCGATCTCGTCCATCGTGGCGCTGTCACCGGTTCGTTGGCCCGTAGCAATGACCGCATCAGCCTGGAAGAAATCGACATCACGGGTCAGCTCGGTAATCGTTCTGTCTGCCACAATCGCGTGACTGCCGTGCTTGACATGGCTATCGGCGAATACCCTGATGTGTTCAGCACGCAGCTGCGAGCGATAACGCAACGCCTTGGCTGCAGCCCCTTCAATAAAGCCTTCGTTAGCGATATAGGCATTAGCCCACTGGTTTACACGCACAAAGTCAGCGCCACCGGCCAATGCGGTTGCCAGGGCTGGAATTGCCGCGTTGGCAAGAACGTTGATCCCCAGCGGGCAATCAAACTCTTTTTTAATACGGTCGGTAATTACCGACATAAAGGCGGCCGTTTCATAACCGATATCTTCTGGCTTTGAAAAGGGAATATCGCCATGATTTTCGACAATAAGGCCATGAACCCCAGCGGACAAATAAGATTTAGCATCGCTTAAGGCGATATCCATAATTTGATTAATTGATTTACCTCGATAATTAGGTGACCCAGGAAATGGCTCGCAGTGGACCACGCCAATTATTGCCTTACTCCTGGAAAATATTTCTTGTATCGCGCTGGTTTTTTCTGCTGATATAGAAACCATAACATCACTCTCCTGAAGGAATATTTCATGCAAGTTTTCGTTGTCGGCAATATTAGCGTGGACGAAACCTATCTGATTAATGAACTGCCGGAAAAAGGCACGTCAATTCATGGAGTAAAAACGCATCAAGACCTGGGTGGGAAAGGAGCGAACCAGGCAATAATCCTGTCCCGCTGTGCCATTGCCACCACATTAATTGCCGCCATAGGTAATGACAGCCATGGGCAGTGGTGTAAAGAAATAATTAATCAGGAGCCTTTAACCCTGCTCCCTGAAATACCTGGGAATTGTCGCACCGACACATCATTAATATTAAACTCTGCCGACGGAGATAATGCCAACATCACCACCACCACCTCGGCTGAGTATTTATCTATAGAGGATATCCAATACGCTTTAGCATTCTCCCACGCTGCGGATATCGTATTGCAGCAAGGAAATTTTAGTTATGAAAAAACTGCCGCCGTTTTTAAACTTGCCCGTGAACAAGGGTTAATCACTGTTTTTAACCCATCGCCCGTAAAAGTCGCGTTCACCCAATTGCTGCCATGGGTCGACATACTGGTGGTCAACCAGCTTGAGGCACAGCTGCTGGGCGATAATCATGAAATCCCCCTCGCCGCCGCCAACCTGCTGAGCGCGGGTGTAAAACAGGTCATCGTTACCCTTGGCGCACAAGGTTCGCTTCTGCTTGATGCCACAGGCCAGCAACAGGTTGCCGCCGAGGAGGTCAAGGTCGCTGATACCACCGGTGCCGGTGACACTTTCCTCGCCGTCATGCTCGCCTCGGCAATGCAGCGCGACGGCCACGTCACTCCTGACGATCTGCGCCGCGCCGCCCACGCTTCTGCGATTACTATCCGTAGAGTCGGAACCTTAAGCGCGTTCCCCACCCAGCAAGAGCTGGCTGAAATCCTGCGCTAAATCCTACCGATACTGCCTAAGCCATTCGAGTTGTAGCAAGGCGGCAAAAGGCGCTGATCCCCGGGAGCTTACTCAAGTAAGTGACCGGGGTCGGCGAATGAAGCCAACTACGCTACAGCTTGAAGGGCGACATATAAACTGCCCTAAGCCATTCGAGTTGTAGCAAGGCGGCAAAAGGCGCTGATCCCCGGGAACTTACTCAAGTAAGTGACTGGGGTCAGCGACTGAAGCCAACAACGCTACAGCTTGAAGGGCGACGGGCAGAGTATTATTTGAATTGGGCGCGATAAGAACCCACATTCCCCTTGGTGACTACCGTCGCAGGCACATTAATTGTTTTAGGCACTGACTGCCCCGCGACGACTTTATTTAGCGCTTTAACCGCCTCAACGCCCATATTTAGCGGATCTTGCTGCAATACGGCAACCACGTACCCTTGGTCGATGCCTGAGATAGCTTTTGATGTCAGGTCCCAACCGAATACCTTGATATCTTTCTGTCGTCCCTGGTTTTCCACCGCGGCTATCGCGCCTAATAACGCGGGCTCTCCGGTTGCATAAATCGCGGTCATATTGGGGTTGCCGGTGATGAGGTTTTCAGCGGCAGTCAGTGCGTTATCCTGAATATTTTGCCCATCTACCACGCCTACCACCGAAATGCCGCTGTGGCCTTTCAGAGTATTGACAAAGCCCTTTTGACGATCGTTTTGTATAGCTGAATTCAGCGCACCAACAATCCCGACTTTAGCCTTATCACCCATATTGGCTTTCACATAATCGGTAAAGTATTTGCCGAGGATCTCCCCGCCCTTAATATTATCGACTCCCACCTGCGCCTTCTGCTGACCAGCAGGTAATACGGCATCAATGGCAATCACAGGGATGTTTTTAGCCGCGGCTTCGGCTATCGCGGGCATAATTCCGTTTACATCTATAGCATCGACCATGATGCCCTTCACACCCTGCTGAATATAGTTTTCAATCGCATCATTCTGGGAAACCGGATTATTATTGGCGTTGTAAACTACGAGTTTTGCTCCCGTTTTCTTTGCTTCATCCTCTGCGCCTTTATTCATCTGATTAAAGAAAAGTGCCTGCTGATTAATTTGCACCATCGCATAAGTCGGAGCATCGGCTGCATTAACAGCGCCTGAAAATAAAAACGTGAGAGTCACCGCAGCAAGTGCGTTTCGGGTGAGAAGTGCCATTTGAGAAGTAAATTTTTTATTACCGACATTAGTCAACATAATCACATCCTCATGAGTCGAAAACAACAACGATAAACATCGAACAATCATCGCTAGTTATGCTGCACTCGCGGCGCAGCTTTAGGCGGAGATCGGGCGAATAACGGTTGGCGACTCAAAAATCAAAAGGATTGCTGACAAACTCGAAATGCATCGTTCCAAACGCAGCATATTCGATAAAACGTTGATGCGGGTAATTGCGGATTACAATTAAACTTAGCGAAAGAAAAGTCAAGAGGAAAATTTTTTGTTCAGATTTTTCGTAGGGGTTGCGTTAGATAACAAATGGAAAGCTTCCGCCTTAATTTATTGATTTATATGTCATACAATAAATTAAACCTATGAGGAAATGACACATGAAAAGTGCTAAATTGCAGAACCCTACGCCATTGATGCAACCTGGTCCTAAGTACTATCAAGAAATTATGAAGGATAATTATGCCGTAATTAAAAATAAATTCGATGCTTCTCCTCAAGATCCGAAGAAGCTTACTAAACTTCGAAATTTCTTCATCGATAAGTATGTTAAAAAAACACAAACAATTAAAGAAAACGAGTATTATACGGCCCACTCTATAACAGCCGCAGAGAAATTATTTGATTATCTGACCCCGGAACAAGCTACTACTAAAACTCCTACTGATAGCAAACTGCTTGTTGAAAAGGCAATGAGTAAATGGAAACTCACGCCCAACAATGCCTCAACCTCGACAGTCCCCATAGAGGATATAAAAGCTTTCCATAGTATTTATTCAACAAATGCGGGTGCAAGTGGGATTAATACGAACATGAGAAACGGAAAGCTTCCCCATGTGTCACTCTCTGAAGTCATACGTGAAATAGAGAAAAGACATGGACCAGAAATTTTTACACACTCGGAAGGAGCAAAGGATAAAGCCCTTATTAAAATTATTGTTAGCCTAATTAATCAAGGTAAAGGCAATATGTACATCGATACATTGTACAACACTACAAATACTGATTTAAAACTCTATTTTAGGGGCCAGAGCATTACAGATGAGGGGATTAAACAAATTGAAAAAATCCAGAATAGCAACAAGCTATACTATTCGAAAAGCCCATTGGCGACATCAGGTTCTCGGCAGACTGCCTCGGAATTCGCTGATAGAGCGACCGACGCTCGTGGGCCCGCAGTGCATAAGCTAATATTAAAAATTTGGGGGACAAGCGCCACGCCAAATCGTGGGTTACATAGGGTTGTGGGAGAAATAGAAGCGATATTTTCACATCTTGCAAGTTTTAGAATAGGCAAGCTAACTTATGATCGTGAAAAAGAGATTTTTTATCTTGTACTGACAGAAGTCAGTAATGAAACCAACCCTCAAACCAGACATCCACTCCCTTATTAAACACGCTTGACACGTTATTTGCTCCATACACCGAACTTTGTAATATGCTTTCTATAACTTAGGATTAATGCGATTCTGGTTGTGCCGGAAGAGACATAGAAAGCAGAGAGAAATTATGGCCAATAAACGGGTTGTTTTATCAGACGTAGCCGAAATGGCGGGGCTTTCTAAAGCAACCGTCTCCAGATATCTCAATAACAGCATTGTTTTGCCCCAGCAAACGGTGCAACGTATCGAATACGCGATAAATACGCTCGGATATCGCGCCAACAGTCTGGCCCGTCGCCTGAGCATGGGCGGCAGCGAAACCATCGGTCTGGTACTGCCAGACATTGCCAACCCTTTCTTTGCCGAACTGGCCGATGCTGCGGAAGAAGCCGCCTCAGACCACAAATACAGCCTGGTACTCTGCGTCACCCGTAATAATCTTGAAAAAGAATGCCAATTTATCCGCTGGCTGGACACCCGTCAGGTTGATGGTCTGCTGTTCGCCACCAACCGTCCCGATAACGGCCAACTCTACGTTGAACTTAAAAATCAACGTCACGTGGTGCTGATTGACGAGGATGTTCCTGGCTGCGTTCAACCCAAAGTTTTCTCTGACAACGTGCGCGGTGGCGAGCTGGCGACTCAGGCACTGATTGACGCTGGGCATCGTCAGATTGCCTTCGTTGGCGGTCCGGATGAATTAATGAGCGTGCGCGAACGGCATCAGGGATATCGACAGGCGTTACTTAAAAGCGGCATCAAATACGATCCCAGCCGCGTGCTGTACGGTGATTACGATCGTGGTTTTGGCCGTCAGGCTTTAGACCATCTTCTTGCGCTATCCCCATCGCCCAGCGCTATTTTTGCCGCCAGCGATTATCTGGCGCTTGGCCTGCTTGACGGCATGCGAGCAAAGGGCCTGAGCGTGCCTGAATCCCTGTCGTTGGTCGGTTTCGATGATGCCATTTACTCGGACCTCATTACCCCAAGGCTTTCGACCATTCGCCAGTCAGCGCGAGAATTAGGCAGAACGGCCGTTGAGATGCTGATAAAACTTTTTGACGAAGACGACAATATGATGCAGCCGGTTACACGTATTCCCGTAGAATGGGTCTCTCGCGACTCGGTGTCGAAGTGTCGCATGAAAGGTTGAATTTTCGCCCCATTTTGGCGCTGCTGCTCAAAGATGGGGCGAATTAACACTCTTACTTTCAGTAACGCCCAATCCATTTTCTCTCCCCGCAGGCATGAGTGATCGAAATTTAAACACATTTTTTCAAGCCTTAATTTTATGTTTTAGTTGAAATTT
>CAWUIY010000262.1:0-6613 GCA_963922555.1 uncultured Serratia sp. | reverse complement strand
CACCGCACCGCTGACCCCTGCCCAGCTCCAGCAGGCGTTTATTCATAATCGCACCTATGTCACCTCGCTGAACATTGGCAACTATTTCCGCACCACCGCGGATAACCGCCTGATTTTTGGCGGCCGTGCGCGCTTTGCCATTAGCAGCCCGACCTCTGATGCCCGCAGCGGGGCCGTCCTTCGCGCTGGCCTGCGCGAGCTGTTCCCGCAGATTGCCGATGTTGATATCGACTATTGCTGGGGTGGATTGGTAGATATGACTGCCGATCGCCTGCCGCGCGCCGGAGAACATGAAGGGTTGTTCTATTCGATGGGCTACAGCGGCCACGGCACGCAGATGTCCGTTTACATGGGCAAGGTGATGGCGGCATTGGTTACCGGCAAACCGGTCAGCAATCCCTGGCAGCGCAGCAATTGGGCCGCGATGCCGGGATACTTTGGCAAACCCTGGTTCCTGCCAGTGGCGGGCCTGTATTACAAAGCCAAAGACAAGGTTTCATAAGTCGGCGGCAAATCACAGTCATCAACATTACTAGCTTTTTTCGGTAAATACCGCATTCGGGGAGATTTCAATGAGTAAATTTCGTAAAGAATCAGGTCCAGCCACACCGAAGTCTGCTTCAACGTTTTCAGAATCAAAAATTCCAGAGATCAATATTTCACGCCGTGGCGTCATGAAAATGTTTTCCGCCGGTGCGGCACTGACCACCGGCATTATCAGTCTGCCAAACAGCGCCTGGGCTGCCGAGGCTGCGCCAGTCAAAGGCGGCAAACTCCGTGCCGCAGCGGCCAACTCGTCGGCGGCGGATACGCTGGATCCGGCAAAAGGCAATAACAGTGGCGACTATATGCGCCAGTACATGTTCTATAGCGGACTGACCGAGCTGGATACCAAGCTGGTCCCGCAAATGGGTCTTGCCGAGTCGATCACCAGCAGTGACGGTGTCACGTGGAGCATTAAGCTACGCCAGGGCGTGACCTTCCACGATGGTAAATCATTGACCGCGCAGGACGTGGTGTACTCGCTGTCTCGTCATAAAGATCCCGCCGTCGCCTCGACCGCTATCTCATTGGCTAAACAATTTTCTACTATAAAAGCCGTGGGTCTGATGGAAGTTGAAATCGTTCTCGATCAGGCCAACTTTGACCTGCCGTCTATTCTCGGCACGCCGGCTTTCCTGATCCTGCAAGACGGCACCAAAGATTTCAGCAAAGCTATCGGCACCGGCCCTTATACCTGTAAAGAGTTCACGCCGGGCACGCGCACGGTGGGTGAACGTAACAAGAATTTCTGGAAGCCAGGCCTGCCGCATCTCGACGAGGTTGAGCTGCTGGGCGTGACCGATCAGGCTGCCCGTGTCAACGCGTTGCTCTCCGGCGAGCTGCATTTTGTTTCTACTATTAGCTCGCGTGACGTGAAACGTATCAACGGGTCCAGCTCCTGTTCGGTACTGGAAAGTAAATCCGGGATGTACAGCGATTTGATCCTGCGTCAGGACGCGGCAATCACCAGCAATCCTGATTTCGTGCTGGCAATGAAATATCTGCAACCGCGCGAAACGTTGCTGAAAACAGCGGTGCAGGGCTTTGGTACCGTCGCCAATGACCATCCAGTCCCGCCTTGGCATCCTTATTTCAACAAGGACCTGCCGCAGCGTCCTAACGATCTCGACAAGGCCAAGTTCTATCTTAAAAAGTCTGGTTTAGTGAAGCCAAGCCTGGAAATCGTCACGACAGATAACATCGAAGGGGCGATGGAGGGGGCTCAATTCTTGCAGCAGCTGGGTTCACAGGTGGGGATGAACCTGAAAGTGCGTCGCGTACCTTATGACGGTTACTGGTCGCAGCACTGGATGAAACATCCCATTTCTTACGGCTCGGTTAACCCGCGCCCAACGCTGGATTTGCTGTTCAGCCAGTTCTACAAGTCTGATGCCCCATGGAACGAGTCCGGCTGGAAAAATCCACAGTTTGATCAGTTGGTTACGGCGGCACGCGGCGAACGCGATCAGGCGAAACGCAAGCAGATGTACGGTGACATGCAAGAGCTGGTCTATAACCACTGCGGCACCATTATTCCATTGTTTATCAGCTCGTTAGATGGCTATAGCAATAAAGTTAAAGGGGTGGAGTCTTATCCGTCCGGCATGATGATGGGCTATCGCTTTAGTGAGTTTGTCTGGTTAACCGCGTAATCCGGAGGCATTTATGAATCAGCTTATCCTGTTCCTTATCCTTCGTCGTATCGGTTCGGGCATTTTGACGCTGTTTATCGTTTCGGCACTGGTGTTTATCATCACCAGTATGCTGCCTGGCGATGCGGCACAGCAGCTGTTGGGACAGGCGGCGACGCCGGAAACCGTCGCCGCGCTTCGCGAGCAGTTAGGCCTGAATCTGCCGATCTGGCAGCGCTATTTTGAGTGGCTTGGCGGCATGTTGCACGGCAATTTTGGAACGTCGTTTGCTAACAACCTGCCGGTCACCAAACTGGTTGCCCAGCGCATTCCCGCCACCTTTGAACTGGCCGGGATCACCACGCTGGTGTCCGTACCGCTGGCGGTGGTTATCGGTATTACGGCGGCGATGAAACGGGGTTCGCTGATTGACCGCATGCTGGTGGTGGGCACCATGTCGGTGGTGGCGGTGCCGGAGTTTCTGGTGGCAACGGTCTCTGTGATGGTGTTTGCGGTACGCTTGCACTGGTTCCCGGCGATGTCGCTGGGAACCACCAATCAAGGTTTCTTCGCCTACCTGCAAGCCTATGCGCTGCCAGTGTTTACCCTGTGTTGCGTGCTGGTGGCGCAAATGGCCCGCATGACCCGCTCGGCCATTATCAACCAGCTCGACAGCTCTTATCTCGAAATGACCCTGCTTAAAGGCGTGCGTCCGCTACGCGCGGTATTGCGCCACGCGCTGCCCAATGCCGTGGGGCCGATTGCCAACGCCATTTCGCTGAGCCTTTCCTACCTGTTTGGCGGCGTGATTATTATCGAAACGATTTTCAGCTATCCGGGGCTGGCAAGCCAAATGGTCGATGCGGTCAGCAACCGCGATCTGCCTATCGTCCAGCTGTGCGTGATGCTTTTCAGCGGCTGTTATCTGCTGCTTCTGTTGCTGGCCGATATCGCGACCATTGCGTGTAATCCAAAGCTGAAACAATAAGTTAATTACCAGAGGGGACTCAGTGATGCGTAGAACAGTTATGGTGTTAAAAACGACTCTGAACTTCTGGCGTTCGTTGTCCACGACCGGTCGCGTCGGGCTGGCGATTTCAATTTTTTGGCTGTGCATGGCGCTGTTTGGCGGCTGGTTAGCGCCGTATAACGTTGAGGATATTGCCGGGGGGGGGATCAACGAAGGCTTCAGCCGCGCCTTCTTGCTCGGCACCGATTATCTGGGGCGCGACATGCTGACCCGCGTGCTCTACGGCGCACGTTATTCCATTGGGCTGGCGCTTTCCGCCGCCATTCTCGCCAGCGTGTTTGGCACGGCATTGGCGCTGATTGCCGCGATGTCGGGCAAATGGATAGAAGAACTGTTGGGTCGTATCAATGATGCAATGCTGATTATGCCGGGCAAGATCATGGCGTTGCTGATGGTGGCGGTGTTTGGCTCCTCGCTGCCGATGCTGATCCTCACCGCGGTGATCAGTTATTGGCCGGGGGCGTTCCGTATTGCCTATGCGATGGCCTCGAATCTGCGTTCGATGGAATACGTGCAGGCGGCGCATCTGCGTGGAGAAAGCAAAGTCTATATCGCGCTAACCGACGTGCTGCCCAATATGCTGCACCCGATGCTGACCGATTTTGGCCTGCGCTTTGTGTATATCGTGCTGCTGCTCAGCGGCCTGAGTTTTCTGGGCTTGGGCGTGCAACCGCCTTACGCCGACTGGGGGACGCTGGTACACGAGAACCTGCAGGCGCTGTTTGACGGCTCACCGTCGGTGCTGGTGCCTGCCGTTGCTATCGCCAGCCTGACCATCGGCGTTAACTTGTTTATCGACAGCCTGCAATCACGTCGCGTGATTCATCTTGAACTGGAAGAGGAGGCGGCATGAAGACAGCTTCAATTAACCCGCATTCAGGCATCAAGGATATGACTCTTAATGACGCTCCTGTTGTCGTGAATGTCAGCCATCTTGAAGTACAGGCGAAAAATGATCGTGATGAACCGATTACGCTGGTTTCGGATATTAGCTTCGCGGTGAAAAAAGGCGAAGTCCTGGCGCTGATTGGCGAATCCGGCTCGGGTAAAACCACTATCGCACTGGCCTTGATGGGTTATGCGCGTCACGGCTGTAAAATTACCCAGGGCGTGCTGGATATCGTCAATACCGATGTCACTAAGCTGTCATCACGCCAGCTCAGTGAATTCCGCGGCTCCAAAGTGGCTTATATCGCGCAGAGCGCCGCGGCTTCGTTTAACCCGGCCATGAGATTAATGGATCAGGTCATCGAGCCGGTGCTTATCCATCACACCATGAAACGTGCCGATGCCGAGAAAAAAGCCGTCGAGCTATTCCGTGAAATGGCGCTACCGTCGCCGGAAACCATCGGCAATCGCTATCCGCATCAGGTTTCAGGAGGGCAGTTGCAGCGCGTAATGGCCGCTATGGCACTGATTGGTGACCCTGAAGTGGTGATTTTGGATGAACCCACTACCGCGCTCGACGTTACCACTCAGCTTGAAGTATTAAAAACCTTCCGCCGCGTGGTAAAGCAGCGCGGCACCACCGCGATTTATGTCAGCCACGATTTGGCGGTCGTGGCACAGATGGCCGACAAGATTCTGGTGCTGTTAAAGGGGCAAATTGCGGAATACGGCAGCACGGAAGATCTGCTGCAACGCCCGCAGTCGGCGTATACCCGCAGCCTGCTTGATGCTGCGCAGCACAAGCCGCGCAACAGTCCGTGGCAGCCCGAAGAAGCCCCTATCAAATGCCTGCTGGAGGTGCGTGATCTCTCGGCCGGTTATGGCCCGCTGGACCCAAACGGCAAGCCAAAAATCAGTATCTTGCAGGACATCAATTTCAAGCTCTATCCGGGGCAGGCGATCGGCATTATCGGCGAATCCGGCTCTGGTAAAACCACGCTGGCGCGAGCGATTGCCGGGATGATTGCCCCCAGTGAAGGTTACATTCTGTTTAATGAGAGCTACTTGAAAGGCGATATGTCGGCGCGTAGCCCGGACGAGTTGCGCCGCGTACAGTTTGTGTTCCAGATGGCCGATACGGCTCTTAATCCGAGCCAGACGATTGCGACTATCCTGCAGCGCCCCTTGGTGTTTTTCCATGGACTGCGCGGTAAGGCGCTGGACGCGCGATTGAAACAGCTGCTGGATCTGGTGCGCCTGCCGCACAATATTCTGCATCGCAAGCCGTCCGGCTTATCTGGCGGGCAAAAGCAGCGCGTCAATCTGGCACGCGCCCTGGCGGCGGAGCCGGACCTGATACTTTGTGACGAGGTCACTTCTGCGCTGGACTCCGTCGTCGCCGCGGCCGTGCTGGATCTCATCTCGGAGCTGCGTCGCGAGCTGAACGTCTCTTTCTTGTTTATCAGCCACGATTTGCACGCCGTGCGCTCGGTTTGCGACGATATTATCGTGGTGAATAACGGCAAAATCGCCACTCAGGTTAGCCGTGCCGATTACGATAAAACCTCCAGCAGCCTGTATTACGAGCGCCTGAAAAGGGCGGTACCTGAGCTGCGTCAGGGCTGGCTCGAAGAGCAGGACACCGAACAGGAGAATAGCAGTACGTGAGCAAAATTTGCGCTTGAAAGTCGCCAGTAATTAATCTCTATTGAATTCATCCTTTGCACCAGGGTTTACGATTTATAAGGAACAGCAGTCGATGCCAGCACCGATCAGGTTTGTACAAGACAGTCATTTATTTCCCGATGCCGTTGACGTGGTGGTGATTGGCGGGGGTATCGCCGGCGCCGCCACGGCTTATGAACTGGCGCGCAAAGGCGTGTCGGTCGTTTTACTGGAAAAAGGCCTGATTGGCGCGGAACAGTCCAGCCGCAACTGGGGCTGGTGCCGCCAGCAAAATCGCGATGAGCGAGAGTTGCCGCTGTCGATCCATGCACTGCAACGCTGGAAAGCGCTCAAAGAAGAGACCGGCGAAGAGCTGGGTTTTCGCAACACCGGTTTGGTCTACGCCACTAAAAAGCAGGAAGAGATTGACGCCTGGGAGAAGTGGGGGCAGATGGCAAAAAATTATGGCATGCACAGCGAAATCCTGACCGCAACCCGAGCCAAAGAACTGACGGCGGGCAGCGTTTCAACCTGGTTGGGCGGCGTTTATTCCCCCACCGATGGCCACGCTGAACCTTCGCTGGCCGCGCCCGGTCTGGCTATCGCCGCACAAAAGCTTGGCGCGCTGGTATTTCAGTACTGTGCGGTGCGCGGGCTGGACGTTTCTGCCGGTCGCGTCAGCGGCGTGTGGACCGAACGCGGGCTGATCCGTGCCGGATCAGTGGTGGTGGCGGGCGGGGCATGGAGCTCGATGTTCTGCCGCCGTCACGGTATCGATCTGCCGCTGGGCAACGTGATCGGCACCGCGATGCGCACCGCGCCGATTGAACAAGTGATCAAGATGCCGCTGTATACC
>CAWUIY010000261.1:0-6614 GCA_963922555.1 uncultured Serratia sp. | reverse complement strand
ACAGATGCTGATGATTGATTTCCAGCGCGCGCGGATTTGGTGCAGCTGTTCATACAGCGGAAAAGCCAGCGCGACAACGGCAGGCTGTAACAGGTCATTAAGGATCTTGCTGCCGGCAAAATAGCGTGCATAAGGAATGTGGGTGATAAGAAGCAGTGGAATAATGATCACCATCGACATCAGCAACGGGTTGAGCAGCGGCATACGGAGCCTGATAGCCAGCTTGCGGGTCGCAAAGTAAACCAGCAGCGTCAACGGTAAAGACCACCAAATCTGGCTCATTATTTGTCCTCCGGTTTGCCGACAACCGGCTTTTCAGCATGAATAAGGAGCGAAGAGAACGCCACCACCACCAACACAATCAGGGTACTTACCGCGCAAGAAACCAGTAGCGGGCCAAACTGCGTGCGCAGCTGTTCGTAATAATTCATTACTCCAACGCCAATCGGTACAAACAGCAGCGCCATGTAGCGGATTAACACGCTACAACCCGGTTTGACCCAGTGATAGGGCAAAATTTGCGTCGAAAGGAGAGTAAAAAGAATCAACATGCCGATGATGCTCCCTGGAATAGAAAGGGGTAGCAAGGCAGAAATCGCGTTTCCGGCGTATAAACAGGCATAAATAAGAATAAATGCCCTTAAATATTGAAGTGGTAGTGAAAGTGCGCTTCTCATAACCTTTGTCCCAGTCGAAATATTCATTCATCATACAATTAAATTTATATCAACGCCAGCGTGATCTGCATCACATTCAAGATCTGCTTTGGCGTTTTTTTGAACGAGGTTATTAGGGTTATGCCATAACGGTTGAGGGGCCACAATAGAAAAGCCCGCTCATCGGAAAGATAAACGGGCTACTTAAAAAAGGATGTAAAATCAGCAATTATTTTTTATTTTTGGCTTCCAGCGTAGCAAACCACGGTGCGTTAAAATCTTCCGATTTACCCCAGCCTGGAATGATTGTTCCTAAAGCAGCAATATTGACCGCGCCCGGCTGGCTGACCAGCAAGGATTGAGGAATAACCTGCGCCGGAAACTCGTACGCAGCAGGTGTTTTCTCACCGGCAATTTTAAGCGCCACAATACGCATATTGACCGCGCCGATAAGCGGGGTATCGACCGCTGCGGTAAACTTCCATGGGCTATCTTTTTCGCGCATCAGCTGTAGGTCCTGATTCGAGGCATCGATGCTGTAAAGCTTAATCTCGGTGCGGCCATTTTCCTTGAGCGCCTTATAAGCTCCCTGACTGAAAGCGTCCCACGCGCCCCAGATAGCATCGATTTTTCCTTTCGGATATTTCGCTAAAATCGCGCCCACCTGGTTGGCGGTATCACCCTGCACGTCAGAAGACACGGCTCCTATTGATTCAAGCTGATGGATACCTGGATTCTCTTTGAGGATCTGCTGATAGGTCACATTTCTGCGTTCCATCGGCGGGAAACCAGCAACCCACAAACGCACGATATTGGCCTTTCCATGAAAATCTTTAACCAGCTCGCCGACGGAAGCCTGAGTCAGTGAGGCATCATCCTGACGGGTCACCGTCACGCCCGGCGTGCCGTCGGTGACTTCGGTATCAAATACTGAAACGGCAATGCCCGCGGTGGTGATTTGTTTCACCAGGTTCTCAGAATAAGGTCCACGCCCCTGTGAAAGGATAATCCCATCGTATTTTTGGCTGATTGCCTGATTAACGAAATCCTGAAATTTGGCGTCATCGCCGTTGCTCAAAAAGGTATCAACCTTAAACCCCAATGCACGGCCTTGTTTGACAGCCCCGGAAAGAAACTGTGTCGTGTTGTCGTCGGAGCCGAGATTGCGGATCACTGCAATGCGAATCGGGCCTTTGTGCTGAGCGATGGCGGCCGGAATGGGGGCCAGCTCTGCGGCAAAAGTCGGCAAGGCGGCAAACAGGCTCAAGGCGAGCAATGAGGCGGAAATTTTTTTCATTTTAGACTCCGTCAGGGTGTTGGCAGGCGCTTGAAATCAGCAGCTCGTAAGGTAAAAGCAAAGGGTGAAAAATTTTAGACATCTAAAAGGCTAGCTGTCTGAGTTGTTATGCATACTAGCGGGTTGGCTGGCAGAGGGGAATGGCTGGGATTTAGTATATTTACTGCTTTTTTTATTACTTTTAGGTATATGTGGACGAGTGGCTGAGCTTCAGCCTCTGCGACTCAGGCGTTATTTATTCAAAGGGTTAGGGTGACATATTTACACTCGCTATACGTTTAGCGCAGAGTAGTGGGCTAAAATAGGAGTTTGTCGGAATGAAAAGGACCTCCGCTATGCCGTTTTTACTCAACCCCCGCGCAGCAAGTTGGCCGTTTTTATGGCTGGTTAGCGCTTTGGGCGTGTCAGGATTTGCCGTTGCGCAGCCTGCCAGCAGACCCGCGCCAAAAGTCGCCGTCAATGTGCAGACTGAACTATCCGGCTTAAATCATCCGTGGTCACTGGCTTTTTTGCCCGATAATCAGGGAGCGTTGATCACCGAGCGCAGTGGCAATTTACACCTTTGGCAGCCGGGCAAGCCTTTGTCAGCGCCTATTACCGGCGTGCCTGCAGTGTGGGTTGAGGCACAGGCGGGGTTATGGGATGTTCGCTTAGCCCCTGATTTTGATAAAAGTCGCCGCGTGTATTTGAGCTACGCCGCCAAAGATGACAAGGGAGCGCCGCACGCGGAGCTAGGTTACGGCACCTTGTCGGCAGATGGGCTGCATCTTGAAAACTTCAAAACGATCTTTGTCGAGCAGCCGGCGCTGGAAAGCGGCATCAACCTCGGTGGACGGCTGTTGTTTGACACCTCCGGCAATATCCTGATGTCGCTCGGTGATAATAACCAGCGAAGTCAGGCACAGCAGCTGGATTCTCTGCGCGGCAAGGTGATCCGCCTGACGCCGGAGGGTGGGATCCCGGCGGATAATCCATTCGTTAAATTAAAAGGCACTCGCCCGGAGATTTTCACTTACGGCAATCGCAATCCGCAAGCGCTGGCATATAACCCGTGGAGTAAAGAATTATGGGAAACCGAGCACGGGCCGCGCGGTGGCGATGAAGTCAACATCCTTAAGGCGGGTAAAAACTATGGCTGGCCTTTAGCCACTTACGGCATCGATTACTCGGGTATGCCGATCCCGGAAGCTAAAGGTTCCCGTTTGCCGGGCATGGAAGACCCGGATTATTACTGGCGCATCTCACCGGCAGTCAGCGGTATGGCTTTCTACAACAACGCCAAATTCCCGCAATGGGCGAATTCACTGTTTGTTGGCGCATTGAAAGAGACCGCGCTGATCCAACTAAAATTGGATGGCAACAGAGTGGTTGAGGAGCAACGGATGCTGGAAAATCTGCAGCAGCGTATTCGCGAGGTGCAGGTAGGGCCGGACGGTTATCTGTATGTGTTAACAGATGAAAACAACGGCAAGCTGCTAAAAATCTCACCCAAATAAATTAAGAAATTCCTCGCCGACCGGCGTCGACGAGGAAAGAGGTTTAACGACGGGCGTTCTGCGATTTGATGAGCGCCCATAGGCTTAGCAGAGCCACAATCATCAGATAATAGCTCGGTGCCAGCTTGGTGCCGGTCGCCGTAATCAGCAGCGTACAGATAAATGGCGCAAAGCCGCCAAATACCGTGACCGCAATGTTGTAGCCAATCGCCATTCCACTGGCGCGCGTTGTCACCGGGAAGAGATCCGCCATCATCGACGGTACCGCCGAGAAATAGACCGATTTCAGCAATGCCATCCAGCAAACCAGCGCAACCAGTGCGAACGCGGTGTTGTAATGGGTCATCAGCCAGAAACCGGGATAGATAGTCACCAGCAGCAGGATCAGCGAACCCCACATCAGTGGCAATCGTCCCACTTTTTCGGCCCAAAGCCCCATCAACGGCGTCGCGACAGTCAGGATCACCCCGGCCAGCAGCGTCGCGGTGAACGCGACCTGACCAGAAAAGTGAAGCGTTTTAGTGGCATAGGTCGGCACATAGTTCAGCATATAGTTGACGGCGGTAGAAACTACCATCAGGCCTATTGCCATACACAGCAGCGATTTTTGCGTACCAAACAGCGTTTTCAACGGAGCGGCTGTTTTATCTGCTTTAACAAAACTCTCGGCTTCAACAATATTACGACGGATATACAGGCCCACCGGACCAATTAATAAGCCGAAAGCAAACGGAATACGCCATCCCCAATCCTGAATCTGCGACTCGGATAACCATTGTGACAACCCAAGGCCAAATGCTGAGGCCAGCAGGGTGCTCGCTCCCTGAGTGGCAAACTGCCAACTGGCAATAAAGGCTTTGCGCTCGGGGAAATGTTCAACCAGAAAAGCGGTTGAACTGCCGAACTCACCGCCTGCCGAGAAGCCCTGAATCAGACGCGCCAGCAGAATAAGCAGCGGGGCGGCCAGGCCAATCGTGGCGTAAGAGGGCGTGATCACGATAATCAGGCTTCCCAGCATCATCAGGCTGATTGAGGCGAGCAAAGAGGCTTTACGCCCGGCGCGATCCGCGAAAGCACCCAGCACGATGGCACCCAGTGGGCGAATCAAAAAGGAGACGCCAAAGCTGCCAAACGCCAGCAGTAGCGAGACCGTCTGGTCAGTGGTTGGGAAGTAGGCACGGGCGATATAGGCGGCAAAAAAGCCATAAACCGCGATATCGAACCACTCCAGCGCGTTGCCGATGCAGGTGACAAACAGCGTTTTGGTCAGGCTCGGTTTTACGGTGCTATGCGCCGTGTTGGTTGAGCGAGTGGGTGAGAACTGGCTCATGCTTCACCTCCCGTTTTAGCCGCATGCGCATGGTGAGGCGCGAGGAGTGCATTACCGCGTTCTCCCAGATCCCAGAACAACCGAGTCATGATTTGCAGGCCTTCGCGAGCTATAGAAATCAGCATGTGCTCGTCGACCGCGTGCTGGCCGCACGCCGGATAAGAGTGTGGTACCCACAGCGTTGGTAGCCCAAGAATGTCGGCAAACACCTCATTCGGCAGAGAGCCACCCAGGTTAGGCAGGAGCGCAGGTTTCTTGCCGCTGCTTTGCTGCATTACGTCCAGCGCCCAGTTGACCAAAGGATCGGTGGGATCAAAGCGGGTAGCCGGAGAACCGCGCAGGAACTCAACCTCGACACTGTGGAAACCGTGATCGTCAAGGTGCTGACGCACGTGCTGTTGCAGATTCTGCCAGTCGGTGCCGACCACGTGGCGCAGCTGACATACCGCCGTTGCCTTGCCCGGAATCGCATTCATTGGGCGCGCAGGATTACCGGTGAGGAATGACAGCACCTCCATCTGGTTCCAGGCAAACAGGCGCTCGGCTGGCGTAAGTTCGGCCTCACCCCAGTTGACGTCAATCTGCGGATCGCCTGGCGTGGTTCCCACTTCAATATCGCTGAGGATGTGGCGGATAGCCGCGCTGACCGCCGGTGGCTTAAGCGCCTCAACCTGTAACTGACCCTTTTGGTTGACCAGACAGGCAATGGCATTGGCTAACAGGGTGCCTGGATTGGGCAGCAGACCGCCCCAGTTGCCGGAATGATAGTCTTTGTCACGGGCGTTAACCGACAGGCGGAAATTGACCGCGCCGCGTGAGCCGAGAAACAGCGTAGGGCGCTCGGCGCTGAGCCGTGGGCCGTCTGAAGCAAGAAAAACATCGGCGCTGAGTGCCTGCTGGTAAGTGTGGCAAATTTCAGCCAGACCCGGTGAACTGATTTCTTCGCCCATTTCATACAGCAGCTTGCAGTTAAAGCCCAGCTTGCCACCACGAGCGGCAAATACCTGCTCGAGGGCGGCCAGATTTACGCTGTGCTGCCCTTTATTATCCGCGCTGCCACGGCCATACCAGCGATCGCCGTCTTCGAACAGCACCCAAGGATCCAGCCCTTCGCTCCAGTTTTCGTCATCGCCGAAGACCACGTCTCCATGACCATAGCTGAGCACGGTTGGCAGCGTCGGATCTTCAATACGGCTTGCGATAAGGAAAGGGCGGTTGGCTGCATGAGGATTATCAATAAGTTGCAGCTCAAAGCCCATCGCCAGCAGCGCAGGATTAATCTCTTCTTCGTAATAGCGTTGGATATCTTCATCACGATCGGTTGACTGGCTTTCTGTCGCCAACGCCACGCGACGTGCCAACACGGCCTTAAACTGGCCGCTATCGAACCAATTCATCGCCTGATTAACTGCTTTTTCCACTGTCATAAAATGTCTCAAGGTTGTGTTGTTTATTTTTATTGGATGGCTTCAGGTTCTATCTAATAGAAAACCAAGCTTTGCCACAATAATAATAATTGCAATGTAGCGTTGCTTTAATTGTAATGCTGACATGCACAAAATAGAGGCATGCACGATTAAGGAGCAAAAAATGCACAGTAACGAAATACGCTATTTTTTGGCGGTAGCCAATACAGGCTCTTTGAGCGCGGCCAGCAAACAGCTTTTTGTGGCGGTTTCCGCTATCAGTCGCCAGATCCAACAGCTTGAAGCGCGGATTGGTGCCACGCTTTTTGAGCGGCATGCGCGGGGAATGGTGCTCAATGACGCTGGGCAAATTTTGGAAAACCATGTGCGTAAGAGCATGATGGATATGGATTTTGCGATTGCCGAAAT
>CAWUIY010000260.1:0-6678 GCA_963922555.1 uncultured Serratia sp. | reverse complement strand
GGCAGCATAATCGCACGCCTCCGCATCAGATACTGCGATATTTAAGTCGATTATCAGGGCCTTTTCTCGACCGATTCGATCTTTCACTTGAAGTGCCTTTGTTACCGCCGGGTTTACTGAGCCAGCAGCACCAACAAACTTCAGCAATGACACAGGAAAGCAGTGCCCAGGTCAGAAGCCGGGTTCTGGCGGCGCGGGAGCTTCAGTTGGCGCGAGCAGGCAAATTAAATGCGCATTTGAGCAGCCGCGAGGTACAGCAATTCTGCCAATTAACTCAAGAAGATGCAGAGTTTCTGGAAAATGTGTTACAAAAGCTGGGAATGTCGGTTCGGGCCTGGCATCGGATACTGAAAGTTGCGCGAACCCTGGCAGATCTCAATCAGCAGGCCACTATAGAAAAAGTGCAGATATCAGAAGCATTAAGCTATCGTTGTATGGATCGACTATTGTTAACACTGCATAAAAATTTGGCATAAAAAAACGGGGACAAGCCCCGTTTTATTAATCGTCGCTGTCGGTGTAGTCTTCCACCGCGTCAGCCTGCGGTTTTCCGCCTGACAACGTATGGAATTTCTTCGGACGACGGGTGCGGATAATGTACTTGTTCCACACTTTTTCAGCGTCGGTTGCTGGCTCGCGAGTACCGCGGCAAACATCCAGAAACAGCTTTTCTTCTTCGGTTACCGGTTCGCGTTTACCCAGGTCCAGCTCGTTGAAAGCATAGCCGTAACGCTCCAGCAATTGCGCTTCCTTGATAGTGAAGTCGCCATGCCGGGAGAACCCGCGAGGGTAATGTTTATTGTCAAAAAAACGATTTGTCGTGGTGAAGCTTTCCGCCATCTGACACGCTCCTAATTCATTCATGGTCGTGCTGTTATGGCGCGGAGTATTAGATAGGCTTGACAATCTGTAAAACAAAACATTTAAATCTTAACGACAAAAAATTTTGGAGATGGTAGTGGACACGGAATTACTGAAAACCTTTTTGGAGGTCAGTAGAACTCGTCACTTTGGTCGGGCGGCTGAATCTCTGTATTTGACGCAGTCAGCGGTGAGCTTTCGTATACGCCAGTTGGAAACCCAACTGGGGGCAAATTTGTTTACCCGACATAGAAATAACATCCGTTTAACGCCCGCAGGAGAGCGTCTGCTGCCCTATGCAGAAAACCTGATGTCGACGTGGCAATTAGCCAAAAAAGAGGTTGTGCGTTCCTTACAGCACACAGAATTATCGATTGGTGCAACGGCGTCGCTGTGGGAGTCGTATCTCACCCCCTGGCTACAGGCTTTATACGAACAGCGAGAGTCTTTACGACTCGAGGCCAGGGTAGCGCTGCGACAATCGCTGGTAAAGCAACTGCATGAAAGACAGCTCGATTTATTGATTACCACCGAGCCGCCAAAGATGGATGAACTCTCAAGCCAGCTGCTGGGTAATTTTTCGTTACGTCTTTTTTGCTCGCATAAACAGGACAAATCCGCGCAGGGGGCGTATATCAGGCTGGAATGGGGAGCTGACTTCCCTCAGCAAGAAAGCAGAATGCAGGCCAGCGATCAGGAGCCAGTGCTGACCACGACCTCGGCACATCTGACACGGCAGCTACTAGAAACTACGGGTGGGTGCGCCTTCCTCCCGAGTCACTGGGAGAAAGACTATCCTCATTTGTCGATTTATCCGGACGTTCCGCCGGTGATCAGGCCGCTGTATGCCGTGTGGCTGCAAAACAGCGACCAACAGGTGTTAATTCGACAACTGCTGAAGACACCCATGGATACCCGCACGTAAAACGAGGTTCGATAAAAATTACGTTGTCTTTAGCTGCGAATGTCGCGCGCGGCGGGTAGTCCAGTAAGAGCCCATGCCTTTCTGCAGCGCAATAAAGATGAACAGCAGAATGCCCATGACGATTTTGGTCCACCAGGAGCTGAGCGTACCGTCGAAAGTGATGTAGGTTTGAATCAGCCCCTGGATCATCACGCCAAACAGGCTGCCAAGCACGGTGCCAACGCCACCGCTTAGCAGGGTTCCACCGATGACCACCGCAGCAATCGCATCCAGCTCAACGCCGCTGGCCGCTAGCGCATAGCCTGCCGACGTGTAAAGCGAGAAGATAATGCCTGAAAGCACCGCCAGCGAGCTGGAAAGCATATAAATATATATCGTAGTGCGTCGCACAGGAACGCCCATCAGGCCTGCAGAATGGACATTGCCGCCAATCGCATAAACGTTATTACCAAAGCGCGTTCTGTGCGCCAAAATCATACCGAAGCAGACGACGCAGAGCATGACGAGTGCCAGCAGGGTAAATCGCCCTCCTCCTGGCATCTTCCAGGCATAGTTGGCTAGGGTGGCATACAGCGGGTGATTGATTGGCAATGATTCTTCGGACACGATAAAACTCATCCCGCGAACGAAGAACATCCCGGCCAGTGTAATGATAAACGCTGGGAGTTTTAGGGTGTCGATAATCCAGCCCATCAGCGCACCGAACATCGCCCCCATCACTAGCACAATGGCGAACGCGTAGAATGGCGGAACCCCGTAGTCACCAATTAACTTGGCCAGCGCCAGCCCCGTGAAGGCAATGACGGAACCCACGGACAGGTCGATACCGCCGGATAAAATCACAAAAGTCATCCCCACTGCGACAATGCCGAGAAAGGCATTATCGGTCAGTAAATCGCAAATAACGCGCGTTGAGGCAAAACCGGGGAACTGGGTGAAGCAGTAACCATAGCCTGCAAGAAACACCAGAATGGTGATCAGCAGGGGGAGATTGCGCTTGAGCATTATTTTTTTCTCCGAAGCAGTCCACCAAGTGAAACGCGCGGTGACTGGACGACTAAAACGGCCAAAACCACCACGGCTTTGAGTACCAGGTTAAACTCTGGCTTGAATCCGGAAAGCAAGATGCCGGTATTCATCCCCTGAATGATTAACGCGCCGATAAGCGATAGCAGTAGGTTAAATCGCCCTCCCAACAGCGAACCACCACCGATCACCACGGCCAGTATTGCGTCCAGTTCCAGCCAGAGCCCCGCATTGTTGGCATCGGCCCCGCGTATATCGGCAGTAACAATGACTCCCGCAACGGCGGCGCAAATCCCGCAAATGATATAGACCGAAATCAACACCAAACGCGCGTTAACCCCGGCATTATAGGAAGAACGTAGGTTGATACCCACTGACTCGATAAACAGCCCCAGCGCGGTTTTACGCGTTAATAACCACAGTAAAAGCAGCATGATGGCGGCGATGACCACTGGCATTGGCAAGGTAAGTAATGCGCCACTACCAAATTGCGATAGCCCGTTGTGCTCGAAGGTCACTATCTGACCTTGTGTGATCAGTTGCGCGATACCGCGTCCGGCCACCATGAGCATCAACGTGGCGACGATTGGCTGGATTTGCAGTACGGCGACCAGAAACCCGTTCCATAATCCGCAGGCAGCCCCTACGGCTATCGCGGCCAGTAATACGGTCATCAATGGATAACCCTGTACTGTCATGGTGGCAGCCGTGGCTCCGGCAATCGCCATCACTGCACCTACCGAGAGATCTATCCCACCCGTGGCGATAACCAGCGTCATACCCAGTGCGAGAATGGCTACCGGTGCACCGCGATTAAAAATATCAACCAGGCTGCCGAACAGTCGGCCATCCTGAACATGAATCGTGAAAAATCCGGGAGCGACCAGGCTATCAATCACCAAAATCGCCAGAAATGCCCCGACCTGCGTGGATCCTTTGGGGAATACCCAGCGCACTTTGCGCGGTCCTCCTGTCATCGGCAGACTCCTGTTGGTCATGGATATCTCCTTACTGAACCGCAATCGCAGTCATGATGGCCGGAACCGAAATCTGGTCCTGCTCGATTTGTGTTATGTGACGCCTATCGCGCAGCACCACAATGCGATCGGCGTATCCGGCCAGTTCTTCCAGCTCCGAGGAAATAACCAGCAACGCCAGGCCTTCATCACAAAGTTTTTCTATCAAACGGATTATCTCGGCGTGAGCGCCGACATCAATGCCGCGCGTCGGTTCATCGAGGATCAGAAAGCGGGGATTTGTCGCCAGCCAGCGCGAGAGAAGCACTTTTTGCTGATTCCCCCCTGAAAGATACTGAATCTCCTGCTCGGCACTAGGAGTTCGGATCCCCAACAGCTTGATAAACTTGTCGGCTATCTCATTTTGTTCTCTCATCGACAAGGGGCGCAGCCAACCGCGCTGGGCTTGCAGCGCGAGGATAATGTTTTCACGCACCGTTGCCGCACCAATAATGCCGTCGGTTTTGCGATCCTCCGGGCAATAACCAAAGCCCAGCTTCGCCGCCCTGCGCGGGTTGCCAATTTTCACATCCTGGCCGTTGACTCGTGCAGTACCGGTATCATGACTTTTGATGCCGAAAATTAGCTGCGCAGTTTCGGTACGGCCCGATCCGAGCAGTCCAGCAAGCCCGACAATTTCTCCGCGCCGCACGTTGAGGTCAAAGTTCTCAACCAGACCACGCCGGCCGTAGTCTTTGAAATCAACCAGAGGATCGCCGGTGACAACGCGGTGCTCGCCGCGTTTCAATAACGCTTCATCAAAACTGTGCCCCAGCATCATCGGCACCAACTCGATACGTGGTAGATCTTTCGCAGCCGCGGATCCGACTAACTTGCCGTTACGCAGCACGGTGATGCGATCGCTGATTCGGTAAACCTGATCCAGGAAATGCGTCACAAATATCATGCCCATACCGCGATCCCGCAGTTGCATCAGGATCTCGAGCAGCATGCTGACTTCTTTAGCGTCGAGACTGGCGGTCGGTTCATCAAGAATTAACACCTGCGCCGAGAGGTCCACCGCGCGGGCAATGGCAACAATCTGTTGAATAGCAATAGAATAAGTAGCGAGCGGCTGGCTGACATCGAGATTAAGGCCATAGCCGGAAAGTAGAGTCCGCGCCTGCTGGTCCATCTTGCGTTGGTTAACCAGCCCGAAGCGGATTGGCTCGCGTCCGATAAAAAGATTCGCCGCCACCGAAATATTAGGCAGCAGGTTAACTTCCTGATAAACCGTGCCAATACCCAGTGACTGAGCGTGTGCGGTATTGATGGCATCAATAGGCTGACCGTTGAGCAAAACAGTCCCTTCCGAACGTTTATAAACCCCGGTCAAGGCCTTAATCATCGTCGACTTTCCGGCACCATTCTCACCGAGTAATGCCACGATTTCGCCGCGATTGAGTGTGAAGTCGACCTTTTCCAACGCCTTAACGCCGGGAAACTCCACCGACAGGCCGCGGACTTCAAGTAAGGTTGCTGATTGAAGATTATCCATGAACGTCTTTACCCCGACTGCATGCGCACGTGATTGCCGAATGTGCAAAATGGGATGAGATAACCGGCTCTGGTTTGAATTCAGAGCCGGTAAACGGGCTTAGTAGCCCATGTCTTTCTTCATGTCATACTCTTTCTGCGCCATGTCAGGCAGAACCAGAGTCGATTGAGTCTGGATAAACTTCGGCGGCTGAGTTCCGTCTTTTTTCATTTTAATCAGTGCATCGAATGCCGGACCGGCCATGTTTGGCGTCAGCTCAACCGAGGCGTTAGATTCGCCATTAAGCATCGCTTTATAGATATCAGGTACGCCGTCAATTGAGACGACTTTGATTTGCGAGCCAGGTTTCAGACCTGCTTCTTTGATAGCCTGAATTGCACCGATTGCCATATCATCGTTGTGCGCATAAACCGCACAGATGTTTTTACCGTTCTGCTCAGCCTTGATAAAGCTTTCCATCACTTCCTTGCCTTTGCTGCGAGTGAAGTCACCGGATTGTGAGCGAATGATTTTTACGTTGGGTGCCGCTTTAATCGCATCGGCAAAACCTTGCTTACGGTTTAGCGCCACGCTGGCCCCGACCGTCCCCTGTAATTCCACCACGTTACAAGGTTTACCTGCGACCTCTTTAACCAGCCAATCCCCTGCAACCTTGCCTTCGTGCACGCTGTCTGAAGCTACGGCGGCGGTGTAAAGGGTGGGATCACTGACTTCGATCGTGCGGTCCAACAGGAATACTGGGATCTTGGCTTCTTTTGCTTCTGTCAGCACCGGCGCCCAGCCTGTAGCGACAACCGGGGCGATAAAAATAGCGTCAACACCTTGTGCGATAAATGAACGTATTGCCTTGATTTGGTTCTCTTGTTTCTGTTGAGCATCGGCAATCTTCAAGGTGATACCGCGTTTTTGTGCTTCAAGTTTGGAGACTTTAGTTTCTGCTGATCGCCAACCTGATTCCGAACCGATTTGAGAAAACCCAACCACTAACGGTGCCGCCTGTACGGCCCCACAAAATGCCGTTGCGACCGCTGCTGCCAGTAAGAGTCTTTTATACATTGTTTTTTCCTCGCGCGTAGTCTGAGCTACTTTTTATTGAATCTTGTAGGGTGCGGCATAGAAAAATACTAAAACCGAGTTTCCCCAGTGAACATAACTTCACCAGGCGACACTTAGTTTTAGCCGATTGAAAAAACGGCGGGTTGAGCACGGTCACATAGATGATTAACAATCGATTCGTGCATGTATTCAGCTAAAAAATGACAACTTTTGGGCAGAGAATATGGAGTATTAATGCAGAGCCGGGTGATTAACAGTCAGGAGTGGTGAAGTTTGAAAGGGATTTACTGCCCAAA
>CAWUIY010000259.1:0-6769 GCA_963922555.1 uncultured Serratia sp. | reverse complement strand
CAATGCCCTTTGCCGTTTGGGGGGGCGGCTGTCGGGTGTACGTTGCGGGGAATAATCCGCGGGAAGCGCAAGCCAAGGTTTTTCCGGTGCTTTTGGGCCGCACACTTTCAATTTCAAAGACATCTGCGCCAAGCTGGCACAGGCAGATGGCCTGATCACCGTTAATGACAGCGCCTCGCTGGTTAAAGAGATTTCCACACTGCTGACCGATGAAGACTATCGTTTGTATTATGGTCGCCATGCGGTTGACGTGTTGCGCCAGAATCAGGGTGCGTTGCAGCGCCTGTTGCAGTTGATGGAGCCTCATCTTCCCCCACGGAGTCACTAATTGATGTCTGCCAAACTACGCCTGTCTGTGGTGCTGATTGCCAAAAACGAAGCCTCACTGCTGGAAGACTGCCTTAACTCGGTCAGTTGGGCAGATGAAATTATTCTGCTGGATTCAGGGAGTAGCGACGGCACGCAGGCTTTGGCTCGCAATTTAGGGGCCAAAGTGTTTGAAAATACCGACTGGCCAGGATTTGGCAAGCAGCGCCAGCTCGCGCAGAATTACGCCTCCGGTGATTATATTTTGATGATCGATGCCGACGAGCGCGTCTCTCCAGAACTGCGCCAGTCTATTGAAGACTGCCTGCAACAGCCTGACGACAACAAAGTTTATAGCCTGGGCCGCCGCAACCTGTTTATGGGCCGCTTTATGCGCCACAGCGGCTGGTATCCCGATCGCGTGAATCGCCTGTATAAAGCCGATAAGTATCGCTATAACGACGATCTGGTCCATGAGGCACTGAGTATCGGCAACGCTAAAGTCGTTAATTTAAAAGGGGATTTATTCCACCTCACCTGCCGTGACTTCTTCGCCTTCCAGCGTAAGCAGATGAACTATGCCGAAGCCTGGGCAAAGCAGCGCCATCAGCAGGGTAAGCGCTGTAGCTACTTTTCCATTCTAAGCCATACATTGGCCGCGTTTTTGAAAACCTGGATACTGAGAGCGGGCTTTCTGGATGGGAAACAGGGGCTGCTTATCGCGGGTGTGAATGCGCAGTATACTTTTAACAAGTATGCGGCCCTGTGGGCCTTCAGCCATCAACTGCAAAAAAGCGAGCCACTATGAGCACCAAGGCAATCTATCCGGGGACTTTTGACCCACTGACTAACGGGCATCTGGATCTCGTCACCCGTGCTTCTTTGATGTTTGAGAAAGTAATTCTGGCGATTGCCGCCAGCCCGCACAAAAAAACCCTGTTTACTCTTGAAGAACGCGTCGCGCTGGCCGCTCAGGCGACGTCTCATCTGGCGAATGTTGAAGTCGTTGGCTTTAGCTCATTGATGGCAAACTTCGCTAAAGACCACAATGCCAACGTGCTGGTTCGCGGGCTGCGGGCGGTATCAGATTTTGAATACGAGATGCAGCTGGCCAGTATGAATCGGCATTTGATGCCGACGCTGGAAAGCGTATTTCTGATGCCTTCCAAAGAATGGTCTTTTATTTCATCGACTTTGGTGAAAGAAGTGGCGCGACACGGGGGAGATATCACGCCATTCCTGCCTGATCACATCACCAAAGCCTTGCTCGAGAGAATCGCTGCCGACTAACGCTGGCAGTTCGGGCAAAAGAAGGTACTACGCTGTGCGTGTTTACCGCTCTGAATTGGCGTTCCGCAGGCTCGACAGGGTTCACCGGCGCGACCATACACCTGCAATTCCTGAACAAAATAACCCGGCTTGCCATCGGACTGTAAAAAGTCGCGCAACGTTGTTCCACCCTGCTCGATTGAGCGTAGCAATACTGCCTTGATGGTTGCCACCAGCAGCGCATATTCTTCTAACGACAGCGAATTAGCCGGACGGTCCGGGGAAATCCCGGCGACAAACAGCGATTCACTGGCATAAATATTTCCCACGCCAACCACCAGTTTGTTGTCCATCAGCCAGGGTTTGATCGGAGATTTTTTCTTCTGCGACTTATCCCGCAAGTATTCGGCGTTAAAATCTTCGCTTAGCGGCTCCGGGCCGAGGTGCGACAGCACGCTGCTACCTTCGAGATCTTGCGCCCATAGCCAGGCACCAAAGCGGCGCGGATCGGTATAACGCAGCACATACCCGGTATCCATCACCAAATCCACGTGGTCGTGCTTGGCTGGTTCAGTTTCCTCCGCCAGAACGCGCAGGCTGCCAGACATGCCTAAATGAATGATTATCCAGCCTGTTTTCAGTTCCACCAGCAAATACTTGGCCCGGCGCTGTACGCTGATGACAACCTGATCGCTGAGCGCCATGATCTCCTGAGAAACCGGCCAGCGCAGGCGGGCATTGCGGACAACGGCGTGCATGATGGTATGACCTACTAAATAAGGCTCGATACCACGACGGCTGGTTTCAACCTCTGGTAGTTCTGGCATGAATTATTCCTGAGACCATGAATGTGCGGTGTAGTGTAGCCAACGCAGCTACGGCTTCAAGTAAGAAAATCATCCCCAAAGTAATTGAAGTTGTAGCAAGGCGGCAAATGAATGAGTCCCTGGGAACTTACACAAGTAAGTGACTAGGGCGAATGAGTGTAGCCACAAAGCTGCCGGGAGCAGATTTGAACGCTGTTTACAGCGGCCCCGAAGGGGTGAAGCCCAGGGATGGGCTGAATAGCGCAGCTACGGCTTCAAGTAAGAAAATCATCCCCAAAGTAATTGAAGTTGTAGCAAGGCGGCAAATGAATGAGTCCCTGGGAACTTACACAAGTAAGTGACTAGGGCGAATGAGTGTAGCCAACGCAGCTACAGCTTCGAGTACGAAGGGGATTTACGGACATAAAAAAACCCAGCCTAGACTGGGTTTTTATTAATCCACTAAAATTACTTAATTTTAGCTTCTTTGTAGATCACGTGCTGGCGGACAACTGGATCGAATTTCTTCAGTTCCAATTTTTCCGGCTTAGTACGCTTGTTCTTCGTGGTGGTATAGAAGTGACCAGTACCAGCAGAAGAAACCAGCTTGATCTTCTCGCGAACACCTTTAGCCATGTTTCAGTTCCTTTCCTTAATACTTCTCACCACGGGCACGAATTTCGGCCAAGACCGTTTCGATACCCTTCTTATCAATCACACGCATACCTTTAGCAGATACACGCAGAGTTACAAAGCGCTTCTCACCTTCAACCCAAAAACGATGGGAATGCAGGTTTGGCAGAAAACGGCGTTTGGTCGCGTTCATTGCGTGGGAACGGTTGTTACCGCTCACCGGGCGCTTGCCAGTAACTTGGCAGACTCGGGACATGTGTCTATTCTCCAAAAATCAAATCAGCTCGAGCTTCGTATAGGGTATGGCCGCCTCGTCAGGCTTTGAGAGCCCATCTCAGCAAACTCCACTGAGAACCGACTCACTGTCGTCGGGTAAAAACCATAAATCATCAGGTTAACCATCAGCATGCATGATGCTTTCCGGTAATGAAACCTGCTGAGATAGGCTCTTAACGCCAAACCCAAGATTCTCAAAGGTGGCGTAGTATACGCTCTAGAGCGTAAGTGCTCAAGTCCCGAACAGCTAAAGATCCCTAAGGATCTTCAAAAAAGGCGTTTAAAGCCAACCGCGCTCGGCAAAAGAGACGGTATCTCCTCTCCCAACCACCAGGTGATCGAGTATGCGAATATCCAGCAGTTGGCACGCTTTTACTATCTGTTCGGTTACCCTTCTGTCCGCAAAACTGGGTTCAGCTCTGCCGGACGGGTGATTATGCGCCAGAATCAGCGCTGTCGCATTAACCTTCATCGCTTCGCGCACAATTTCACGCGGATGAATTTCGACGCTGCTAATACTACCAGCAAACATCTCCTCATGGCGAATAACACGGTGTTGATTGTCGAGAAAAAGTACCAAAAAGACTTCTCTCTCCCGATCTGACAGCAAATTTTGCAGATATTGACGTGTTATAGCCGGGTTCAGCAGAACATTTTCCCGCGCCAGCTGGCTGGCGTGACGGCGTTGGGACAGTTCAGTCACTGCCGAAAGCTGGGCAAACTTTGCCGCGCCCATACCGTGGCAACCAACAATATCTTTATAATCAGCAGCTAAAATTTCATAAATTGAGCCAAACTGCACGACCAGGCTCTCCGCCAGGGCCATTACATTCATGCCACGAACACCGGTGTGTAAAAAAATTGCCAACAGCTCGCAATCGGACAGGCTCGCCGCCCCGCAGGTGATCAATTTTTCTCTTGGCCCCGGCCCGCCGCTCCAGAATTTTTTGTGCTTTTTCATCGCCACTCCCTATAAGCCCGAATTATCGCACAGCCAGATATGGCAAGGTTTGCAGCAGATTTAATCCTGCGAGACGTCTCGCAAAACCCACCTCATACATCGCTAATAACGAAAGCGTATAGATGTCATGAATCAGCAGTATGCTAAAATATCGCCTCTTTAGACTTTCATTCGGACAATCATGATGACGGGACTTTCCGGCAAACATATTGTGCTTGGCGTCAGCGGCGGTATTGCTGCCTATAAAGCACCTGAGCTGGTGCGGCGTTTACGCGACCGCGGGGCAGAAGTCAGAGTCGTAATGACAGAAGCGGCCAAAGCTTTTATTACTCCTCTCAGTCTGCAAGCCGTCTCCGGGTACCCGGTCTCCGACTCCCTGCTTGACCCGGCAGCAGAAGCCGCAATGGGCCATATCGAACTCGGGAAATGGGCTGATTTAGTCATTATTGCCCCTGCCACGGCCGATTTGCTGGCGCGCATTAACGCCGGAATGGCGAATGACCTGCTGACCACAATTTGCCTGGCCACGGCCGCGCCCGTCGCAGTAGTTCCTGCCATGAACCAGCAGATGTATCGCGCTGCGGTCACTCAGGAAAACCTGCAACAGCTGGCCGCACGCGGCACGTTAATCTGGGGACCAGATGAAGGCAGCCAAGCGTGTGGCGATGTGGGACCGGGCCGCATGCTTGACCCGATGGTGATTGTCGGCATGGCCATGGACCACTTCACGCCTGTGCAGGACTTACAACATCTCAAGATAATGGTCACAGCTGGCCCCACGCGTGAAGCGCTAGATCCCGTGCGTTACATCAGTAATCACAGCTCTGGAAAAATGGGGTTTGCTATTGCGGAAGCCGCAGCAAAACGCGGGGCGAAAGTGACCTTAGTCAGTGGTCCCGTCGCTTTGCCAACGCCGAAAAATGTCACCAGGATTGACGTCACGACGGCGCTTGAAATGGAAGCTGCAGTGAGTAATAGCGTCGCGTCTCAGCAGATTTTTATCTCCTGTGCTGCTGTGGCAGACTATCGTGCTATCTCTATCGCCGATGAAAAAATAAAAAAACAAGGTGATGAAATCACTCTGAAAATGGTTAAAAACCCTGATATTGTCGCCGGGGTTGCCGCCATGAAGGAACATCGTCCCTTTGTCGTAGGGTTTGCCGCTGAAACCCAGAATGTGGAAGAATACGCCCAACAAAAACGAATCAGGAAGAATCTTGACCTGATTTGCGCAAATGATGTTTCACTTGCCGGGCATGGTTTTAATAGCAATACCAATGCTTTGCATCTTTTTTGGCAAAATGGAGAACTGCGTTTACCCCTTAGTGATAAACAGCAGCTTGGCCAAGCTTTACTCAACGAGATTGTCAGCCGTTATGATGAAAAAAATAGACATTAAGATCCTTGATCCACGCATTGGTAAAGATTTCCCTTTACCGACTTATGCCACACCGGGTTCCGCTGGGTTAGATTTGCGTGCAGTACTGGACTCCGCGGTTGAATTGCATCCGGGCGAGACTACCCTGTTGCCAACTGGCCTTGCTATCCACATCGGTGATGCAAATCTGGCGGCGGTTATCCTGCCACGTTCAGGTCTGGGTCATAAGCACGGCGTAGTTCTGGGTAATCTGGTAGGTCTGATTGATTCGGATTATCAGGGGCAGCTGATGGTATCGGTGTGGAACCGTGGTCAAACGACTTTCACTATCGAGCCAGGTGAACGTATTGCACAGATGGTGTTTGTTCCTGTCGTTCAGGCAGAATTCAATCTGGTTGAAGACTTTACCAGCAGCGAACGTGGCGAAGGTGGCTTTGGCCACTCTGGGCGCCAGTAAGAATCTGTTCAACATCGCGGTGCAGGGCCGCAGGATATTGAACAGATCCTTATTTATATCAAGCCGATACAATAATCACTTAACGATACCCCACTGCTTTTGACAGGCCGGGCTTAGCCTATGGCTGGCCGAAAGCAAAGGGGGTGATAAGCCGCAAAATCTCTCGATTGAAGCGGCCATTGTGCGGTTTTTTTATAGTTTTGAGCCGTTTTTTAGCAAGGGTCTATTCAGACATGGCAGAAAAAGAAAATACTAAAAGGAACCGGCGCGAGGAGATTTTGCAGGCGTTAGCGCAAATGCTCCAGTCCAGCGATGGCAGCCAGCGTATTACTACGGCTAAACTTGCCGCCAATGTCGGTGTATCTGAAGCTGCACTTTACCGCCATTTTCCTAGCAAAACGCGGATGTTTGACAGTCTTATCGAGTTTATCGAAGACAGCCTAATCACCCGTATTAACCTTATCTTGCAGGACGAGAAAGAAACGCTAAATAGGCTTCGTCTCATTCTGTTGCTGATTCTGGGATTTGCTGAACGTAATCCGGGTCTGACTCGTATCATGACCGGGCATGCGTTAATGTTTGAACAAGACCGTTTGCAGGGCCGAATTAATCAGCTTTTTGAGCGTATTGAAGTTCAGCTTCGCCAGGTTCTTCGTGAAAAGAAAATGCGCGAAGGCACAGGT
>CAWUIY010000258.1:0-6777 GCA_963922555.1 uncultured Serratia sp. | reverse complement strand
CTAACCTTAACGAAGAGGCTATTCCAGATAACGGCTACGCAGCTCTTCGCGAACTTCGGCAGTCAGTCCGTACTCTTTTTCAAGCCAGTTATCGGTCGTGCCGTACTGTTCGGTAATCGCGTCCAACGCCGTATCAATAAAGATTTCACGCACTGAAAGCACGTATTCAAACTTCTTCACTGCTTTCGGCGGCATATTGGTTGAGACGATATCCAGCAACTCTTCGCGGAAAGGCGCTAAGGTCTTGTCAGTCAACAGGTAATCTTCTTTAACCGTTTTCAGGTCTGCGCCCAGTGCCAAAAGAACCAACGCCGAGCCGATGCCGGTACGATCTTTACCCACGGCACAATGCTGTACTATTGCGCCCGAGTCTGGCTGCCGAAGTAGCGCAACCAGCTTTTTATACGCGGCGTTATTAAACGGCAGGCGGCGATACAGTTCTAGCATGAACTCTTCGGGGTCAAATTCTGTCAGCGTTTCAATCGTTAGCTCGGTGAGATTCGCGTTCGCCTCTTCACCAGGAGGATTTGCCGGGATGTGGTGATACTCGCAGCCAGTCCATAGAACATCAGGCTGCGCCTCGACCTCTTCCTCATCGCGATAGTCCAGAACATGCTTAACCGGAACATTGCCAAGAAAAAGTGCGTCCTGCTCACTCAGGCCATCCAAAGATCCGGCACGATAAAGCAAACCCTGTTTGACTCGGCGGCCGTCAGCCACTCCATTGCCACCCAGGTCACGAAAGTTAACGCCGCCTTCGAGAGGAACAAGTGAAGGATGAAGTAAAATGTTTGCCGACATAGAAGGCCTCTGATTGATGCACGAGAAAGTGCGGTGAGAATACCAGATAGCCGGGCAGAGATAAAAAAGGGCCGCCTTTTTGGCAACCCTCTCAGACATAATTCAGACTTTTATCATGAAAAAATCAGATCTAACTCAGGATTAGATCAGGCGGCGTGCCGCTTCAACCACGATCTTCACCGCGTGGCTTTCAGTCTGTTTCATCGTCTCGGCATTAGGGATCTCTTGCTGTGTACGATTGACGATCACACCCGCGACCATTCCTGCACGCAGGCCCTGACTGGCGCACATGGTCAGCAGGGTAGCTGATTCCATCTCGTAGTTCATTACGCCCATTTCCTGCCACTCTTGCATCGATTCTTTAAAACGACGAACCACACGGCCCGAATAGGTATCGTAACGCTCCTGCCCTGGGTAGAAGGTGTCTGAAGACGCCGTTACGCCAATATGAAGGTTAGCGCCCACTGCCTTCGATGCCTCGACCAGCGCAGTAGTGCAGGTGAAATCCGCTACCGCAGGGAATTCCATCGGCGCGAAATGCAGGCTGGCACCGTCAAGACGCACCGCTGCCGTGGTGACCAGCACGTCGCCAACATTGATATGTGGCTGAATAGCGCCTGTCGTACCGATGCGCAAGAAGGTGCGAATGCCCAGCTGAGCCAACTCTTCCACGGCAATTGAGGTCGAAGGTCCACCGATACCGGTTGAACAAACGATGACCGATTTGCCGTCAAGCTCGGCGCGCCAGGAGGTAAACTCGCGATGTGAAGCCAGACGTACCGGATTCTCCATCAATCTTGCGATTTTTTCAACACGCTCTGGGTCGCCCGGAACGATAGCCAGAGTAGCCCCCTGCAAGCTGCTTTTGGTCAGGCCAAGATGGAAAACGTCAGACTGAGACATAAATTAACTCCTTTTTAATTCGGTCATTTTTCACAGGCATAATATCCGCTTACTCTATCGTTCATCGCAGCTTAATTTTGTGATGCCAATCGCTAAGCGTTACTACAATTACCATTTATTACATTTGAACTGTGATTTAAATCACAAAAAATAAGCTAATTTTTAATATCTATCATGATTAATCCCCGCTATTGATGTGCGTCAGTGCTCACGTTCCGCTCGTCTGAGCATTTTTTACATAAGGTGCGGACCGATGAGGGGCTATGGTTGTTGATGTGATGACTTAATGGCTTATAGTTTAGAAACCGAGTCTTTATTTAGAAAATCCTATCCCCTGCTTTTAAAAGAAAAGTACTTACCCTTGTATGGAGACTGCAATGAAGACTGATGACTTAATACAATTAAAACAAGCACCTGACAGTTTCTCCCCTGCCGTTACGCCGGTATCCGCCACAACTATCCATACCGATACCGAAGGCCTGCACGCGGGCGAAACCACCATCCCCTCACAGGGAGAAAATCTGCCTGCTTACCTGGCACGACCGGCCGAATACACCGGAAAACTGCCAATCGTATTGGTGGTTCAGGAGATCTTCGGCGTTCATGAACATATCCGTGATTTGTGTCGCCGACTGGCAAAAGAAGGTTATCTGGCAATCGCGCCGGAGCTTTATTTCCGTCAGGGCGATCCTTCCGATTACACGGAAGTCAGTGAGCTGTTGGAGAAACTGGTCAGCAAAGTGCCAGATCAGCAGGTTTTAGCCGACCTCGATCACGCTGCACACTGGGCCGCTCAGCACGGCGGTGATTCCAGTAAGCTGGCAATTACCGGTTTTTGCTGGGGTGGACGCATTACCTGGCTGTATGCCGCCCATAGCCCGCAACTTAAGGCTGGCGTTGCGTGGTATGGCAAACTGGTAGGCAATAAAACGTTGAGCACCCCGACTCATCCGGTCGACGAAGCCATTGATTTAACGGCTCCGGTATTAGGACTTTACGGCGGTCAGGACACCGGAATTCCGCAGGATTCGGTAGAAAATATGCGTCAGGCGATTAGAGCCGCCAACGCTAATGCCGAAATCGTGGTTTATCCCGAAGCAGGCCATGCTTTTAATGCCGACTATCGCCCAAGTTATAACGCAGAAGCGGCGGCGGACGGTTGGCAACGGATGCTGGCATGGTTTGCCAAATACGGCGTGAAATAAAACGTCTTTATTAAAATTTTCCAGTAATGGAAGGTAAAAAGGCCCTTTGGCATGCGCCGCAGGGCCTTTTTTGTTGCGAAATGCCTTATTGGTCTCAGGCCTCAGCAATTATGCCTGTTTAGGCTGACCGTTTGAGGCGCTAAGCCCCCCGTCGACCGGCAGGTTAACACCGGTAACAAAGCGCGCGTCGTCACTGGCCAGAAAAGCAATTACCGAAGCGATTTCTTCAGGCTCGGCGCCGCGACCCAGCGGAATACGCTCGGCAAACTTGGCTAGCAACGCTTTGTTTTCCTTGATGTCCCCAGCCATATCCGTCAGCGTAAGGCTCGGGCAAACGGCATTAACACGCACGCCATCTGCACCGTGATCCAGCGCCAGCGAACGGGTGAAGTTAGTCACTGCCCCTTTGGCAGCGTTATAGAAGCTCATGCCCCAGTCACCGCCCAGACCTGAAACGGATGAGACATTAACGATGTTGCCTTTGCTTTTCTTCAGCGCTTCGATAAAGAAACGCGTAGCGTAAAATACGCCACTGACGTCGATATCGAGGATTTTCTTCCAGCCTTCTATACTGGCTTCGTTAACCTTGCCCTGCACCACGACGCCGGCGTTATTTACCAGCACGTCAACACGACCAAATTTGTCGAGCACTACATCTGCCAGTCTTTCAACGTCTTGCGGATTGGAAATATCGGCAACGTGAATGTAGTAATTGGTGTTTTCGAGCGTGTTAGCCACCTTGGCCAGCTTGATTTCAGTCCGTCCAACAAGCACGACGATGGCTCCTTCGGCAGAGAAACGCTGTGCCGTTGCCGCCCCCATTCCGGAACCCGCACCAGTCACCACGACGACTTTATCTTTAAATCGGCTCATCTTTGTCTCCTTACGGTTGCTGAATCATTGATCGAGCTTTGCCTTAAAGGCTTACTCCATTCAGCCTAGTCAAGAATGCGCAGTTTCGAGTTGAATCGGCCAAATTAGCGCGTGGAGATTTGCCACAGGCAAGTGATGTCGGGGGATACAGAGCAGGGATAAAGAGGTTACAAAATACTAATGGCGAACCGACGGGCAGAAAAAGGGCGCAGAAGCGCCCTGGGCTATCGCAACACTCACCTCGGCTTTTACAGGTTTTTGCTACGCAGATAATGAGCGGCTTTTACCATGTTCTCCAGTGACTCACGGGTTTCTGACCAGCCCCGTGTTTTCAGGCCACAGTCTGGATTAACCCACAGGCGTTCAGCCGGTATAAGGTCAGCCGCTTTGCGCAGCAGGTCGACAATCCATTCCACGCGAGGCACGTTCGGCGAGTGAATATCATAGACGCCCGGACCAATTTCATTCGGATATTCGAAGTTTTTGAAAGACTCCAGCAGGTCCATATCTGAACGCGAGGTCTCAATGGTAATAACGTCGGCATCTAGTGCGGCAATGGAATCCATGATGTCGTTAAATTCGCAGTAACACATGTGCGTATGAATCTGCGTGTCATCACGGGCAATCGCGGCGTTCAGTTTGAAAGCATCCACCGCCCAGCGCAGATAAGCCTGCCACTCGGATTTGCGCAGAGGCAACCCTTCGCGCAGTGCCGGTTCGTCGATTTGTATGATGCCAATCCCGGCCTTTTGCAGATCTGCGACTTCGTCACGCAGCGCCAACGCTATCTGCTTCGCGATGGTTTCACGGCTCACGTCCTCACGCGGGAACGACCAGCAAAGAATAGTTACCGGGCCGGTCAGCATGCCTTTCACTGGTTTGTCGGTCAGAGACTGCGCATATCTTGCCCATTCCACGGTGATCGCTTCAGGGCGGCTCACGTCGCCAATGATGACGGGGGGTTTAACGCAGCGCGAACCATAGCTTTGCACCCAACCGTTTTGTGTAAATACAAAACCTTCAAGATGTTCGCCGAAGTACTCGACCATGTCATTACGTTCTGCCTCGCCGTGTACTAATACGTCCAGCCCCAGGCGCTCTTGTTCGTTGATTGCCTGTTTGATGTGCTCACTGATGCCAGTTCGATAGTTTTTACTGTCCAGACGTCCCTGTTTGAAGTCGAGGCGCAGGCCACGTATTTCAGTGGTTTGCGGGAATGAACCGATAGTGGTGGTCGGCCAGGCTGGCAGTTTAAAACGAGCGCGCTGTGACCCCGCACGTTGTGGGTAAGCGCCCGAGCGCTGGATATCTTTCGTAACGATAGCCGCCAGACGCCTGCTCACTGCAACATTATTGACTCGAGCAGAGGCTTTACGAGCGCGGATTGGTGCGCTGTATTCGGCCAGTTTTTTCTCTGCTTCGGTGCCTGGATTGTTCAACGCATGGGTCAGCAGCGCCAGTTCGGCACATTTCTGGAGGGCGAAGGCAAACCAGCTTTTCACTTCTGCATCAAGACGCGTTTCGACGCTTAGGTCGATCGGGCTATGCAACAACGAACAGGAACTGCCTAGCCAGACGCTACGCCCAGCAACCAGTGGCTTCAGGCGATCAAACCAGGAACTCAGGTCGGCACGCCAGACGTTACGCCCATTAATAACGCCCAAAGACAGCAGCCAATTTTTGGGTAGCGCGTTGATCACGGTGGTCAGATCATCGCTACCCGCCACGGCGTCAATGTGCAAACCCTGAACCGGTAACTCGCGGATGGTTTGCAAATTGTGGCCAATGCTATCGAAATAGGTGGTCAGCAGCAGCCTGGTTTGACCTTGTAGCGCGGCATAAGCCGGCTTGTAGGCATTCAACCACTCTTGTGGCAGTTCAAGCACCAGTGCTGGTTCATCGATCTGTACCCAATCAATACCGCGTTTTGCCAGCTCCGCCAGAACCTGCTGGTAAACTGGCAAAATATCGTTGATCAGTGACAGGCGGTCAAACTGCTCGCCTTTGACTTTACCGAGCCAAAGATAGGTTAATGGACCCAACAAAACAGGTTTAACCTGGTGTCCCAGCGCCAGTGCTTCATCAACTTCTTCAAGTAGTTGAGTCCATTCCAGTTTGAAGCGCTGGCCCTTCACGAACTCAGGCACGATATAGTGGTAATTGGTGTTAAACCATTTGGTCATTTCGGCAGCGGCGGCAGGTTTTCCCGTGGGGGCTCGACCACGACCCAGTCGGAATAGTGTATCGATATCCGTTGAGCCGTCTGCATTTTGGTGACGTTCAGGCACGTTGCCCAACATCAGGCTGGTGGTCAGAACGTGATCGTACCAGGCGAAATCGCCAACCGGCACCCGATCAACGCCCGCCTGTTTTTGCTGTTGCCAGTGACGAGCGCGTAAATCGCGGCCAGTCGCCAGCAGCTCTTGTTGAGAAATGTTGCCAGCCCAATAGCTTTCCTGAGCCTTTTTCAGTTCACGGCGCAAGCCAACGCGAGGAAAACCCAGAATATGATTCAGTATCGTCATCTTTAATTCCCATTTAGCCATCCAGATGTTTACACATCCATAATCCGCAGGTACTGTATAATCCACAAGCGCAAATTATTCACAGTGACAGTGAAGGACTCTCATGATCGAACTGAAACACCTGCGGACGCTGCAAGCTCTGCATAACACCGGCTCCCTTGCCGCCGCAGCGGCACAGCTGCACCAGACCCAATCGGCCCTGTCGCATCAGTTTAGCGATCTGGAGCAGCGTCTCGGTTTCAGACTCTTCGTGCGTAAAAGCCAGCCGCTGCGTTTTACCCCGCAGGGTGAAATCATGCTGCAACTGGCCGAACAAGTGCTGCCGCAGATTCAGCAGGCGCTTCAGGCCTGTCACGAACCCCAGCAGACGTCACTGCGCATCGCGATTGAATGCCATAGCTGTATTCAGTGGCTGACGCACTCAATGGATTCCTTCCACCAGAACTGGCCGCATGTATTGATGGACTTTA
>CAWUIY010000257.1:0-6797 GCA_963922555.1 uncultured Serratia sp. | reverse complement strand
CATCAATGTCTAAAGAAAGTCTGTGAGGAAAAACCTGCGTTCATTACTGCTGCCAAGTCGAGTAAACCGCAGATCACGGCAGAGATAAAATAAATTTTTGCGCAAAGTATATCCATTAAAAAGATAATACCCATACCCTGGAAAGTCATCATTGAGCTAAGCCATTTCCCTTCAATATTAAGCAATGAAAGTGATTTTACATCCCTGCAAACCTGCATTAATAATCGTCTCGCTCTGCTTTATGAAGGCGCAGGATGCGATTCACTTTTGCCTTCAATTATTATTACCTCAATGGGAAATTTATGAAGACTTCAACCGCAACTCTGTCGTTATCTGCCTTAAGCCTATTAATAATCTCAGCGTCGCAACCGTTATATGCGGCGGAAAAACCTCAACAGGGCGGCGATTTAACCTGGGGCGTAGAAGTCGAACCCAGCACGTTAAACCCACAGCTTAACGGTCAGGACAAAACTGAACTGCTGCTGCGTGAAGCCTATGAGTCGCTACTGGCGCGCAAAGCCGATGGCAGCTACGTTCCCTGGTTGGCGAAGTCGTATAGCGTCTCAAATGACGGTAAAACTTACACCTTCATCCTGCGCAACGACGTGAAATTTTCCAATGGTGAGAAATTCGATGCCGAAGCGGTGGCAGAAAACTTCCATCATTTACAAGACCCTGCTTACACCGCCGGTTCCAGCCTGAGCGTCTTTGGTTCGCGCATCGCCAACATTACAACGCCTGACGAACATACCGTGGTGATTACGCTGAAAGAGGTCTACAGCCCTTTCCTTTCATTTTCCAGCTACTTGCGACTGCTGTCGCCTTCTTCCTGGAAATCGTCACAGCTGAAATCCGGCGGCCCGGAAATCATTGGCACCGGTCCCTTTATTCTCAAACGCTACGAAAAAGGTCAGCAAATCCAGTTTGTGCGCAACCCGAATTACCATTGGGCGCCAGCGTATGCGGCACATCAGGGGCCTGCTTATCTCAACAGCGTGACATACCGCTTCTTGCCTGAATCCTCAGTCAGGACCGGCGCACTGCTGTCCGGCCAGGTTGATGTCATTGAAGGGATATCCGGTAACGACGCCGCTGAATTCCAGAACAACGCGGATTATACCTATCAGCACGCCCTGAACACTGGCACACCTTACTCGCTGTTTCTGAACGTAAAATATGGCCCGACTCAGGAGGTCAAAGTCCGCCAGGCACTGTTACAAGGTTTAGACATTAATCAGATTTTAAAGTCTATTTATCGTGGCCAACGCACACGCGTCTGGGGTATCACCTCGCCGCTGGATCCGTTTTATGACAACAGACTGGAAGGCAAATACGGCAATAATCCACAGCTCGCTAACACGTTGCTTGATGAAGCCGGATGGACTCACAAAGGCAGTGACGGTATCCGTACCAAAGATGGCAAACCACTTACCATCGAGATTATCCAGGCTCAGGCCACTGTGCGCGACCAGCGCGACGTATTGCTGCAAGCCTTGCAGGCAGATGCCAGACAAAAGCTGGGGGTAGATCTGAAAATCCGTTATGTCGATTCAGGAACCTATACCGAGGTGCGTAAAAACGGCAATTTCGGTTCGATTGCCAACTCCAATACCCCCACCGACGGCATCGATATTGAGAACCACTACCTGCCAATCAATGCGGGAGGTTCCATCAACTATAGCCGTACCGATGCACCTGAGATTTTGCCATTGCTGAGAGGAGCATGGGAAACCCAGGACACGACCCAACGCAAAGCCCTGTATAGCCAGTTGCAGAATTTCGCCATTCTTCAACAGGCACTGGCTATTCCACTGTATGAACCGGAAGACCAGATAGCCGCAGCCAGTTACGTGCACGGTATTGGTTTCCGTCCATTTAAGCAGATGCCGGAGAGCACCTACGACGTTTGGTTAAGCAAGCATTAATCGGCAATCACCAGGACAAACGCGAGGAGTCATATCATGTCAGTAGACAGCACGTTCACTTCAGAACAGCGATCCGGGCGGAAGCCCCGCAGGCATTCGTTATTACTGAGCCGTATCGCCAAACGGATCCTGAGCGGCGCGCTGGTGCTGTGGGCAGCGGTAACGCTTTCCTTTATCAGTGTCTATCTGGCACCGGGGGATATCGTTAGCCTGCTGATTGGGGAACAGGTTCGCACCCCGGAAATTGAAGCAGCCATTCGTGCAGAATGGGGGCTAAATCAGCCCCTATACATGCAATACCTGCATTATATCTGGCGTGTCCTGCACGGCGACTTTGGTCGTTCATATCTTTTGAATACTGACGTCACCGGATTGATTTTAAACCAGCTGTGGCCGACGCTAAAACTCACGGGTCTGGCGCTGCTTGTGAGTCTCGTTTTTGCCGTGATAATGGCCGTCGCCACGGCTCATCGCCGCTGGGGCCGTCGCATTGCGGGATCAATCGAGCTATTGCTGGCCTCTACACCGTCATTTTGGCTGGGGATCGTACTGCTATTTATCTTCAGCTTCACCCTGCGCTGGTTTCCGGTTGCTGGCGATCGCAGCTTTTCGTCACTGGTGCTGCCTGCCTTGTCCCTGGGTTTGGCGCAGGGCGCCGTAATTGCCCAGGTGTTGCGCCGTGGACTTGAAGACGCGCTGGACGAACCTTTTGCCCTGACTTTGCGCGCCTGGGGCGTAGGTAACATCACTATTCGCCTGCGACACGCATTGCGCCATGCGGCATTACCGGCAGTAACCCTCACCGGCTGGCTGATTGGCGGCCTGCTTAGTGGCGCGGTGATCACCGAACAAGTGTTTGGTCGTCCGGGTCTTGGAAAAATTACCGTGGATGCTGTGCTGGGCAAAGACTTGCCGGTGGTTCTGGCGGTCGCCATTTTCTCGGCCTTTGTCTATGTAGTGATGAGCACTTTGGTCGATATTCTTTATTTGCTGATCGACCCGCGCTTGCGCGATGGCGATGATTCCAGTGAGGAAAACTCATGAGTCAAACTCTTACCCAGGTTGGCGTTAAGCGCCAGTATTCCATCGGCTATGGTCTGGCGGTGCTTTATCTGTTTTTGGTGTTGGTGGCCGTCTTACTGCCGGGCGTGATAAGCCACTATGATCCGCTTAGCGCAGACCCGCTGAATGCGATGTTGCCGCCCTCGCTGCAACACTGGCTGGGCACCGATCAGCTAGGGCGGGACGTGCTGACACGTATCATTTATGGCAGCCGCTATTCGCTATTGATAAGCCTGGCGGCAATGACCATTGCGGTAAGCATCGGTAGCCTGCTGGGACTGCTGGCCGGTCTGGCTAAAGGTCCAATCGACGAGTTTATCAGCCGCGCGGTGGACGTCATTTCAGCCTTCCCCGACCTGCTGTTGGCCTTGATGCTGATTGCCTTTACCGGTCCGGGCACCTTTAACCTGATATTTGCACTCGGCGTCGCCTCAATCCCGCGCTTCACTCGCGTGGTACGTGCGCAGACTTTTGTTGTGATGTCATCGGGTTATGTCGAACAGGCGCGCACTTTCGGCCTGAAACGCCAGGAACTGATCTGGCGACACGTCTTGCCGCACGCCATTGCACACGTTCCCGCCCTTGCCACCTTAGGGCTTGGAACAGCGATTATCGGCACGGCGGGTTTGAGCTTTCTGGGCATGGGTCCGCAGCCGCCAACCGCAGAATGGGGCCTGATGCTCGCCGAAGGTCGAAATTACCTGCGCAATGCCTGGTGGATTGCCGCCTTCCCCGGCGTGGCGATTACCTTGACCGTGATTTCAGTGAACACGCTGGGCCGCTACTGGCAGGCCGCTTTCGAAGGAAAACAATCATGAGCCACGAACTGTTTATCGATATCCGCAATCTTCGTATCCGCTTCGGCGATAAAACGGTGATTAACGGCCTGAACCTGCAACTGAAACACGGCGAATCGATCGCCTTTGTTGGTGAGTCTGGCTCGGGAAAAACCGTCACCGCACGCAGTCTGCTGGGTTTGCAGGACGCCAGGGCGCAGGTCACCGCCGATCGTTTTTTGATTAACGGTGAGGACATGCGCAATGCCAGCCAGCGCCGCTGGCGGCAGATTCGCGGCAAGCATATTGGCTATGTGTTACAGGATGCTCTGGTATCGCTGGACCCGCTGCGTCAGGTGGGTCAGCAGCTGCGCGACGCCCTTTCCGCCAGCCAAAACATTGAAAGAGGAACACTGCGCGCTCAGTCGATAGCACTGCTGAAATCGGTGGGGATGCCCGATGCCGAAGCGCGGCTTACTGCCTATCCACACCAGTTGTCAGGCGGCCTGCGTCAACGCGCGTTAATTGCTACGGCGCTGGCCGGGAAGCCCAATCTGCTAATCGCCGATGAACCCACAACCGCCCTGGATATGACGGTGCAAAAGCAGATCCTCGACCTGTTGCAAAAACGTCGAGACAGTGGACAAAGCCTGCTGCTGATTAGTCACGATCTCTCGGTTGTGGGCCAGTTGGCTGACCATATTCTGGTGATGAAAGACGGTGAAATCGTCGAGGAAGGCAATGGCGAAAGCCTGCTGCATTCGCCTCAGCATCCTTATACTCAACAACTTTTAGCCGCGGTGCCAAGCCCTGCAACGCGCGGATATAAACTCTCTGGCGCTCGCGGCCAGCCGTTACCGGCTAAAACGATTTCAAATGACGAGCCGGTGCTGGAAGCCAGCGGTCTGTTTAAACAGTACGCCAAAAAAACGGTGGTTGATCAGGTCAGTTTCTCTTTGTCCGCCGGTGAAACGCTGGGCATTGTCGGCGAGTCCGGCTCGGGAAAAAGTACTGTTGCCAGAATGGTGATGGGCTTAATTGAACCCAGCGCCGGGACGATTAGCATTCAAGGGCAACGCTGGAGCAAGGTGCCAGAGTCGGAACGTCGCCTGCGTCGTCGCGGCATTCAGCTTATCGCGCAGGATCCGCTCAGTTCGTTCGATCCACGCTACAACGTGGAAAAAATTATTGGCGAAAGCCTTGATAGCGTTGAGATTTATGGTGATGAGCGCAAACGTCGTATCCGTCAGCTGCTTGATGAAGTACAGCTAAGTTCTGACTTCTTGCGCCGTTATCCGCGGGAGTTATCCGGTGGGCAGCGCCAGAGAATCGCTATCGCCCGCGCTTTCGCGCCCAATCCCGTGTTGCTGATTGCCGATGAACCGGTAAGTGCGCTGGATGTTTCGGTGCAGGCTCAGGTACTGGATTTGCTGGCAGAAATGCAGGCTGAGCATCATACCGCCCTGCTGTTTATCTCGCACGATCTCGGCGTGGTTCACCACATAGCCGATCGCGTTGCGGTCATGAAAGATGGCGCAGTGGTGGAACAAGGCCAGGTCGATAACGTGTTCCATCGTCCTGCGCACCCCTGGACCCGGCAGTTGATCAACTCATTACCCACGTTCTAATCTTGACACTCTGTCAGTCAGGCGGGACTTTACAGGCTTTTGCTAACTCGGTAATATCCCGCCCAGACATCAGGGCCAATGCCCTTTTGCGTAAGCGTTAACGTTAACCAACGCACCATTTGCAGGCTTATTCTGCTTATTGTGCGGTGATTTTATGCCCCAGCTTCAACCTGTTACGTCTCGTTGCTCATTACTTTCCCGCTCCGGCTCTTTTCTGTTTATTGTTCTACTCACCGCAGCGAACCTTCGTGCGCCTATTACCTCCCCAGGCCCGATTCTGGAAAACATCCGCACCGCCTTTGGTCTCAGCGCATCTGCCGCGGGATTACTTAATTTTATTCCCCTGATGATGTTCGCTGTTATAGCCCCAGTGGCTTCGTGGCTAGGCAACCGCGCAGGTCTTGAGAAGACGCTATGGGGCGCGGTATGTCTGATTACGCTGGGTTCGATTCTACGCATCGCTGCCGGTGAAAGTGGTTTGTGGATCGGTACAACGCTGTTGAGCGTCGGAATTGCCGCCGCTAACGTGCTTTTACCCCCATTAATCAAACGCGATTTTAAACACCATACGGCAAAATACATCGGCCTGTATGCCTCGACAATGGCGATAACCGCCAGCCTGGCATCCGGAATTGCCGTACCTCTGGCGGTGGCCACGCCTTTTGGCTGGCATCTCTCAGTTGCCGTCTGGATCCTGCCTGCGGCCGTTGCCACTTTAGCCTGGCTACCGTGGTTAAAAAGGTCTGCCGGTTCACCCACTATTTCTGCCTCCACCCGCTCCTCATTGAAATCTCCATGGCGTTCGACGCTAGGCTGGCAGGTTTCACTGTTTATGGCCGCGCAGTCGATGGTCTTTTACACCCTGATTGACTGGTTTACCCCTTACGCACAGGCGAATGGCTTCAGCCAGGCCACGGCAGGATGGTTATTGTTTGTCTATCAGGCAATTTCAATTATTGCCAACGTTGCCTGCATGAATGCCTTAAAGAGAATGCAGGATCAGCGGCTGATAGGATTTTTCGCCTCGTTGGCAATTTTTATCGGCCTCGCCGGCTTATATCTTGCCCCGCTTTATGCCCTGCTGTGGCTAATTATTGCAGGTTTGGGGGCCGGAGCTTCAATGGTAACCTGCCTGTCGTTATTCAACCTGCGTGCTGTCGATCATCGTCAGGCGGCACAGCTTTCAGGCATGGGACAGTGTATGGGATATGGTATAGCGGCACTCGGCCCACTGCTTTTTGGCATACTGCATCAATGCAACGGTAGCTGGTCTTTGCCACTGCTTGCCCTTATAGCAGTAACCGTGTCACAGATGGTGTTCTCGGTGCTAGCCGGACGCGCAAAACAAATTGGATGAATGGCCGCCCTGCCAGGATCCCCATGGTCGAACGGGCCTGGAATTGCAT
>CAWUIY010000256.1:0-6811 GCA_963922555.1 uncultured Serratia sp. | reverse complement strand
ACTATATTAATCTTCTTAATGTGACATTTGTTATTTGCATGCTAGTATCAGAATAGCTTGATTGATACGCATAATCAGATACATATATCAACTACAGAGATTAAAAAATGAGAACATCGTTTGTTATTTTGACGTGGAACCGTGGAGAGATGCTTCCAGTATGTCTCGAAGCTTTGTATCACGCGATCAATGACAAGAAGCAGTCTGAAATCATTATCTTCAATAATGCTTCTACCGATAACACGCAAACTACGCTTGCTGCTTATAAAGAGAAATACCAGTCCGATATCTCAATCAAAATTATCAATAACGATAAAAATTTGGGACTGAGTGCCTACCAGCGGCTGATCCCGATGGCTAAAGGGGATTACATTATTGAAGTTGATGATGATGTTCTGGAGTTTCCCAACGCGGTCGATGATGTTTTTGTAAAATACCTCAACACATTCAAGAAATTTGGCTTCCTGTGCCTTGATGTAGTTCAAAATGAACACACTAATGGAGCTAAACCTCCAGCCTCAGAGTATACCGATCATATCGTTGATGGCTTGACCGTCCAGATTGGACCGACAGGCGGCTGGTGTGCAGGATTCAGAAGAAAAGACTACCGCCTGATTTCCATTTTCTTCGAAAAATTCACCAAACTGAGCTTTAACAATGGTGAAGATGGAGTGATATCTAGATATTTCAGAAGGTTAGGTAAAAAGTCTGGAGTTATTAAAGACGTTAAATGTTTTCATGCCGTTGGCCCTTATTATGCCAAGCAGTACAGCTCGCTCGATCGAGACATTGAAAAATATGAAACTGCAGGCATTACTAATCTTTCTGACGAATATAAATCACATCGATAATTTCTTGTCCGTCAGTGTATGCTGGCGGCTCTCTCCGTTTGCGACCTGCCACGCCCCTTTTATCGCCATCTTCGCTCAATAGCATTTTTAACTGCTGCATCAGCCAGAAAGTTTTTTTCTCACCTACCCTTTGATTGCACAGTAATTCTCCGAAAAATACGCTGATGCAGACAGCCTTTTTCTAATGGATTACAAAATAACCCCGGGAAAATGGTTACTTTATGAGCTAAAATGGTTGCGCTATGTGAAATCTGAAATTCTTTGCTACCCCTAACCGCTTAGTTTTCACGTAGAACAACGCGCTTTGGCTGAACACTCATATAATCAACAACATATTGATAACATGTTGGAAAGTGTAAACATCTATACACAAAATAAATTATTGAGCTAAAGGCCAAAAAGTCCTATATTGGCCGCGCTTTTACTAGAGCGACTACTTTTTCAATTCATTTATTCAATCGGGACGTTAGTGATAACCCCGGTTGTAGGAGAGATATGATGACGGATAAAGTCCGTATTGATACTTTAGGTGCGAATTCATTTAATGAAAACAATGAAACCTATTTGGCGAGACAAGCTGAATTTGAATCGAATGTTAGGAGTTATCCGCGCAAACTGCCTTTAGCTATCGCTAAAGCGTTGGGCGTATGGATCACCGACGTTGAGAATAATCAATATCTTGACTGCCTGGCCGGTGCGGGAACGCTGGCTCTTGGACACAACCATCCGGACATTCTTCAAAGCATCCAAAATGTCATTACTAGCGGCTTGCCGTTACATACCCTTGATCTGACAACGCCGTTGAAAGACAAGTTTTCTGACTATTTGCTGTCTTTGTTGCCTGGTAAAGGCAAAGAGTATTGCCTGCAGTTCACCGGCCCTTCTGGTGCCGATGCTGTTGAAGCAGCTCTGAAGCTGGCGAAGAAATACACTGGCCGTTCTGGCGTGATCAGCTTCTCCGGCGGCTACCACGGTATGACCCACGGCGCTTTGGCGGTAACAGGTAACCTGTCGCCGAAAGAAGCTGTGAATGGCATGATGCCAGAAGTTCAGTTCATGCCTTATCCGCATCTTTACCGTTGCCCGCTGGGCATTGGCGGCGAAGCTGGCGTTAAAGCACTGACTTACTACTTCGAAAACCTGATCAACGACGTTGAAAGTGGCGTTCGTAAACCTGCTGCCGTAATTCTGGAAGCAGTTCAGGGCGAAGGCGGTGTTAACCCAGCTCCTGTCGAGTGGCTGCAGCGCATCCGTAAAGTGACTCAGGAACACGGAATTCTGTTGATTGTCGACGAAGTTCAGGCTGGTTTCTGCCGTACGGGCAAACTGTTTGCCTTTGAACACGCCGGTATTGAGCCAGACATTATCGTGATGTCCAAAGCAGTGGGTGGCGGCTTGCCGCTGGCCGTATTGGGTATCAAGAAACAGTTCGACGCCTGGGAACCTGGTCACCACACCGGTACTTTCCGCGGTAACCAACTGGCTATGGCGACTGGCCTGACTACCCTGCAATACATGAAAGATAACAATCTTGCAGAGAAAGTTGCGGCACAGGGCGAATGGCTGAAAGGTAAACTGGCCGACATGCAGAAACGTTACCCGATCATTGGTAACATCCGCGGTCTGGGCCTGATGATCGGTATCGAGATCGTGAAACCAAATGAAGCGGCTGATCACATGGGTAGCTACCCTGCTGATCCTCAGCTGTCTGCACTGTTGCAGAAGAAATGCTTCGAAGCGGGTCTGATCCTCGAGCGTGGCGGTCGTAACGGTTGCGTACTGCGCCTGTTGCCTTCCCTGCTGATCACCAACGAAGAACTGGGTATTTTCCTGGATAAATTTGAGCAGGCGTTCCTGGCCGCTGGCGTCAAACCTGTTTAAGTGGAGTGAATTACCGGATGTCGAAGTTAAACCCGATCCTTGCTGCCTCTGCGCAGAGTACTGAGGCTTACCAGCAGGCGATCGCCCAAAGTAGTGCGGCCGTTGTACAGTGGCTGCAACAACCTGAGATGTATCAGGGTAAAACCGTTGCTGAACTGCGTGAGCGCATTACGTTGGACTTCAATCCTCAAGGCCTGGGCAACCAGGCTGCGATTGAACGTGCGATTGAATACTTTTTAAAAGATAGCCTGTCGGTGCATCACCCTCAGTGCGTCGCACACCTGCACTGCCCTAGCCTCGTTGTAAGCCAGGCTGCGGAAGTATTGATCAACGCGACTAACCAGAGTATGGACTCCTGGGACCAAAGTCCGTCGGCGACCATCATCGAGATCAAGCTGATTGAATGGCTGCGTACTCAGGTTGGTTATCAGCCTGGCGACGCCGGTGTTTTCACCAGCGGCGGTACTCAGAGCAACCTGATGGGGCTGATGCTGGCTCGTGATGCTTTCTTCGCGCGTCAAGGTCACTCGGTACAGCAGGACGGTCTGGTTGGCGATCTCAAGAAGATCAAAGTTTTCTGTTCTGAAAATGCACACTTCTCCGTGCAAAAGAATATGGCTTTGATGGGTCTGGGTTACCAGTCAGTGACTCTGGTTAAAACCGATCGCTTCGCTCGTATGGATGTTAACGATCTGTCCGAGAAACTGGCCTTGGCCAAGGCTAACGGTGAGCAAGTTCTGGCGATCGTTGCAACAGCAGGGACTACCGATGCTGGCGCAATCGACCCGCTGCGTGAAATTGTTGCGCTGGCAGCTGAACACCAAATCTGGGTACATGTTGATGCAGCCTGGGGCGGCGCGTTATTGCTGTCTGAGAAGTATCGCCATTACCTGGACGGGATCGAACTGGTCGACTCCATCACTCTGGACTTCCATAAGCAGTTCTTCCAAACCATCAGCTGTGGCGCATTCTTGTTGAAAGAATCCCGTCACTACGAGCTGATGCGTTATCAGGCGGCTTACCTGAACTCCGAGTTTGACGAAGCTCAGGGCGTGCCAAATCTGGTATCCAAGTCTCTGCAGACCACCCGTCGTTTTGACGCATTGAAACTGTGGATGGGTCTGGAAGCGTTGGGTCAGAAGCAATATGCTGAAATCATTGACCACGGTGTGACTCTGGCGCAACAGGTTGCTCAGTACGTGAGCGAACAGCCTCAGCTGGAGCTGGTCATGCAGCCACAGTTGGCGAGCGTGTTGTTCCGCTATCGTCCAGAAGCGCTGGCAACCAGCAGCGATGCTGAAATTGCCCTGTTCAACCAGAAAATTGGTGATGCGTTGCTGGAATCAGGCCGTGCTAACCTGGGCGTGACCGAGTCTGACGGCGTTACCTGTCTGAAAATGACCCTGTTGAACCCAACCGTTACACTGGAAGACATCAAGCTTCTGCTGCAACTGGTAGATAAGACAGCGCAGCAACTGCTGAATGCCTAACTCTCTGCCCTGCGTTTAACGCACTAAAAAGCCGATAACTGTAAAGGTTGTCGGCTTTTTTATTCGTACAGATCTTGCAGGTAGTTCATTAACGTATCAAAACCATTCTTATGGCGACCAACTAGTAAATGGTTGAAAATGTTGCAGGACTTATATTAGGACATGCCCATAAGGGGGTTTTAAACTATCTTACTGACCGAATTGCCTCTTCACACCCTGGTGTAGCCCATAATGTCACTATTTTCTTCCGTTAACGCCGAACTTTCATAGTGCTCTGAATTTAACAGCGGCACATTGTATGTTGTAACTAAAGCACTATTTAAACCTACGTCATAACACCAGTTAGAGGTGATTCGGGCCCCATTTATTGGCACTGTTTTGAGATAAAAATATAAAATCACTGCCCTTAGCGAACATCTAATTTGTTGATATTGTTGAGATTAAAGTTGTTGCTTAGCTTTATAATTAGAATGCCATTTTCTAGTGAAATGGCATCTTTTGCCGGCCAGGGAGATAGTGATTGAGCATAATTCAAAACACTGTATTTTTGATCAACGCTTGCATTGATTAACGCAGCTTTATTAGTAACATTGAAATAATTGACCATCCTCGCATCATTGCCATTGTCCCAACTGAAAAAAGAGTTACCAAAGCCGGTTTCGTGCCCTACCACCCAATTATTAATGGGTTTGTAGCTCCCATAAAAGAATACAGGCACCGTATGAGGATCAAATGACGGGTATTTATTATAAATAGCGTCAAGTAGCCTATTTGCAAAAGTATTATCAGCCTGACCCGCCATTTCATCTGAATAAAATAGTAGACTTGACTGGTACGTAGCCGAGAATAGAAACAGGCTGCAAACAATCAATTTGGTAACATTCTGAGCGCTTATCAGAGACAGGCTAATGGCGACCAATAATGCAAAAACATAAGGCAGGCTCACATAAGTTCGGGTTGGCAACCCTCCTCCACTCACCACATTCAGCATGAATATTGACCCAAAGAGAGCAAATACAAGTACTGCCGTACTTAGGAACGTCTTCTCTTTAATGGCATTATACAAGATAATTATGCATGGAATAATGCACAAAGGGAATAACAGGAGACCATAAACAGGCTTTCTAAAATAGCTTCCGATCGGGTTAGTAAAGATGTGGATTAGGCTTTGGGCAGTCCCCTGTTTGCCCCACATAATGATGTCATTGATATAATTAGTTTTACTCACATTGTAAATTTTCAAAACCAAAATAAGCAAGAAATTATTAATAGCTAAAGCAATGAGTAAAAGCACAAAAAGCATCACTGCTTTGACCATCCAGTCTTTGAATCTAATCTGTTCTTTTCTAACAAGAATAGAATACAGAGTTCTTGATAAAAACAGTGTGATAGGGACAGTAATAATAGACTGATAAATTGAAACTGCGACGATAGATAACAAGATAAAAACAATTTTACTGTTTTTATCAAGAAATATGACTGATGCTGTTGCAGCTAATACAGCAATAGAGACTGTGTCAATCTGTTGGCTAAATTCAGCCTGGTAGGCGAACTGTGGCATTGACGCAACCAATACGACAAATACAATAGATTCAGTTACGCTTAGCCCTATATAATCGGCCACCAACACAGAGGAAAAAGCCATCAATGTTAAGGCAAAGAACAGGCTTGCAAATGGGACATAGGGCTCATGAAATACGTATTTATGAAGGAGTTCATGCCCCCATCGTCCTAAAGAAAGAGCCTGATAATTGTTGGTAATAAACTCTTCATCAATCGATAGCGTGAAGTGACTGAGTTCATAACCATAGACAATAACGTATGAAATTATTGCGAAAATAAAAATCTTCTTGAGGTTATTATCTAAAGTAATCATTTTTATCCTTAACAAAACATTGTAGCCTTTTAGCCCAAATATAAAACTTACTATTGCACTAATTAAGAACACCTATTTTCTTAGCTGAGTATCAGAATAAAATAGGGGACGGCGTATTATGTTAAGCGTTTACTGTTTTAGCTACGCGTACAACTTTTACTTTACCTTATGCAGATACTCACCTGCCTAACGCTTTTGTGAATCACCTTAGAGACCATCTGCTTGCCTTTACTCTTTAAAAATGACAAATCGAGAATAAAGAAACCCTAGTACCAGGCTAATTGATGAAAAAGAAGCTAAAGTCAATATTGGATTGAGATGTATCTGGTCTGCAGTATACCCAATACTGTAACTAATTAACCCCATGACCACGATGAATTGAACGTATTTGGTCAATGTTCCTTGTTGTTTAAAGGTGATTTTGGAATTAGCAAAAAACGAAAAAGTGACTGAAATGGCAAATCCAACAACATTGCTTATAGATTGAGAAAATTTAATTATCTCAAAACAAAGAATAAATGTTATCCAATGTATTGCTGTATTCATCAATCCAACAAGAACATAATTTAAGAGCACTTTGAATCTCATGTATGATTAATGTCTCTTAAGGGTTAACGTTCGTAAATTAATTAGCTTAACATCTTAACCGCAGCAAATGATGGCTATTCAGCTATAAACAATAACATAGCCCTGTTCTAGCTCGGTTAAATAAT
>CAWUIY010000255.1:0-6848 GCA_963922555.1 uncultured Serratia sp. | reverse complement strand
GGGGCAAACCGGCAACCAACGTGTTCGCCGACCGCGCCAACGCCGTGCCGTTTGACCAGTCTGCTTCTGCGCTGTTTAACAGCAGCTGTGCGGCCTGTCACGGTCAGTCTGGTGGCGGTATCGGTAAAGGCTTCCACGCCTATCCGTCGCTGTATAACCACACCAGCACCGGTGCAGCTGACAGTCGCAACATGGTTTCTGTGATTCTGGGCGGCGTTCAGCGTCACATGGATCAGGGCGAAGTGATGATGCCGTCGTTTGCTAACCAGCTGAATGATGAACAAATCGCTCAGATCAGCAATTATGTCAGCAACCAGTTTGGTAACCCGGCCGGTGCAACCGTCACAGCGAAAGAAGTTGCCAAGATGCGTAAAGCCGCTGACCTGACCTATCCGTCAAAAATTGAAGACGGTACTCAGAAATAAATCAGGGTTTTAAGGAAATATCAGGGATCACTCAGGTTTAATTCAGAAGGCGTACCCTGATTATTCCACGCTTACCTGCTTAAAAGGCCGAACTGTAGTTCGGCCTTTTTTATTGCCTTCTCACGACAGGTAAAATTTCAGGTTATTCGCCGAAGCGTGCCACCAGCGTCGAGTTATCGATGGCGTGGCCTTTAAGTTTTTCAAACAACTGATCGTAAGTCAGCCCTTTAGGCAAGGCATTGGGGGCTAAATCGGTGGCTATCAATTGCACAATATAGTGATGAGAGCCAGTGCCCACCGGCGGGCATGGGCCATTGTAATAACCGTGATTCATGGTGTTTTTACCGCCGACGAAACCCTTGCCTTCGCTTAGCGCATCTTCGGCAAAACCGGTCGCCGAGGCTGGAATGCCATAAGTCACCAGATGGTTTACTCCCAGGCCGTGATTAGCATCAACGTCTCTGATAGTCAGGGTAAAGCTTTTGGTACCCTTCGGCGGGTTCAGCCAGCTAAAAGCCGGGGAAAAATTATCGCCGACACAGGCTGGATTGGCTTTGATATTGCCCGCGAATTTTTTATCCAGCGTTCCATTATCGCTGAAAGCGGGAGAACTCAGCGTAAACATCGATGCTGCATTGGCCATAGGCAACCACGCGCACATTGCTAACCCTGCGACCATCTTGTAAATCGAATTTGATTTTAATAAAGCCATGTTCGACATCCTTGATTAATAAGCACATGAACTTTAAGGATAGCAGCCGAGATTGCCTATAAAGACCTGCTGCCCTTTTAAAATGAAAAATTATGTTAGAAATCATTAAATTGATTAGCTGAATACGGGCATAAAAAAAGCGTCCTGTTAGCGCTCAGTTTCCTGAACGCTAACGGACGCCTTTGTTTTTCAACTGTATTAACCTGTACTGTCACACTGCAAGTAAGGCTCAATCCCAAGCTTTACTTTTAATCCATATGAAATAAAGCAGTTTGTATGCCAATTATTCGATGATTATCAGGCCGTTGAATACTTTGTGTTTTTTACTTTTTCATTTTCTTAAGCCTGCTTTGAACGATTCAAATCATGCACCAACAGCTAGCGTTGCACTCTTTTTAGGCAGGTGATTAACCCTGCTTTATGCCCTGCTGATACCTGATGACTGAAACCCGATACCTGATACCTGATGCTGACAATGTTAACCCGTTAGCAAAATAAAAATTCCATTTACATGTAATATTGAAATAAACAATCTTCATTGCTAGGTTGTCATAATCAAGGCTTTGTCTATTGATTAGCCTCCAACAAGCATTTTTATGAAAGGATTGATAAACGATATGTTAAAAGTCGCGCTACTCGGGGCTGGCAGGATTGCCCATGTTCATGCCAGACACATTGATGATAATCCTGATTCGATTCTGTTCTCGGTATCCGGATCCTCTTCCGGCAATGCTGTCAAGCTGGCAGAGAAATACCGGGCCAAAGTGTTATCAGTAAACGAGGCTATCAATCATCCTGACGTGGATATCGTGCTCATTGCCACCCCAAACGATACCCATGCTGATTTCGCGCTACAGGCAGCCCGCGCGGGTAAGGCCGTTTTCTGTGAAAAACCGATTGATCTGAACATCGAGCGCGTGCGCTCATGCGTTGAAGAATTCACCAGGCGCGGTGTACCGTTTATGACGGGTTTCAACCGTCGCTTTGACCCAAACCACTCAGCGCTTTTTCGCGCACTGTCAGCAGGTGAAATTGGCGAGCTTGAACATCTGCAAATTTCCTCCCGTGACCCTTCTCCGCCGCCGAAAGAAAGCTTCCCGGAGTCTGGCGGAATATTTCGCGATATGACGATCCACGATTTTGATATGGCGCGTTTTCTGTTGCAGGAAGAACCGGTTGCCGTTTCCGCCATTGCCGCCGCGCTGGTGAACCCTGGTATCAGGGCAGCCGGTGATGTCGATGTCGTGGTCGTGACGCTACAAACCGCGTCTGGAAAAATCGTGGTGATTAACAACAGCCGCCGTTCGGGCTATGGTTACGATCAGCGCATTGAAGCGCACGGGCAGCTGGGTTGCCTACAGGTCCAGAACGTGCCTGCCACGACGCTTATCAAGTTTACCGAGGATAACGACGTGCAGTCGCAAAAACCGCTGTATTCGGTACTGGATCGCTATCACGCGGCGTTTAACGAGCAGTGGAAAGCGTTTATCTCTGCGGTAAAAGATAATAAACCCCTGCCGGTCACTGCCGAAGATGGCCTCAAGGCTCTGCTGCTGGCCGAAGCCGCGATAGAATCACTGAAAACCGGGAAAGTGGTGTCGGTGGATCTTTAACACGCTATGTGAGCTAAAATCCTCCCTCCGTTGAGCGTCAATCAGTGACTAAAACACTGACGCCTTTCTGGAGGAAGGATTTTACTGTTTATCCGAGCACAAAGCCTTTTGCCATCGCGACGTGCCTGTCGCACATATGGTCGATAACATCGGCGTCGTGGCTAACCAGAATCATGGTCAACTCGCCCGCTGCTTTTAGCTCGTTGAGCAGGTTAAGGATTTCTGCCTGCACTGACATATCCAATGCAGAAGTCGGTTCGTCGAGCAGTAGCAGCTTTGGCTTTAGCAATAGCGCACGCACGATGGCGACACGTTGACGCTGCCCACCCGAAAGCTGATGCGGATATCGGTGGATCAGTGCCGGATCCAGCCCAACCTGACGAAAGCCTTCTGCCACCTTTTGCTCGATATCCTGCTCTTTTAACAGCTTTAACGGTTCACTCAACGTGCGCAACAGTTTGTGTTTCGGGTGCAGTGAGGCGTAGGGGTCCTGAAACACCATCTGTACTTCGCGACGCAGGAGGCCGGTAAAAGGTTTGCCCGGCGATAAACGATGGCCCAACAGGGTCATGTCGCCGCTCCAGTGCGTGTTTAATCCCGCCAATACCCACAGCAGAGACGATTTCCCGCAGCCAGAAGGGCCTACCAAGCCAAAGCATTCGCCCTGATGGATAGTGAGATCAACGTCATGCACCACGGTGCGCACGTCATAACCCTGACGATGGGAAACGCTGAGCTGATGCAGCTGGGCTATAATTCCCTGACTCATGCCTGCTCCCCTTCTTCACTGAGTTTGGCCAGCAGTGCGCGATCCAGCACGGGTAACACTTCGCCCCGTGTCGCCCTGCTTGGACGGCATGACCACAGCGTGTGCGTGTAGGGATGCGTGGCGTGAGCCAGCTGGTTTGCAGGCAGACGGTCAACGATTTGCCCTTTGTACATCACCATCACCTGCTCGGTATATTCCGCCACCTGCTGTAAATCGTGGCTGATTAGAATCAGCCCCATATTGCGTTCATCAACCAGCCGTTCAATGAGTTTCAAAACCTGTTCCCGCACTTCAAAATCCAGCGCCGAGGTCGGTTCATCAGCAATCAGAAACTTAGGATGATTGATCAGCGCAATGGCCAACATAACCCGCTGCCCCATGCCGCCGGATAATTGATGGGGGTAGAGCTTGCTGAGCTGGGCCGGATGCGGCAAGCCTACGGCATTAAGCATATCGAGCCTCTGCTCTTTGCGTTCGCTACGGCTAAAGTTGCCGTGCAAACGTAGCGGTTCTTCAACCTGCTTGCCTATTTGCTGTGCCGGATTCAGCGCATGCTTCGGGTCCTGCATCACCATCGCAATACGACTGCCGCGCAGCTGATTCCACTGCCGCTCATTGAGACGAGTCAGATCTTGATCACCCAGCGTTAACTGGCTGGCCTGCATCTGACAAGGGCTTGGAAGCAGCCCCATCAAGGCACGGGCGGTCATCGACTTGCCAGAACCGGATTCCCCCACCAGCGCAATACGCTGCTGCCCAACACTAAAGGAGATCGACTTCACCAGCTCGATCGGCTGTGGGCCGGGCACATAAACGGTTAAATCACGGGCAATTAGCAGGTCATTCTGTATTGCTGCCGCACCTGATTGAGAATTAATTGCCATGTCGGGTATCCATTTTATCGCGCAGGCCATCGCCTATCAGGTTGAATGCCAGACTGGCAAACAAGATTGCCCCGCCCGGCGCGGCGGCGACCCACCACTGGTCGAAGATCACTTTGCTGCCTTCGGCGACCATCGCGCCCCATTCAGCAGTAGGCGGCTGAATGCCCATGCCAAGGAAACCCAGACCGGCAGAAGACAGGATGATGCCGCCAAGGCTCAGCGCCGCACGCACCACCGCGCTTGGCAGACACAGCGGCAAAATGTGGCCAAACATCAGCCTGAAGCCGCCTATGCCCTGCATCCGCGCCGCGGCCAGATAATCGCTGCGACGCAGGGCCAGTGTCTCGGCCCGCGCCTGACGAGCAAACGACGGCCAACTGGTAAACGCCAGCGCCAGCGCGCCGTTCATCAGGCCCGGACCCAGTATTGCCACCAGCGCCAGCGCCATCACCAGGCTCGGCAGCGACAACACGATATCGGTGAAACGCATCAGAATACGCTCCACCCAGCCGCCGAGATACCCGGCGCTGATGCCAATCAGCAATCCAAAAGGAATGGTCAGCAGCAGGATTAACGACACCAGCAGCAAGGTGGGCCTTGCGCCATAAATTACTCGCGAGAGCAAATCACGGCCAAAACCGTCGGTACCAAACCAGTGCGCCGCAGACGGCGGCATCAGGCGGATTTCAATGTGCTGGAGATTGGGATCAAACGGCGCCAGCCACGGCGCAAACAGCGCCATCAGCAGCAGGATCACCGCCAGCACGGTACCGATCGACAGCGTGGTAATTCGGCGCGGCCCCTTGGCGGGTGCGACGCGGGCCAGTGCCGGTTGTTCAGGAATAAGTTGGGTCATAAAAGCTTACCGGGTTCGCGGATCGAGTAAATAAGTCAGCGCATCAGCCAATGCATTAAGCAAAACAAAACAGGTGCCAATAAGCAGCGTCGAGCCGAGGATCGCCGGAGTATCCGATGCAAACAGCGCGCTGGTCAGATAACGCCCCACGCCCGGCCAGGCAAACACTGTTTCGGTCAGTACAGCACCTTCGAGCAGGCTGGCGTATGACAGGCTGAGTACCGTGATCAATGTGCCCAATACGTTTGGAAAAACGTGGCACAGCAGCACGCGCGCGCGACCTGCGCCCTTGGATCGCGCCAGAATCACGTACTCTTTGTTCATCTCGCCGAGCATTGCGGCACGCAGCAGGCGGGTGATCCCGGCCATCGACAGCAGCCCCAACACGGTCACAGGCAACCACATATGACGGATAGCGTTGAAGAACATCTCGCGATCGCCTGACAGCCAGGTATCAATCAGCACAAAACCGGTACGCGGCTCCATGGTGTAGAGATAGGCATCGTCGAGCCTGCCCGGCCCTCCTGCCCAGTGCAATACGGCGTAAAACAACAGCAAACCCAACAGGCTGAGCCAGAAGATGGGTACCGAATAGCCCAGCAGTGAAACCAGACGCACCAGGTTGTCGATCCAGCTGCCGGGTTTGTACACCGACAGTAACGCCAGGGTGATACCCAGAATAGCGCCAAGAATAATCGCGCAGGTGGCCAACTCAATGGTTGCCGGGAAGGTGTGCATCAGGTCGCTGGCTACCGGCTGACCCGTAATGCTCGACATGCCCATATCGCCGTGGGCGAGATGCTGCAAATAGTGCCAGAACTGCACTGGCATTGGCTGATCCAGGCCCAGATCTTTACGCACCTGAGCATAGGTTGCCGCGCTGGCATGATCGCCAGCAATCTGGAGTGTCGGATCGACCGGTGCAAGGTGAGAAAGTGCAAAGGTAAAAGCCAGCAGGCCTAACAGAGTCAGCATTAAAGAAACAAGGCCGCCTACCAGGCGGCCTGACCAACGCCAACCCTGTCGGAATAAACCGACCGGGGGAGTGCTATCTATCATTACTTAGTGACCTTGCTGTAGAACACCATGTCAGGGTTGATGCCCTGCACGTAACCTTTGATGTTGTCACGCACGGCAATCAGGCTGCGCGCCTGCAGGCCAATCACGAACGGCGAGTTTTTCTGGACTTCAAGCTGCAACTGGCGGTAGTCCGCAATTCGCTTGGCCTTGTCATTTTCTGCGGTCGCGGCCAGCGTTTGCTTGCTCAGAGCCGGAATGCTCCAGTTTGCGCGCCAGGCCAGCGTGTTGCTGCCGTCTTCCGGGTTGTAAGCAAACGCAGCGGCATTGGTATTCGGGTCAAAATAGTCTGGCCCCCATGAAGACAGCGTCGCATCATAGTTGTGCGCCTTCACGCGCAGAGAGATTTGCGAGCTAACGCCCGGCTCCAGCTTGACGGTAATCCCGCCCAAGGCAAAGTTTGCCTGCAACGCCTGCGCGATATCCAGATAAGGAGGCTGGTTGGTGACGGCAATCGTGAAGACCTCTTACATCGCGAGAAACAAGCAGTGGAGAAGCTAAAAAGCAACCCA
>CAWUIY010000254.1:0-6888 GCA_963922555.1 uncultured Serratia sp. | reverse complement strand
CGCTCGACTTCCTGATCGAACAGTTCAATACGCAGTGCCAGATCGTCAGATTCTGCCGGGAAGACATCGATCACCTCGCCGCGCACGCGGAAAGTACTGCGCTGGAACGCCTGATCGTTACGCGAATATTGCAACTCCGCCAGACGACGCAATATGGAGCGCTGATCGATAATCATGCCCTTAGTCAAATGCAGCATCATTTTAAGATACAGATCGGGATCGCCCAGGCCGTAAATCGCAGAAACCGATGCCACAACGATGACGTCTTTACGCTCCAGCAGCGCCTTGGTGGCCGAAAGACGCATCTGCTCGATATGTTCGTTTACCGAAGCATCTTTCTCTATAAAGGTATCCGAGCTAGGCACATAGGCTTCAGGCTGGTAGTAATCGTAATAAGAGACAAAATATTCTACCGCGTTCTCGGGGAAAAACTCCTTCATCTCACCGTATAGCTGCGCCGCCAGTGTCTTGTTAGGTGCCAGTACCATGGTCGGACGATTCAAATCGGCAATCACATTGGCGACGGTAAAGGTTTTGCCTGAACCGGTTACGCCCAGCAACGTTTGATGTGCCAGACCGTTTTCCAGTCCTTCTTCAAGGCGACGGATAGCCTCAGGCTGGTCGCCCGAAGGTTTAAATTCGGAATGTAATTTGAATACTTTGCTCATTGCGGGCTACCTGAGATGAGAACGTGCGAGACCGGTCAGGAAGTATGGAATACTCCCCCACGAAGTCAAATGAATCACTTTCCTGAGAAATTAGCGCTGCATCAGCCTGAGCAGCGTTTTGGCAATCTATTATACTGGATAAAAAACCAGTCTCAAGTGACGTTTTTTTCTGAAACGGCTAAGTTGCTCATTTTAGGGCAACAGGTACCCTAACTTTTCCCCATCAAGTGACATTTATCCCCAGATTTTGTCACCAGCAGACTTTTACAAGGGTTGCTGACCAAAATTTACACAACGTTGACAGCAAAATGATGCTGCTATTGATTTTAATTAACCTATTGAAAAATAAGAATTTACTTAAAAAGACGAGAATGCGGGCAAACTAAGCTCAGCCCGCGCCCTGACTCGCCTGTAGCAACTTTTATGTCTCTCATGCACAAGGTTATCCACAGGAATGGTGGATAACTCTCAGCGCGCCGCACTGGCCCTGCGTTGACAAAAATCGACATTTTCCTAAATCAGAGTTGTTTGACGTTTTTTTAGTTATTTTTTTACACTTTTATTTCTTTATATATTCAGATTTGACCTAGAAAAAGCCGATCTTTTAGATTGCAAAATCAGTATGTGCATCCGACCCGGACTTTTCTGCTCTAAAAGGGTTTTAACCTTGCACCAACATTTGCGATCTCGGCACTGGCAAAGTGCACCTCTGGATCCAAGATCGCACGTAAACATTATTCATGGTAATGAATTGCCCTATCCCCTTCCCCTCGCGGCCCAGCAGAGCCTGAATCGTTAGTGATTAAGATTTATCTTTTTAAACTTGGCCCGAGAGTTGCAACATGAGTCGTACAGGTAACCTTTACGAATAATGTGCTGAGTTACCAGAAACAAATTAATTCTCTACTTTTTTAGCAACAGTGAATGCTTTTAAGGCAAATAAACGTCAGTTTTAGCCGTTTAGCACTACGGGATAGCCGTTTATCACTTGTTAATGCTGTTTAAATGCGAGACTTAAACGGAATTTAATCCTGTGTTAGCAGATTAACGGCATCGTGAAAATGTCAGAAAAATGACAGGGGTCGTCAATGTTGTGTTCAAAGGAAAGCCTAATAAGTGAGGAACAACTGATGCTAAGCGTAAAAGCAGTTAACCAATTCTATGGCCAAAACCATATTCTCTGGGATATCAATCTTGAGCTTTATCGCGGTCAATGCAACTGCCTGATTGGGCGTAACGGTGTCGGGAAAACCACCCTGATCAACTGTATAATGGGCCACTTGCCGGTTAAAAGCGGGTCGATGATTTGGCAATCGGCCAATCAGGAGCCGCAGAACCTGCTGATGCTGCCGGTGGAAACGCGCGCACAGATGGGCATTGGCTATGTGCCTCAGGGCCGTCAGATATTCTCGCAAATGAGCGTTGATGAAAATCTGCAAATCGCCATGATGGCTGGGCGTAATAAAACCCGCCGCGTGCCTTCACAGGTCTACGATTTGTTTCCGTCAATGAAAGAAATGGGTTCGCGTAAAGCAGGCGAGCTGGATGAAAGTCAGCAGCAGCAACTGGCCATCAGCCGCGCGCTGGTGCAGGAGCCGGAGTTGTTGATCCTTGACGAACCCACCGAGCACACCAGTGAAGCGATGGAAGCTAACATGGGCAATATTATCCATCGCCTTAATCGCGATCTGGGCCTGACATTATTACTGGTCGGGCACAAGCTGCCGTTTATCCGCAGCGTCGCCGACCGTTTTTGCCTGCTGGATGGCGGCCGCAACGTCGCTCAGGGGACGCTGGAACAGTTAGACGATAATCTGGTTAAAACTTACCTGACTGTCTAGCGCCCGCGCTTAAAGCAAAGGTGCCAGCGAAAGGTAGCGGCCGTGATCATTGAACTGATGATTTTGAAGGTACGGGATCTCGCCCAACAGGGGCGCAGGCAGCAACCTGATTAAGGTTGCCAGATAAGCCTGATGATGCTGTCCCGTCTCCTCAACGTCATTGGCAATCCACCCTGCCAGCGTTAAACCACTGCGTAACACCGCCTGCGCGGTAAGCAACGCATGGTTGATGCAGCCCAGGCGCATTCCGACCACCAGAATCACCGGTAGTTGCTCGCGGGTCACCCAGTCGGCAAAAGTGTGCTCAGCGCTTAGCGGCGTAAACCAGCCACCCGCGCCTTCAACCACCACCCAATCTGCCATAGGTTCCAACTCACGCAGCCCTTGCGACAACTCATCAAGCACGATGGGACGCCCTTCCAGTTCGCTGACGATATGCGGCGAAGTCGGCTCAAGAAAAGTACAGGGATTGACCTGCTGATAGCTCAAACTCAACGAACTGTTGGCCTGCAACGCCAGTGCATCGCTGTTGCGCGGACCTTGTGGCGTCATTTCACTGCCCGACGCCACCGGCTTGTAACCCGCCGTTGAAAAACCCGCCGCCGCGGCGGCCTGCAAAAAGGCACAGGTGGCGACGGTTTTGCCGACTTCGGTATCCGTGCCGGTAATAAACCAGCACTTCTTGTTGATTGCACAGCTCATTTAATTTTTAACCTATTCTTCTTCGATATAGAGCAGCCCATAAACCAGTCGATAGGTCAGCGGCAACTGTCCTTCCTGACGAGCAAAATGCTTCTCGACACTCGCCAAACGCGATCGGCCACCTAACCCGCCCAGCCTGCCGCCCTTGATATGGGTCGCACCAATGCCTTTAAGAGATCGCATCAGGTGCATCACGTCCGGGAATAGCGCGGTATGTTGGCTAAATTCGACGTGATGAGTGAAAGGCGCACAGGCTTCGGCGATTTTGTCGGGAGTAAGAAACTTGTTAACGTGAGGACGGCCATCGACCTTCATCCACGCCTGTGACAGTTCAATCAGCGAGTGTTCTGCCAGCGTGGAGAACAACACCACGCCGCCCGGACGTGTGACGCGCGCCAGCTCTTGCAGCGCTCGCGGCAAGGCGTTGCACCACTGCACGGCAAGGTTACTGAAACTGACGTCAACGGCGTTGTCTTCCAGCGGCAAACGCTCAATATCGCCCGACAAGTAACGATCGGCGGACTGTAATTCCTGCGCTCGCGTCAGCATGCCTTCTGAAAGATCTAACGCGGTGACACGCTTCCCCATCGCCTGCCAGCGGCGACTAAAATATCCCGTACCACAGCCTGCATCGAGGACCTGATCGCCTAACTTTGCGCCCTGCGCCTCGGCCATGGCGATCAGGGTTTCGCCGCTCAGACGCTGCAACTCGGCCGCGCCTTCATAACTGTGGGCCGCGCGACTAAACGCATCGGCGACCGCTTTTTTATTCACTAATTCGGTGACTGCACCCATTCAGGGACTCCAGCAAAATATCAATATCTTCGGCCTCATGGGCAGCGGTTAACGTGAGGCGCAACCGCGCGCTGCCTGGTGGAACCGTGGGTGGGCGAATCGCACTCACCCACAGTCCCTGCTCACGCAGCCGCTGCGCCCACGCCAGTGCGGGCTGGTTCTCGCCGATAATCAAGGGTTGTATTGCGCTTAAGGAATCGGCAAGCTGCAAACCCAGCTGCCCGGCGCCCGCTCTGAAACGGGCAATGTTGCCCGCCAGTTTATCACGCAGGCCATCGCCTTGCTGAATACATGTCAAAGCGGCCTGCAGGGCACAAACCTGCGCCGCCGGCATTGCGGTGCTGTAGATCAGGTGACGGGCAAACTGCAACAGGTAATCCGCCGTGGCATCATCACATAACACCGCCGCGCCGCTGCAGCCAAACGCCTTGCCGAAAGTCAGTACCAGCAGTTCGGGCCTGATTCCCTGCTGCCAGCAGCTGCCGCGCCCTTCTTCACCCAAAACCCCGACTCCGTGCGCATCGTCGACCATCAGCCAGCTGCCGTATTCTTGTGTCAGGTGATGCAATTCTTTCAAAGGAGCCGCGTCGCCGTCCATGCTGAAAATACCTTCTGTCACTGCCAGCGTTTCACCGGCAGCAGATTTTTCCAGCAACCTTTGCAGTGATGCGGGCTGATTGTGGGCAAAGCGCCGCAGCTGTGCCGGAGAGTGTGCAGCGGCCTCCAGCAGCGATGCATGACTGAGTTTGTCAGCGAAAATGCGGTCCTCGCCCTGCAACATGGCTGCAAGAACCGCCTGATTGGCAGCAAATCCAGAAATAAACAGCAAGGCTCGAGGATAGCCCTGCCAATCGGCTAACTGCTGCTCAAAGTCTTGATGCACATGTGAAAATCCGGTGACGTGCCCTGAACCGCCGCTGCCAACGCCGTATTTTTCCCCGCCGCGCTGCCAGGCAGCGATAACCTCGGCATTTTGCGACAGCCCAAGGTAATCATTGCCGGAAAAGTTAAGATAACGGCGATCGCCCTGCTGCAACCATCGACCATTACCGCCACGATTAGGCTGGCGTTGGCGCAAGGCGCTGGCCTGCCGCCGTTCGTCAATCGCCGTCGCGATACGCCTGTCCCAGGTCATGCTCAGATCACCCGACTGGAGTATTGCTGGGCAGACTCACCCGACCAACGCGTTCGTGCATCGGGCAAAGCGTTAAACCGCTGCATTGTAAAACTGCTCGCTATCAGCGTGTATCAGCTGCGAATTCAGAGCCTGTTGCTGCTCTTCGTCGCCCATTTCGGTGGCAAAATTCTGTGGATTGAGGCCCAGTTTTCCGAACAGGATCAGGTCTTTGTCTTCTGCCGGGTTCGGGGTAGTCAACAGCTTGCAGCCATAGAAAATCGAGTTGGCGCCGGCCATAAAACACATCGCCTGCGTCTGCTCGCTCATCTGTTCGCGGCCGGCGGAAAGGCGCACATAAGATTTCGGCATCATGATGCGCGCAACGGCAATAGTGCGAATAAAATCAAACGGATCGACATCGTCATTATCGGCCATCGGCGTGCCTTTGACTTTCACCAACATGTTGATTGGCACACTCTCCGGCGGCACCGGCAGGTTCGCCAGTTGCATCAGCAGGCCTGCGCGATCTTTCACCGTCTCTCCCAATCCGACAATACCGCCGGAACAGACTTTGATGCCCGCGCCGCGCACTTCTTGCAAGGTATCAAGCCTTTCCTGATAGCTGCGCGTGGTGATCACACTGCCATAAAACTCCGGCGAGGTATCAAGGTTATGATTGTAAAAATCTAGCCCGGCGCTTGCCAGACGCTGTGCCTGCGAGGTGTTCAGAGTACCTAACGTCATGCAGGTTTCCATGCCCAACTCCTTGACGCCCTGCACCATTTGTTCCAGATACGGCATATCGCGGTCATGTGGATTCTTCCACGCTGCGCCCATGCAGAAACGGGTTGATCCTGCGGCCTTGGCCTGACGCGCCGACTCCAGAACCTGCTGCACTTCCATTAGCTTCTCGGATTCCAGCCCAGTTTTATAACGCGAACTCTGCGGACAATATTTGCAGTCTTCCGGACAAGCCCCGGTTTTAATCGACAGCAGCGTGCTCACCTGCACCTGTCGAGGGTCGAAATGTTGACGATGGATCTGCTGCGCTTCAAACATCAGTTCCAGAAAAGGTTTTTCGAATAATGCTTTTGTTTGCTCATACGTCCAACGGGTGCGGGTTGTCATAAGACATCTCCAAAAGTAATGATATACCGTAAACCATTTTTGATTTATTTTAGTTTACGGTCAACGTAATATTTTACTTTTGGTTTACGGCTATTTTTAGACTGAACTGCGCAAGGAATTTTCATGACACCCGCCGACCTTGAATTTGATCAACAACATATCTGGCATCCGTACACTTCCATGACCCGTCCGCTGCCGGCCTATCCGGTAGAATCTGCGCAGGGCGTGATGCTTAACCTGGCCGATGGCCGCCAGCTGGTCGACGGCATGTCTTCATGGTGGGCAGCGATCCACGGCTATAACCACCCTAAACTTAACCAGGCGGCCATTGAGCAGATCGGTAAGATGGCGCATGTCATGTTTGGCGGTATCACACATCCAGCGGCGATCGCACTGGCGAAACAGCTGGTCGAGATCACCCCGGCCGCGCTGGAGTGCGTATTTTTGGCCGATTCCGGTTCTGTGGCGGTTGAAGTGTCGTTAAAAATGGCGATGCAGTACTGGCAGGCGCGTGGCGAGAAACGCCAAAAACTGCTGACGTTACGTCACGGCTATCACGGCGATACTTTTGGTGCGATGGCGGTCTGTGACCCACAAAACTCGATGCACAGCCTGTATCAGGGATATTTGCCCGAGC
>CAWUIY010000253.1:0-6901 GCA_963922555.1 uncultured Serratia sp. | reverse complement strand
ACAATAACGTCCTGGATCGGTTTGTCGAAATCGTTCGGATTGATACAATCAGTCGCGCCCATCTCACGCGCCAGCGCAAATTTTCCCGGATTAGTGTCGATGGCAATGATGCGACCTGCTTTTGCCTGCACCGCTCCCTGAATCGCTGCCAGACCAATGCCGCCCAGCCCGAAGATAGCGACATTGTCGCCCTCTTTTACTTTTGCAGTGTTGTGCACGGCACCGATACCGGTCGTCACGCCACAGCCAAGCAGGCACACTTTTTCCAGCGGTGCTTGTGGGTTCACTTTAGCCAGTGAGATTTCGGCGACCACCGTGTATTCACTGAAAGTGCTGGTTCCCATATAGTGGTAAATCGGCTCACCGTTGTAGGAGAAACGCGTGGTGCCGTCGGGCATCAGACCTTTACCCTGAGTGGCGCGTACAGCCTGACACAAATTGGTTTTGCCCGATTTACAGAATTTGCACTCGCCACATTCGGCAGTATAAAGAGGAATAACGTGATCGCCAGGCTGTAAGGTAGTCACACCTTCGCCGACTTCAACCACAATACCGCCACCTTCATGACCCAGCACTGCCGGGAACACGCCCTCAGGATCATCACCGGACAACGTAAAGGCATCAGTATGACAAACGCCGGTATGGGTGATTTTTACCAATACTTCGCCTTTTTTTGGGGGCGCGACATCAATTTCGACAATTTCAAGAGGCTTGCCGGGACCAAATGCTACGGCTGCACGAGATTTCATAACGCTTCCTAGTCGATAGATAACAGGTAGCCCCACCACGTATTAACGGCGGCCAGGCTATTTTAAATATGACCGAATAAATCCTGAGATATCATCGGTGCACTGGGCGCGATCCTTGAGCGAAGGCTCCTCCGCCAGAAGAATATCCTTCATGTGAATTTCCATCATTTCAGCCATTAAACCGTTGGCAGCACCGCGGATAGCCGCAATTTGCTGCAACATCGCGACGCAGGGAACATCGCTGCTTAACGCTCTTTCCAGCGCCTCAACCTGACCGCCAATGCGGCGGATTCGTGTTAAGACCTTTTTTTTATCTTCTGGTGAATTAGGCATTCAAGGCGTCCTTTATACTATAGGGGGGTATAGTATATTTATAGAGATGACATGGCAACAATCTGTGCCGTTAAAATCTTTCTAAGATTATAGTGCCTAGGGTGGCTTCAGAAGGTCAAGAAGCGCTAGCAACGCCAGCACTTTTCAGCATAGTCTTTGTTAATAGTGTTTATAGCCGGGAAGATGCGCTTAATATTTTAGAACGGGGACATTTTCCTGCCGGGATGATTGCTGCGTAGGTAAAAATATTCCAGGGTTTTCGCTAACCCCCTTATTTTGGAGCAATAAAAGTGGATATTCAGCCGCATCAATGGCAACAGGACCAATATATTATCTCTACGGATAAAGCGTTACTGGATCGGCCGTTTGTTCATGCTTATCTGACCCGCTCGACCTGGGCCAAGGGCATCAGCCCCGAGGTAGTCAACACCTCCATCAACAACAGCTTATGCTTTGGGCTTTATGACAATGAGAAACAAATTGGCTTTACGCGTTTGGTGACTGACTTGGCGACTTTCGGCTATCTCTGTGACGTGTTTATTATCGAGGAATATCAGGGAAAGGGCTTGGCGCGCTGGATGATGGACACCTGCCTTGAGCATCCGACACTGGTGCAGCTGCGGCGTATTATGCTGGTCACCTCTACCGCCGCAGGATTATATGAAAAAGTCGGCTATAGCGCGGTTAATGATGCCAATTTTGTCTGGCAGATTAATCGCCCAAATATTTATAGCCGCCAATAATTTATAGCCGCCAACAGTATTCCGCCTGAATTTCTCTTGCTTTAGTCCAGCATCTTGAGGGCCGCATAAACTACCGCCTGCATCTCTTCCAGGCTGCGGCCGGTTTTACCCAGTATCCGCATACCTTGCGTCATGCTGAGCAAGGCTCTGCCCATTATGTCTTCGTCAATGGATGGCTTAATCGAGCCATCCTGCTTGCCTGCGGCGATAAGATTACTCAGCAGTTTCTCGCTGTTAACGAGACTAGTCCTGACCTTTTGCGCAATTTCATCGTCAAAAGTGGCCAGTTCGGTTGCGCCGTTGACGACCAGACAGCCCAAAATACCCTGAGCGCCCTGCGCAGATTCAGCATAAAACAGCAACGCGGCTTCAAGCTGTGCACGCCCGGTTGTCGCTGAAGAAATAGCGTTAGCCAACAGCCCATTACGCACGGACTTATAGCGGTCAAAAGCGGCTATAAAAATCGCTCTTTTGTCTTTAAAGGCCTTGTAAACGCTGCCCGCCGCCAGCTCCATCGCCAGCGTTAAATCGTTGATCGAACTGGCATGATAGCCGCGCTCGGAAAAAACCTGAATGGCTTTGTCCAGCGCCTGATCCATATCAAATTCACGCGGCCGGCCGCGAGTTCGGGTCACTGTGGTTTTCTGGTTTGGGCGCGTCTTTTCATTCATAGGCTGAATATAGGGAATGGAATTTTTCTAATCAAGGGGTTTATCTCCCTGAGCTGTAATCTCTCAAAAAGAAAAGGCCCCGAATCGCTTCGGAGCCTGGATTTAACTATTTATGAGCGCGTGAAGCGATAATCTCCTCGGCGACATTTCGCGGCGCTTCGGCATAATGATGAAACTCCATAGAGTAAGTTGCACGGCCCTGTGACATCGACCGCAACACGGTGGAATAACCAAACATTTCAGAAAGCGGAACTTCGGCCTTAATCAGCTTGCCGCCGCCGCCCAGAATTTCCTCCATGCCCTGCACAGTGCCACGCCTTGAAGAAAGATCCCCCATGACGCTGCCTGCATAGTCTTCCGGCGTTTCAACCTCGACGCGCATCATCGGTTCGAGGATCACCGGACTGGCCAGTCTGGCCGCCTCTTTGAAACCAAAAATTGCCGCCATCTTGAACGCCATTTCTGACGAATCGACCTCATGATAGGAACCAAAGGTTAGCGTCACCTTCACGTCAACCACCGGATACCCGGCCAAAATGCCGCTGCTCAGCGCTTCAACCACGCCTTTCTCCACCGCGGGGATAAATTCACGTGGCACGACGCCGCCTTTTACGGCATCAACAAACGTGAATCCTTTACCCGATTCCTGCGGCTCCAGCGTAAACACCACGTGCCCATACTGTCCTTTACCGCCTGACTGGCGAACAAATTTGCCGTCAACGTCCTCGACTTTCTTGCGCACCGTTTCGCGGTAGGTGACCTGCGGTTTGCCGATATTCGCCTCAACGCCAAACTCGCGTTTCATGCGGTCAACAATAATTTCCAGATGCAGCTCGCCCATACCGGAAATAATAGTTTGCCCGGATTCTTCGTCGGTGCGAATACGGAACGACGGATCTTCCGACGCCAGCCGTTGCAGCGCGATGCCCATTTTCTCCTGATCGGCTTTGGTCTTCGGCTCAATGGCCTGAGAAATCACCGGTTCAGGAAATTCCATGCGCACCAACGTGATCTCGGCATGCGGATCGCACAACGTTTCGCCGGTGGTGACCTCTTTCAGGCCAACACAGGCCGCAATATCGCCTGCGCGGATCTCATCCACTTCATGACGCTGGTTGGCATGCATCTGCACGATACGCCCGATACGTTCCCGCTTACCGCGAATCGGGTTATAAACGCTATCCCCTTTCGACAGCACGCCAGAATAAACACGCACGAAAGTCAGTTGACCGACGTAGGGGTCAGTCATCAGTTTGAACGCCAGCGCCGAGAATTTCTCGCCGTCATCCGCCTCACGATGGACTTCCTTGCCATGTTCGTCGGTCCCCACCACCGGCGGAATATCCAGCGGCGATGGCATCAGTTCAATCACCGCGTCGAGCATGCGCTGTACACCCTTGTTTTTAAACGCACTGCCGCACAGCATCGGCTGAATTTCCCCCTTAATGGTGCGCTGACGCAGGCCGTAAGTGATCTCTTCTTCGCTCAGCTCACCGCCGTCCAGATACTTGTTCATCAGTTCGTCCGAAGCTTCTGCGGCTGCCTCGACCATCTTCCCACGCCACTCTTCAGCCAGAGCCTGTAATTCGACCGGGATTGGCGCATAGTTGAAGGTCATGCCTTGCGTCGCATCGTCCCACAAGATAGCGCGCATTTTGCGCAAGTCCACAACGCCGGTGAAATGCTCTTCACTGCCGACAGGAATGACAATCGGCACCGGATTGGCTTTTAATCGGTCTACCATCATCTGTCGCACGCGGAAGAAATCAGCCCCCGGCCGGTCCATCTTGTTAACAAAGGCCAGACGTGGAACTTTGTACTTGTTGGCCTGACGCCACACCGTTTCGGATTGCGGTTGCACGCCGCCGACCGAGTCATAGACCATCACCGCGCCGTCGAGCACGCGCATTGAGCGCTCCACTTCAATGGTGAAATCGACGTGCCCCGGCGTATCGATAATATTGATGCGGTGCTCTTCAAAGGAGTGATCCATCCCACGCCAGAAGCAGGTGACTGCCGCCGAAGTAATAGTAATGCCACGCTCTTGCTCCTGCTCCATCCAGTCCGTTGTTGCTCCACCGTCGTGCACTTCACCTAATTTATGGTTCATGCCGGTGTAGAACAGGATGCGCTCGGTGGTGGTGGTTTTACCGGCGTCGATGTGTGCTGAGATACCAATATTGCGGTAGCGCTCAATGGGAGTTTTGCGAGCCATATAATATCCTTAGTGAGGATGGCTAATTAATCTGGCGGAGATGATTTCCCCGTCGGCGTTGTCATGAGTTGTAAAACGCAAGCATACTACAACTGTACGAGTATATACGAACAATCGTTAATGGCTATCAGTGCCATCGCAGCAAGCTTGGCTCAGGCCGTTGCGTGGGGGAGGAGCTCTGGGCTACTATTGCGCCTCGCAAAAGCCTGTTCTCAGGCCATTAGTTCGCTTTAATGAGTATTGAACAGGAAAGATATGATTGCCAATCACCCAGAACGTGAGCAGATCCGCCTGGAAAATGTCCTGATGGCATTAGGAAACCCGCTGCGGCTGGCGGTAGTGCAAAAGCTGGCAAACGGCGGGGAATACGCCTGCGGAACCTTGCTGCAGGGCTTGTCGAAATCGACGTTGACCCATCACTGGCGGGTGCTGCGTGATAGCGGTGTGATCTGGCAGCGTCCGGACGGCCGTGCCAACTTATTATCTCTGCGCCGCGAAGATTTAGACGCGCGTTTTCCCGGATTGCTCGATTCCCTGCTGCATGCCGTTGAAAACGATTCAATTACCCTGCAATCTACCGCACGTCATCTGCGTGGCGACGAGGCTAACGAAGAGTAAGCCTCAGCTCACTTCCTCCAGTTGGCTCTTCACCAACTCACAAAACGTATTAATCATCGCTGAAGCCTGATTTTCCTTGCGCTGAGTGAGATCTTTACGCGCTGCAGGCTCTTTACGCTGGGCCAAATACAGTGGCGCGTGCAACTCTGCATCGGCGGCCAGTGGCAGATAGACCACGCCGTCGCCCCCCAGCCTCACCATGCAGGCAGGAACAATTGACACCCCCAGTCCCGCCCCTACGAGGCTTAGACACGAGGTCAGACGCGGTGCCTCCTGAACAATGCGCGGACTGAATCCCGCACGATAACAGGCGGCAAGAATCGCATCATACAGGCCCTGCCCGGCCGGACGGCGATAGAGTATAAACCCTTCATTTATGAGCGCTTTTAATGCTACTGCATCGCCACCCGCCTGTGCCAGGGCGTGACCCACCGGTAATGCAACCATCATCGGCTCTTGCAAGATACGCTCGATTTTCAGCTCCGGCATGCCCAGTACCGGGGTGCGCACAAAAGCGACGTCCAGCGTGCGATTCACCAGCCCCTGCAACAGCTCGGTGCTGCCCGACTCCTCAAGCTGCGTCGTCACCATCGGATAAACTTCACGATAACGACGCAGCACGTTAGGCACAAAGGCGTGCAGGGCGGCAGAACTGGTAAAGCCAATACGAATATTACCCTGCTTGCCTTCAGTGGCGCGTTGCAGGGTTGCCAGCAGACTATCCGACCGTTCAAGCAGCGCCTTGGCTTCTTGATACAGCACTTTCCCGACCTCGGTGGGTTCGACCCCGCGTGGATAACGCTGTAGCAGCTTGACGTTAAATTCCTCTTCAAGTCCCTGCAACAGGCGGGTCAGCGGCGGTTGCTGGATAAACAACCGCTGAGCGGCGCGTGTAATATTGCCCTCTTCGACCACGGTCACAAAGGCACGCAAGCGGCGTAATTCGATTTCTGCCATACCTTTTAGGTATCCTTTATGTTCTTCAAATGCATTAGACATCAGGATACATCAACTGGCATCATACCTGTAAACCATACCTCAAATAACTTTCATTATTACTGAGCGCGCCATGTCCGCACCCACAAACAGCAATGCCAGCAGCGAGCAGATTATTGATCATCACAGCGTGAAACCCGAATGTCGCGAGCTTTTTATGGGCTTTTTTGTTTTGGGATTAACCGGTTTCGGTGGCGTGTTGCCCATGGCACGGCGGATGATTGTTGAAAAGAAAAACTGGTTGAGCGGTGACGAGTTCACTGAATTATTGGGGCTGTGCCAGTTTCTTCCCGGTGGCAATATCATTAATTTATCGGTCGCATTAGGTAATGAGTTTAGAGGTCTGCGCGGCGCACTGGCAGCCATTTTCGGCTTGATCCTGGCTCCTACGGCCATTGTAGTATGTCTGGGACTGGTCTATGCCCGTTTCCAAAATGATCCTGTTGTCGAGCATCTGTTTGCCGGGCTTGCCGCTGGGGCTGCTGGTTTGCTGCTATCGACCGGTATCAAAATGCTACTGCCGCTGAAAGGAAAATGGCTACAGCTGGCGGTGGTCATTGTTGGCATTATTGCCAT
>CAWUIY010000252.1:0-6912 GCA_963922555.1 uncultured Serratia sp. | reverse complement strand
CTGGTGATCAGCCAGGTTCTGTTGAGTTTTGGTATCGCGCTGGCATTGTTTCCGCTGTTGGCATTTACCGGCAACCGCGAGTTGATGGGGGATATGGTGAACTCTCGGCTTATGCAATGGGCAGGGCGTATCATTGTTCTGGTGGTCGTAAGCCTAAATCTTTACCTGCTGATTGGCATGCTGAAATAAATTATCATTTTGAATCAATAAGAAGGGGCGCTGAAAGGTGCCCCTTTTCTATTAATTGCTATCCTAAATTAATCGCTATCTGAAATTAGAATACATAGCTGATATTCAGGTTGCCGGTGACCCCTTTGCTGTCGCCAGAGGTCAATGCGGTAACTCCCGCGCCAAGGCTAACGGGGCCTTTGCTGGCGATAACATTCAGTCCTGCGGTATACAAATTGCGGCTATGGTAATCCGATCCCTGGGTCACGCTATATCCGTAAAGTTGGCCTGTGCTGCTTACAGTAGGATTGCTAAAGAAGTGTTCGTAACCCAGATTGACAGCGGGCGTGATCGACCAGCTACGCGCGGCCAGCGGGCGGAACGAAAACTTCACGTTGGCGACGCCGCTGGTGCTGGTTTCGCTGGTGCGGTCCATATTCAGGGCCAGTTCACTACCTCGCTCCTGAAAACCGTTTAGTTCGAGGTAAGACAAACGTCCCCCCAGCGAGGGTTCGATGCTAAGCCAGGAGAAATTGCTGGTATAACCCAGGCGTAGGCTGCTGCCTAGTAGTTTGCCTTCCGAGTTACCCCAGGCCGTACCGAGTCCAGATCCCAGCTGGCGTTTACTGTTGTAGTTTACCCAACCCGCGTTAAGGTCAGCGGCAACAAACGCTCCAGCATCGAGATTATTGAAAGCTAAACGCCCGCCAGCTCCCAGAAAGGTCAAGTTAGTGTCAGATTTTCCACCCGCTGCGCTTACCGAACCTCGATCATAGCCAAAAGTGCCGTAGCCACTGACGCGACTGTTGAATCGCTGTCCCAGACCGAACATCAGTCCGTTGCTGTGTTCGCTGCTGCTTGCTGCATTGTCTGAACCCGAAGTCCCGAGGTATCCCGAGAGCGCAGTGGCCCACAGGTTGCTTTCGCCGTCTTTGAGTCTCGAGCTGTCGGTATAGGGCGCAAGCGCATCGTCAAGCAAGGCGTTTTGGCGTAACAGATAGCTCGAGGTGTCAGCATGAACCTGTCCACCGACGGTTGATTGCGCGCCACCTAGTGTTCCTGCATCGATTGCCGACTGAAGGTAATAGTTATAGTCGGTGTAATGACCCGACAGCGAGCTATTCTGCAGTGAATTTAGCAGAGCCGCACCTTGCGCGTCGTTGCCAGACATTTCAGCCTGTCCCGGCAGGGTTGCATAGAGCACCATCTTGGCGCGCAGCACGTAAATTGTGGCCTGTGACAGTCCCAGCCCTTCCTTGAGATAGTTATCCATCGAGCCGTATTCGGCAATCACCTCATCAAAGGCGGTAGTCAGATAGCTTGATTCGACCGTTAACAAGGGAGCATAGATAGCAGCTTCAGCCGCAGGCATTGCTGCCAGCTCGGCATCGACCCGCGCTGCGGTATAAGTGTTGGTCGCCAGGTAATCTTCATAAATGGTGTTGATATCGACACCGGCAATGCTTTGTAAGATCGCGGTGGCCCAGCCGGTACGGTCTTTGCCGGCTGTGCAGTGATACAAGGCCGCACCGCTAGTACTGGCGAGATCGTTTAGCAATATGCCTAACTCGCTGCGCACCGACGATTCATCGACAAATTCTTTATAGGTTTCATCCATATACTCCTCTGCAGCGCTGGCTGAAGTGAGGCTGCTTTCCAGACTCGCGGCCGAAGTAGAAGAGGAACTTGCGGTGGCTGCGGAGGTAAGATTGCCGAGAATATTAATGTTGGTATAGGTTGCCCCTGCTACTGCGGTGTCCGGCGTGGCGGCAATTTCGCTGGTGGTGCGCAAGTCGTAGATATTTGTGATGCCCAATGTCTCCAGCGTGGCCAAATCCGCAGCTGATGGGGTAATTGCATTTGAACGATAGAACACGCCGGTGCGCATAGTGCCGTCGTGAGAGGTGCTGTACGCGGTGGTGGTACCGGCAATATCGCGAAAATTATCGATTGAGCTGAGTCTTGGAGTGGTGATGGTTACATCAGAAGCTAGCGCATTAACAAAGGGAGTACAGAGTAGGGGAACGGCGACAGCAAGCTTTAACTTCATGTTCTACCTCATCTTATTAGTATAGAAAATGAGGGACTTTAAGCTCGGTTTATTACAAATTTATGTAACTCATTAGAAATGGTTAACTATTTTTAACGAAAGTGTAAATATTCCCAATAGGTGTTGAGGATTCATCCAAAAACCACAAAAATGTTTTTTAACAAAAAGAAAGAGGCACCGTAAAGTGCCTCTTTTGCATTTAATCATAAGAATGATTAGTGATGATCGCCGCCTGGGCCGCCAGGTCCACCCATCGGAGGACGAGGACCGCCGCCGTGGTCACCACCATGATCCGGGCCGCCGCGACCATGATCAGGACCACCATGACCGTGATCAGGACCGCCGTGGAAATCTCCGCGAGGACCAGGACCGCCGTGTCCGCGACCGTGCTGGTTCCACCAGCCGCCATCACGCCAGCGACCGCCATCCCAGTAATAACCACGGTTGTTGCGGTGACCGTAGTATTCGTTACGGTGTTGCCACCAGTACGGGGAACGCCAGTCATAACCATCCCAGTAGTAGCCGCGGTGGTCACGCTGACCGATGCTGACGTTTAAACCAGGAACGCTGATACTAATGCCGTCAGCATGTGCCGGCATAGTGGCTGGCAGCAGGCCGAACAACAGGGCACCCAGAGCAATCTTAACGGGTAATGTTTTCATTTTGTCTCTCCATTCAACCTTATTCCCGCTATTCCCATTATGCAGAGGTGTTAACCTTTAAATCCGCATAATGAAATTATTGGGTCTGCATTAATTCGTTAGATAACGTTTTCAATGATCACAGTTATAAGGCCTTGACCACGGGTAATCTATTGCCCGCAATCCTGTTTTGATTGTTTTACCCAGTTTAACGATTTACATACAGTAAGTCCCTGACAGCATTGTTAACAAAGTTTTCCTGATTTAGGTAAACGCTTACATCAATATCTCTTCTATTGCGCGAATTTCCTGCTCGCTTAATTGCAGGTTGCCCAGCGTTTTGACAGCATCATCAATTTGGCTGGTTTTACTTGCGCCAATCAGCACTGAAGTCACTCTGTCACCGCGAAGAACCCAGGCTAGGGCCATTTGGGACAGTTTCTGGCCCCGAGCCAGCGCAATCTCATTGAGTTTACGGACTTTTTCCAGTTTTTCTTCGGTAAGCTGGTCCGGCTTGAGGAACTGACTGCCGCTGGCCGCGCGGGAATCCTCTGGAATACCTGCAAGATAACGATCGGTCAACACGCCGCCCGCCAGAGGAGAGAAGGCAATAGAGCCGACGCCGTTTTGCTGCAAGGTGTCGAGAAGACTGTCTTCTACCCAGCGTTCAAACATGGAATATTTAGGCTGGTGGATCAGGCAAGGGGTACCCAATTTATTCAGGATATCAAACGCCTGCTGCGCCAGGTCGGCCGGATAATTGGACAAGCCGACATAAAGCGCCTTGCCCTGACGGACGATTAAGTCCAGCGCCGACATGGTTTCTTCCAACGGCGTGTTCGGGTCAGGGCGGTGATGATAGAAAATGTCGACATAGTCCAGGCCCAGTCTTTTCAGGCTCTGATTGAGGCTGGCAACCAGATATTTTTTCGAACCCCAATCGCCGTAAGGACCCTCCCACATGGTATATCCCGCTTTAGAGGAGATGATCAACTCATCGCGCCACGGCAATAAATCTTCACGCAGGATGCGGCCAAAATTCTCTTCGGCGGAGCCAGGAGGCGGGCCGTAGTTATTGGCTAAATCGAAATGAGTGATCCCATGATCGAAGGCGTGATGAATCAACTCGCGGCTGTTTTCGAAGCGCGTCGCGTCTCCGAAATTGTGCCACAGTCCTAACGAAACAGCCGGAAGTTTAAGCCCGCTGTGACCGCAGCGACGGTAAAGCATAGTTTCATAGCGCGAGGGATTGGCCTGGTAAGTCATAGAGATCCTTTTTAAAAAGCTTACAGGGTAAAATAGCGTTTTAGTGTATGCGTTTTCATTTTTAGTTTCGGCTGTCTCGATCACAGCCGCCACTATTTTTTCTATTAAAGGAAAACTCTGAACCAGACCACTCAATAAAGTCTGACATTGAGCTGGTTGGTTATTTCACGGTCAGTAATTCACCCGAGTCATTAATGTCCTTTTAGCCTTAACGGGTCGAGCAGGCTATCGATAAACCATCTTCCCGCCGGGCCTGGCTGATTGGTTTTACACCACACCGCATCAATGGAAATCAGCTTTGGCCAACCGCGCAACTCCAGCTCCACCAGTTTATGATGACCAAACTGCGCGACCAGCCAGCGCGGTAGAATCGACCAGCCAAAACCCTGTTCAGCCATTTCGAGCAGCATCAGATAACTGGGTGCCGACCAGGTCTGTCCCTGAGCCTTAAGTTTTTCCTGCCGACCATAAGTTTGCAGGCAAAGCTGGCGATAAGTGCTCAAGTCTTCACGGCGCAGGGCTTTTATGGCCGCCAGCGGATGCTTTTTGGCGACGAACAGCGCCATTTCGGTTTGATCCGGCAATCGAGAATAACCGATATCCGGGGGATAACTCTCCTGCACCTCAAGCATGCCAATATGTGCGCGCCCGGTTTGCAATAAATCGATAACGTCCTGATCTTCGGCAATCAGGCATTCAAATTCAATATCCGGGTAACGCTGCTCAAAACGCCCCAGCAAAGTTTCGTAATGTGTCGGCTGATAGGTATCCGACAACACGAAGCTCAGACGCGGCTCAGACTGCGTGGAAAGGCGCACCGCCAGTTGGTCGAGCTGTTCGCTAGCCGATAAAATCGCCTGCACATGGGTTAAGACTCGCTGTCCCTCGGGGGTCAGCTGCGGCTGGCGTCCTTCACGATTAAACAGCGTCACGCCAAGGTCGATTTCCAGATTAGCAACCGCGGTGCTGACGGTTGACTGGCTTTTATTCAGTTTGCGAGCCGCCGCGGAAAAAGAACCGCTGGCGGCGGTCTCTACAAAAGCCAGTAGCGCTTCAGGGGAATAACGCATGGGGAGTTCCTCAAATCGGATAGCCTGCGGCTTAGTCGTTTTCTATCGTTTTTATCGATACCATCTATCTTTATTCTATCTCTAATTACGATGATAATCCTGCCCATCGACACGGAACGGTCAAAAATCAACATTCTGTCCCTCAGGGAATGAATGACTTAAGGTAGGTTAAAAATGTCATCGTTAAACGCCTCAATGAAAGCGAAAAAAAGTCTCACTGAGCGCATTTTCCACGCGGTAGGATTCGAAGCGCTCGCATTAATCATCTGCGCCCCAACGGCGGCCTGGCTGATGAATAAACCCATTTTTGAAATGGGCGTGTTGGCAATTCTGTTATCCACCACAGCGATGGTATGGAACGTGATTTACAACAGTGTGTTCGATTATTTTTGGCCACAGAGCAGAGTGAAACGCACCTTGCCAATCCGCATCGCACACGCGCTGGGCTTTGAAGGGGGATTTATCCTGTTCGGCCTGCCTATTGCTTCCGCGTGGTTGCAGGTAAGCCTGCTTGACGCCTTCTTGCTGGAAATCGGCTTTTTCCTGTTCTTTTTGCCTTACACCATCGCCTACAACTGGATTTACGACACGCTGCGCCAGCGCGTTATCGCTCGCCGCCGTTGTTCAGTTCATAAGACGCAAGCCAGCAATCGCTAACGTCAGCCTCCAGCAGGGAAGCTCGCTTGTCAGACCGTATCGGCTCGGTTATGTTGTCTAATTGACCGAATAGACGAGCAATGGAAGGATAAGTTTATGAAAACACTCGGCCTGATTGGCGGCATGAGTTGGGAATCTACCGTGCCGTATTACCGCGCGATTAATGAGCACATCAAGCAGACATTGGGCGGTCTCCACTCCGCGAAAATGGTCATTTACAGCGTTGATTTTTATGAAATCGAGCAGCTACAGGCGCAGGGCGATTGGGTTAAGGCCGGGCAAATCCTCGGCGAGGCGGCGCAGTCATTAAGAAAGGCCGGTGCTGAAATCATTATCCTCTGTACTAACACCATGCATAAAGTCGCCGACGCTATCGAAAAGATTGGCGGCCTGCCTCTGTTGCATATTGCGGATGCAACGGGCCACGCAATTCGCCAACAAAATATTAGCCGCATTGGCCTGCTAGGCACCCGTTTTACCATGGAACAGACGTTTTATCGCGGGCGGCTGGAGGATCAGGGGATTGAAGTTTTAACGCCGAATGAGGTGGACAGGGCGATTATCCACCGGATTATTTATGAGGAGCTGTGTCTCGGAAAAATTCGCGACGACTCTCGTGACGAGTATCGGCGTATTATTCATTCGTTGGAACAGCAGGGCGCGGAGGGAATTATTTTGGGTTGTACCGAAATCACCCTGCTGGTTGGCCAGCAGGATGCCAGCGTGCCGGTCTTCGACACAACCGCGATTCACGCCGATGCAGCAGCGGCCTTCTCTCTGAGCAAATAAAACCCCATTAACAGCGGCTTAATCCGGCTCTTTTTCCAGGCCCTTTTCGCGACGGCTGACCAGCATCATCGGCTTGCCTGACAGCAGCACCCATGCCGGTAGCATTACGATGCATAATATCGGCAGTAATTTTACGTCCGGTACCACCGCCAGCGCTAAAAACAGGCTCAGCCAGCCGTCGCGTGTGACGACCAACACCAGTCCCATTACCGCGCAAGACACCGTGATTGCCGCGGGCACAGAATCGACGTGATTATGCAGCATGATCCCC
>CAWUIY010000251.1:0-6944 GCA_963922555.1 uncultured Serratia sp. | reverse complement strand
GGTCAGACCGAGCACCACGAAAACGATAAGCCAGGTAAAGCCCATCAGCCAGCCGTCGCGTTTTTTGCGAGACTTGCGTAAGGAAACACCCTGCATTGATGCCACTTTCGGCACGTTAATTGGCGCTTGTTTACCAATTAAAGATGCCAGTTCCTCTTCAGGAACGTGGACCAGTTTCGCGTAAGAACGGATATAACCGCGCAGGAAAGTCGGCGCTAAATCGGTCGGCGTCGATCCTTCTTCGATTTGTCGGATAGTCGAAAGCTTCAGGCAAAGGCGTTCCGCCACAGCCTGATGGCTGAGTCCCAACTGTTCACGAGCTTGACGCAGGCGCTCACCCGCTGTCACTTTAGTACTTTTATCTTGAGAGGCTTCAGTATTCATTAGCTAAGAAGTGCTGGTACTGTTGGGATTGTGGAAAATTCCGCGCTAGCTGCCTGCCATAACGTTGAACGTTATCCGGTTTGTCTGCTAACGCCGCGAAACGAATTTGTAACATGAGACTGTCAGCACTGGCTGGCAGAACATGTTGATAAACATCCAGTAAAAGTTGCGCGTCGGCGCGATTACCTTCCTTGTACCGTCTGTTGGCTTCAGCGATTAGCGGTGCGCCTTTATCAGGATCATTTTTCAAAGCCTGACTTAACAACATTTTCGCCTCATCATTCTGATTAGCCTTCAGAAAACAATAGCCCGCATTTTCAACACTGTCAGCAACCGGACCGGAGTCAGGCAAGCTAGCAGCGATGCTAAACTGCTGTTGTGACGGTACATACTGCCCTAAACTACACAAAAACGCACCGTAATTATTTAGGACAGTCCCATTTTGCGGGGCGAGGTTCAGGGCTTGCTGGTAGCGGCTTTGCGCGGCGTTGGTATTGCCGATTTTTTGCTCATACAATGCCATTCCAAGCTGATTGCGATAATCCTGCGGCGATGAATCCACGGCCTGTTGCAGAGTCAATTTGGCGGCAGGCAGATTGCCCTGCTTTAAGTAATCCATGCCCAATTGAAGCTGCGTCTGAGGTGCGCCAGAGGCGGCCCCGACCGGTGGCTGCCTTGAACTGGAACAGGCTGCCAACAGGCAGACCGCCAGACTTGCGGCGAAAAATCCTTTCCACTGCCACTGCACTATCGCCATACTTAAATCCTTTTACCCGCTACCGATAAGAAGACAAACGCAAGCTTTTAAAATTAAACAATACACTAAGCCGTTGGCGCTGCAACATGCAGGCACTTCCGCCGCTCCCTGATAACAGATATCACAAGGTTACCGAAGAAAGCCGCCGCAGCCGATCAAACAAGCCGCAGCACCCGACACGACGAGTATTTAGACCGGTTTCACCATAATAGCTTCACCTGCCATTTTTTTCTTCAATGTACGTTTGGTGCGGTCAATAACTTCGCCCGCCAGCTGCCCACAGGCCGCATCAATGTCATCACCGCGCGTTTTACGCACGATCACGGTAAAGCCATATTCCATCAATACTTTAGAGAAACGGTCAATTCGGCTATTGGAGCTACGCCCGTAAGGTGCGCCAGGGAAGGGGTTCCACGGGATCAGGTTGATCTTGCACGGAGTATCTTTCAGCTTTTCGGCCAATTCATGAGCGTGCTCGGTACCGTCGTTGATGTGATCAAGCATAACGTATTCAACGGTTACACGTCCCTGATTCGCATTGGATTTACCCAAATAGCGATTCACCGAAGCCAGGAAGGTATCGATGTTGTATTTGCGGTTAATTGGAACGATTTCGTCACGAATTGCGTCGTTTGGTGCGTGCAGAGAAATAGCCAGCGCGACGTCAATCATGTCACCCAGCTTATCCAGTGCAGGAACTACGCCAGAAGTTGACAGCGTTACACGACGTTTAGACAAACCAAAACCAAAATCATCAAGCATGATTTCCATTGCCGGAACCACGTTGTTGAGGTTCAGCAGGGGTTCACCCATGCCCATCATCACCACGTTGGTGATAGGACGCGTACCGGCAATCTTTGCCGCGCCAATGATTTTAGCAGCACGCCAAACCTGGCCAATGATTTCTGAAACGCGAAGGTTGCGGTTAAAACCCTGCTGAGCCGTTGAACAGAATGTACATTCCAGGGCACAGCCTACTTGTGAAGAGACGCACAGCGTAGCGCGATCGCCATCAGGAATATAAACGGTTTCAACCTGCTGGTTGCCTACCTGGATAGCCCATTTGATGGTGCCATCGGCTGAACGTTGTTCCACGGCGACTTCAGGGGCGCGGATTTCGGCAACGCTTGCCAGCTTATTACGCAGCGTTTTATTGATATCGGTCATTTCTTCGAAATCATCGCTGCAGTAATGATACATCCACTTCATGACCTGATCCGCACGGAACGGCTTTTCACCCATTTTGAGGAAAAACTCGCGCATCTGTTTGCGGTTAAGGTCGAGAAGGTTAATTTTGGCGCTCACCGGTGCAGCAGATTTCTCGGCCAATTCGGCCTTGGCTGCATTTTCTGCACGGATGACGTTGAGGGAGTCGATCTCGGTAGAGCTGAGAACGGGGATATCTAATTCGATAGTATTCGACATGCTTTTATTGGCCTCGTTGTTACACGTTATGGCTCGAAGGAAGTGCGGGTCAAAGTCACCCACGAATGCTTGTAGCTCAAACCACTAGAAAACAAACTAAATAAACTGCGCCCCAAAAGCAGAACTCTTGGGGCGCAGTATTGTACAAATTTTAAGGCTGAGTGGCTACGAATGAAAGACCGCTAATACAAAATTATTGTATCTGTGGATGAAACCCTCGTGACCCACTCATACCTGACTTCTTATTAACGAGCGCAGATTTCGCTTTCGTCGAAGAAGTAAGCGATTTCGCGCTGTGCAGATTCAACCGCGTCAGAACCGTGAACGGCGTTAGCAGTGAAGCTGTCAGCGAAATCAGCACGCAGAGTACCAGCCAGAGCGTTGTCTGGGTTGGTTGCGCCCATGATGTCACGGTTGCGCTGAACGGCGTTTTCGCCTTCCAGAACCTGAACAACAACTGGACCAGAGGTCATGAACTCAACCAGACCGTCGAAGAATGGACGACCTTTGTGCTCAGCGTAGAAGCCTTCAGCTTTTTCTTTGCTCAGACGGATCATTTTAGAAGCGATGATCTGGAAACCAGCACGTTCGAAACGAGCAGTGATAGCACCGATGTCGTTGTTAGCTACGGAGTTTGGCTTGATGATAGAAAAAGTACGTTCGATAGTCATAAAAACCTCTGTCTGACTTAAGGTGGGGCCGGTTAATTTTAAATGTTAACGCTGCCGGAAAATGGCGCCGATTATAGGGGGCGAAGTAACGCTTGCCTACAGGAATAACAACATTTGGTTAAAAAAATATGTCATTGATTCACTTTGTGGCGCAAAAGCCGCATTTTCCATAAAGAATTTCATTAATCAAGGGTGAAATTCAGCGTGTTTACCTGACTGCTCTCGTCAAGTACCGTGAGCTGGTACTTGCCGGGCTGGCTCAGGGTTGTCTGAAAGTTTTTGTCATCCTTTCCGCCGTCGATCTGCTCGCCGTTGAGAAACCACCAGCGTTGCCCTGCTCCGCCCTGAGATTCAATTCGCAGATCAATAGCATGCGTTCCTGGCAGAGGTCTGAGAACGGCATTATCGTGTATCCCCAACAATAGCAGTGGCTGCACTGCGGGCCTACCCAGCGGAGGGCAGAGGTTGTCGCGAACCGGTAGACGCTGGCTCCGGCGCTCGTTTTGTGGCAGCCATGGCTCTAGCGGTGTTGGCCATAACGCGATTTTTTCAACATGAGAGTCTGGGCAATTGGCGGCAACCTGTTTTCCCCGTGAATTCACCCAAAGTGTGATCAGGCTACCTTCCTGCGACTCCTGGCCCGGCGCTGCTAGCGTAGGCGGCACGGTGCCATCCAGGATCCAGCTTTGTCGTTGCTGACGGCAGTTGGCATCGCCAGCAGGTAGCGGTTGTCCGCCGGGCCAACAGAGGGTAGCTGTCCCTACCGACTCTGGCCGCGGATCGCTAATCGACATACGTTGGTTAAAACGCGCAGAAGTCGTTAGAAGATTATTTACCTGATTCAGCAACGGTATCGCAGTGGCATAGCCAAACTGTCCGGCAACCGGCGTTGCGTCCGGACGGCCAACCCAGATGCCGATGATGTAACCCGGATTTACCCCCATTGCCCAGGCATCGCGATAGCCATAGCTTGTCCCGGTTTTCCATGCCAGAGGGACATTGCCGGGCAAAGTTTCATCAGTCTGCGGCTGTGCCTGCCCGCCTAATATTCGCCTGATAATCCATGCGGCGCCCGGCGACATAAGCCTGCGCTCGACCAACGGCTGCTGCGGTTCAAAACGCAACTTTGCCACATTACCGCCTCTGGCCAGCGAGCTGTAAGCCTCCGCGAGCTGGTCGAGCCTTGAACCTGTCCCCCCTAAAATCACCGCCAGGCTCGGATCGCTATTGGGAGGAAAACGCAGAGCAATTCCAGCATTGCGAAGATTCGCAGTAAATCTTTTCGGACCATAGGCATCGAGCAATTGTACAGCGGGCAGATTTAGCGATCTGACCAAAGCCTCACTGGCACTCACCGGTCCATGAAAACCGGTATCGAAATTGCCGGGGCGATAATCTCCAAAGCGCCTTGGAACATCTTGCAGCAAGGATTCTGCTGCGATCAGTCCATCGTCGAGTGCCAGCCCATAAAGCAGAGGTTTCAATGTTGACCCCGGAGATCGCCACGCGCTAACCGTATCGACCTGCCCAAAGCGGCTGTCATCATTGAAATCCACCGAGCCGAGATAGGCTTTCACCGCCATAGTCGCACTTTCTACGACGATAACCCCAACGGAGGTTTTGGCCGGTAGCTGGTTTTTCCAGCCGGAAGCCAGTTCTTCAAGCTGTCGCTGCAGGTTAGCGTCAATCGTGGTGCCAACAACTGCACGATGGTTATGACTGGTAAGCCGTCTTGCCAACAGCGGAGCCATTTGCGGCACCTGACGCGGTGCCAGCCAGATAGACTCCTGACGAATTTCATCAACTCTTTTCTGCGGCCAGACGTGATATTCCGCCAGTCGTGCGAGCACTTTATCGCGCGCGGCCTTAGCACGGTCCGGGAAGCGATCCGGGCGCAAACGGCTAGGAGCCTGCGGCAACACGGCCAACAACGCGGCTTCTCCCGGTGTCAGCTCCGAAGGCGGCTTGCCCAGATAAGTCCAACTTGCAGCAGCAATACCTTGCAAGGTTCCTCCATAGGGGGCGCGATTAAGGTAGATTTCGAGTATTTGCTGCTTCGAAAGGGTCCATTCCAACTGAAAAGTGCGTGCTATCTGGCGTAATTTTCCAGCAATTGTGCGTGGATGGGGATCGATAAGCCTTGCCACCTGCATTGATAAGGTACTACCGCCGGAAACAATGCTGTCGTTATGGATGTTTTGCCAACTGGCTCGCAGCAGCGACAGCGGGTTAATGCCGGGATGATCCCAAAACCAGCGATCTTCGTAGGTCAGCAGTGCTTCTAGATAATAAGGCGAGACCTGATCGAGACGCACAGGATAACGCCACACCCCCTGCGCATCGGCATAACGCCACAGTGGCGTACCGTCCTGCGCCGTGACGACTCGCGCCACGGGGAGTTCTTGCAAAGGCAAGGGCCAGATACGATTGGCCGCCCATAGCAAAGCGCTGCCCATCACGATGAGCAGCAGGAAAAATCGTGCGACCCTAAACCAAAAATAGGTTCGTACATTTCCCGGCTGCCTCATGGCAAAGCCTTCCCTAACTTAATGAACATTCAGCCGTTCCGGTGTTGCACCTGTTGCACGCCAGGCGGGCACATACATCGATTCAACCTGCGGGGCAGGCACGGCATAACTTCCAGGCGTGACAGCTCGAGCGAGATACAGTAAAGAAACATGGCGATAACCGTCTACATCGATAGCAGCCACATAGCGATCATCGCGGTATTCCTGATGCTTGATATTAGCTTGCTGCATCTCTGACATGAGATCGGTCAGCTTACTGGCTGCGTCACCCAGACTGGCACTGCTATCGGCTAAATTCTGATTTTCAAGCTCCAGCCCCGCAGGCAGGAGATCGACCACCAGCGCATCCGGCACGTGTGAGTCAGCCCAGATATCGAGATGAACGACAACCAAATCGCCACTTTTCATCGATGCGAGAGAAAGTGGTTGTCCGTCCATAGCCAAATAGTTGCGTTTAATATGCAAGACGTTGCCGCTCTCCGTTGGAGCCTGCAATGGATAACCGGTAACATCAAAACGGGTATAGACGGGTGCGTCTCCGCTATTTTTCAAAATTACCGGCTGCTGGAGTTGCTTCGCATCAAAGCGACGATTCAATGCCGAAGTGCCAGCAATTGCCGGAGAATCCCCATCAATATTAACTTGCCATGGCGTTTCGGCGCTGTTGATTAGCCCGCGCCCTGCCATAAACAGTGCATTACTTTCCTGGGTCGATAACCAGCGCTGGCCGTTAAGACTTTCTGAAAGTGATAGCAGCAGGCGATCGCGCACTTCTGGCAACAGGTTATTTTCAGTCAATAATGCCAGAATCAGCGCATTATCCCGCAGAGGGCTGCCGTAATCCTCCAGCCAGTAATTTTTCTCTGGACGGACTTTGGCTACCCCTTCGTTGATTGTCGTTTCTGCGCGCGGCATATCCCCCATCATTCTTAGGGCAATACCCAATTGGACCAGCGGCAACCCCGACTGCGCCACGCCGCGTTTGTCGTACAGCTGACGTAAAGCCCCGAGCGGAGCCTGTTGCTGCCCAGCCAGAACCAATCCCGCGTAGGCTTGAACAGCGAAACGCGTGCTGTCAGGTTGCGTGCTATAGCGAACGTCTATCTGGTTGGGATCCTGAAGATAGCGTTGCAAACGCTTATTGGCTTTATCTAGTCCGTCTGCAGAAACGCTGTAACC
>CAWUIY010000250.1:0-6954 GCA_963922555.1 uncultured Serratia sp. | reverse complement strand
AGTTGCTGTCGATGAAAATGGTGTAATGCTTGACGATGGCCAACGGATTGAAGCCAAAACGGTGGTCTGGACAACAGGCGTTCGGGCAAACTCGCTGACGTCACAGATTCCGGCTAAACAGGATGCTCTGGGGCGTTTGCACGTAGATTCAAATCTGGCTGTTATTGGTCAACGCGACATTTTTGCTACTGGAGATGTTGCCTATGCTGCCACAGATGATATCGGCAATCATGCGTTAATGACTTGCCAACATGCCATCGTCATGGGGCGTCATGCTGGGAATAACGTTGCCGCACAGATTTTAGGCGTCGAGCCTATTGCCTATCGCCAGCCAAAATACGTTACCTGTTTGGACCTGGGTCAATGGGGGGCTGTGTATACCGAAGGGTGGGGGCGTGAGGTCAAATTGACCGGGCAAGAAGGGAAATCCCTCAAGACGCAAATCAACACTGTCTGGATCTATCCGCCAGCGGCCAATCGTGAAGCAGCATGGGCAGCGGCAGATCCTTTAATTCCGATTGCCTGACTCTTAATAATTATCTTATCAAAAAACGGGTTTTGTGAAGTTTCAGGCTCAAAACACGGGCAGGGCCTTAAAAATACAAAGCCACCCGCGGGTGGCTTAATTCTCACTGGAAAAATATCACTCTTCAACGGTGACTTAATTGTCAATTTTTAGCAAATGTCTCAGCGACGATTTCGCTATTTGAACCATTGCCCATTGGGCCAGACGACGTTATCACGTAAAAATCAGCGCCTTTTAAAACCGCTCTGCGTGAAACTTCATTATCAAAAACATTTCCCAAATCTTGTATAACATTAATATTACCCATACTTCTCAGCCCTGAAGATTCATTTTTGCTAATTTCCGTTGCTGCAAAAGATGTAGAGCTAATTGTAAGTAAAGCTACTGCTATTGCTACGATTCGTACAGTTTTCATTTTTGAAAATACCACAATGTTTATAAATGATTTTGTGCAATGTTTGCGCAATGATCATAATCCTCTAACAGAAGGCATTCAACGGTTTATTTATCGTTGGATTAACACTTATGGCCTTTTTCATTCATTAAATTAATTCTTCTTTCATATTTTTGAGGGTGAAATATTTAAGTCTAGGTTTCTTGAATATTTATCTCGCAGCACAAGGAGGCATCGTTAGGTGATTGATTTATTAAGGATAGTGAGCTAGCAAAGTAATTTTTTATCTCTTGTCCTGCATTGTTTGTATATGATGTTTTTCTTTCATTACTGTTTAAATACAGTGGGTTAGGTTCTTTTTTCTCTTCGCTGTCTATGCTATGGAAATACAAAGGAGTGAACTCGTAAGAATCAGTTGAAATTTCAGAGGGCGGAAAGTTTGATATACTTTTAGGGCCTGGCTTTTTCGCCCTGACTGAATCATGGTGTTTTTCTGATTCTCTGGTAATTGTCGTGGCCGTGATATCACTATTTGCGGAATAAAGCGCCGGTAATATCCCGCGAGTTATCCATTCTTCTGAACGTCGGTAAGCTCCAGGAGATATTTTGAAGTGGCGTTTAAAAGCTCTGGAGAATGATTGCGGAGAGTCAAAGCAGTACTTTGTTGCAATATCATTCATGCTATTTTTTGTTAATCTTAACTCGATTGCCACTTTGGATAAACGGCGATAGCGAACATAGGTTCCCAGGGTTATTTTTGCTGTCTCTTTAAACGCTCTTTGTAAATGCCATTTAGAATACCCAGATTTTTCCGCGATATCGTCAAGGTGTAAATGCTCCTCAAGATGACATTCAACCCATTCTACAAGATCGCGTATTATGTTGCTGTCCACTTAGTCCTCCAGTTGGAAAAATTTCTTAGGATAAAGCAAAAATTCACTTCGATTTATTCATGCTTTCACGCAGAAATGACCTGCCGTGATGGGGATGTATAAAGAGAATAAGTAATGCATCCAGATGCGGCTATCGCGATATCAGCAGAGAACCAGCAGGTATTTTTTGTGAGGCGCTTCATTTGTTAAAAAAATCATGTAAGTTTTAAAAATTTATTGTATGCCCTTGCGAATTGTATGACCTTGCATTTTTTGTAACTTAATTGCGTACAACTGTGTGTAAATGTAAAAAAATGGTGATTGAGAATAACCAGGGTTTGCCTGTTAATTAAAATAATTTTCGTAATAAGTTGATTTTTAGATGATTAATGAGGGTTTGAAGCTGCTGGAGAGGCATAGAGTCGGGGTTAGATCCGAAAATTGGGAGGAGGGAGCGCGGTCCTGATTGAAAGCCGCCCAGGATTTACTCCCGAGGCGGCTAAAAATCAGCACGGGTTCTAAACGAATGTTAACGCGGCATGCTGCGGATTGATGCTGGTCCAGCAGTTAACTGGACAGTATCCGGCAGTTTGACGAGTTTTTTATCTTTGATGCTATAAACAGCCAGCTGCTTTTCAACGTTAAACTGGGCGATGATGTGCTGGCTATCCTTAGCAAACAACACGCCTTGACCCGCCGTTCCTGCCGGCACCTCACTAACCTGACGGGCACTGCCATTCTCGATGGCAAACAGGGTCAATTTTCCCTGTGGATGCTGGCCCTGGCTCCCTTTAGGCAGGTTTGACCCATCCATTGACAAGACGGCTATCCACTTCCCATCTGGAGAAATAGCGACCCCTTCTGGTAGTGAAGGAACGGTAAGATACTGCACGGTTTTAAACGGGTAGACAGAGGTATCGAGTAAACTAATGCTGTCGCTGTCGGCAATTTTTTGCGTGTGATCGTCGGTAAGTCCGGCTAATCCGACATTGCTCACCACAGCCCAATGACCCTCGCTCGACACGTCGATGGTGTAAGGAGCCACGCCGCTGCTGAGGCGCACCCGGCTATCCGAGACTTTTTCTCCATCGATGTTGATCACGGCAATACCTTGCTGATCGCGCAAGGCGACCAAAGCATGTTTCCCATCGTGGGTGAAACTCACACCCGCTAATCGGCCGCTGCTAAGATGGATCATATTCGATAACGTCACGGCATTGTCGGCGATTTTAAGCACATACAGCACACCATCAACTCCACCGGCCAGTGCCAGAGTCCCTTCAGGATTCACCGCGATCCCCTGCGGATTCGTCGGCAATGCCAGCTTTGTCACTTCCGGTTTAGCTTTATCAAGGGCGATGACTTGCAGGTATTTCTCGGTAATCAACGTATGGGTTTGCTGATTGTATTGCGTCGGGGCGCTTACAAACGCAATTTTACCATCAGGGGTAATAGCCACGGCTTGCGGCGGTCCCTGAATACCAAAGCTTACAGGCACCGTGTGCAGCAACTTCATTGGAAACTTGCTGGCATCAAATACGGTTAACGTATCCGGTGAAGCGTGAACCGGGAAAGTATCCTGTCCATTGACGCGTTGATATTTACCATCATTGGCAGAAACAATCAGGTCTGCCGAACTGGCGAATCCCGTTGATAAGGCCATGAGCAGAGAGCCGCAGAGTACTTTTTGCTTGAGGCCATGTAATTTGAAAATCATAGAACCTTCTTGAGAGTCGGGCTGTTGAGAATCACTTTGGGGAAACTCAAAGTATCCATTTAAATATCACCAATCTGCTTAAATAGCAGAAAGCCCATTGTGGATTTTCTAAGCTGGGAAGAGGCGATCGAATGCTTATTAACCTATTGCCAGCTTGGCCAAAATGGACTTTGTTCTCAATTAGTTAAATTGATTTTAAGAAAAAGTTAAAGCACATCGCGTGCTAAGTCGAAATGGCAGGTATTGATAAAGTAGACTTTAAAACCTCAGCTCTCGATACAGCTATCTTTGCATCGCACTACAAATTGACTTTGCGTTATTTGCTAAAGGTTAGGGGGAAGCACAAATAAAATAACAAGAGGGAGGTATGGCGATTAAATATAGCCTTTATCATTCTATATAGTCTTTAGATAATCTGCCTTAGAACGGGCTATCACTACGCGCCTTTATCAATTCTTCGCTGACTGGATGGACAAAATTTAACTCGCTGGCGTGTAGCATCAGGCGCGGAGTTTTTTCTGTGCCCTGCTGAGAGAGTCCGCCATACAAATCACAGCCTAGTATAGGATGTCCTGCGTGCTGGCAGTGGATGCGAAGCTGATGAGTACGCCCGGTTTCCGGAATGAGCTGTACGCGCGTTAACGGAAATGATGCGCCATTGTCCGACTGACGATAAAAGCGTTCAACGACCCGATAGCCGGAACGCGCGGGCTTGCCGTTGATAGCGCAAATCGACATCAATGGGAACAAGGCAGGGGCCTTGGCAATCGCGGCGTCTATCACTCCATTGTCATCGTCCAGGTGTCCGCAAAGCAGCGCATTGTAGATCTTGGTAACGGTACGCTGGCTGAACTGGTGGCAAAGGGCGGCATTGATAGCCTTGTTGCGGGCAATCACCATTAATCCAGAGGTCCCAAAATCCAGGCGGTGAATTAGGGTGCAGCCAGGGAAGATTTTCACCAGCCGATGATGTACGGAGTCTACATTTTGCGGATTCTTGCCCGATAGGCTAAGCAGCCCGGAAGGCTTATTGATAAGAACCAGATGATCGTCCTGGTAAAGAATCTCGATCTCGTCATGGCAGGGTGGGGCGATAAAGTTATCGATTATCTTGGACATCAGGCTACCTGAATGAAAAGCGGGATTTTGAAATTGGCGGCAATTTAAAAATCATAAAAAGCAAAAAGCCCGCGCAAATTGCCTTGTGCGAGCTTCTTTAAATATGGCTGCTCTGACTGAGATCGCCCTCATCAGCAGCGGGCTGAACAGCAGGCTATATCAGCCAGTAGGGCCTGTCAATATTACTGGTGTGAGCGCCCATAGTGGCGGGTTATAAATGGCTGGGTTGAGCGATCCTCGGCATGCGCTAAGAAGCCGGACAGTATTGAAGAGGATATTAAGTCAGCGAACTGCCCCTGTTATTGGAACCGTTCGCTATCATGCAGTGAATGGGGGCAATATCATTCAAAGACAGGCTTCGGAAACCGCGTGGCTGTCCTCAAACATGCGAAAACGGGTAATCAGACCCTCTTCAATGCACATATCGAGTACAAATTCGGTTTCAATCAGCTTATCCGTCTTTTTAACCCGTGATGCAAGCTCACCGATAGCCACTACGTGCTTATCTTTGAACAATATATCCTTAATTTCAAAATGTTCTGATGAAAGCTGTGCGCGTATTTGCGCATAAAATTCTGCTACACCTTTTCTTCCTTGCTTGCGGCCAATCCATGGAACGACGAGAGTATTTCCAGCCACCCACCAGTCTACATTTTCACTCACCAGTTCAGCTATCTCATGGACATCTTTTGCTGTCGCTATACGATGAAAAAAAGCCTCGGTGACTTCCTTTGGGGTTTGAATGGTCATCATTTGCCAATCTCGCTAATCATAATTAAGGATTTAAAGACTAATAGATTGCCTTAAAAATCATCTTATCCTGAGGTGCTGTCCCGTGGTGCCACGAATAACGATTGGCGTGCTATTCAGCCTGTATTTCACTCATATTTAACGGCTAAGAGGCAGGGTAGCTATCTCTTTATGCCGACAATGCATTATTTCTTACAAATGTAAAGCATTTGTAATTCAACTTAAGTCAGATCATTAATCTACTACGCTGAAAATATTATTCAGAAAGAACATCCCATCGCTAATTGACACCATTGTTCATCATCCTAGATGAGAGGCATCCCCTGATGGCTAAAATAGTGGAAATGAAACCAGGTCGTTCAAAAAGTTGTTTTCTTAAGCTTTGTGTTGGACTGGTTTTTTTACCCTTTGGCAGCGCTTTGGCAAATGGACTGCTGCTCCCCGATAGCGACCTACGTTCAGATTTAACCTGGCTTGCCGACCGTGGTGTGATTCATCTAAGTTTAACGACTTGGCCATTGAGTCAGACGGCCGTAGAACAAGCGCTCAAAAAAGCCCAGCCATCAAACACTTCTGAACAGTTAGCTGTTGACCGGGTTCAGGCGCGTTTGCGCAGTCTGAAATCTGACGTGCATGTTACGGGGTATGCTGCGACTCACAAACCGGGCTTGCCACAGGGCTTTGCACAAACGCCAACGGCTAATGAAACACTCTCTATAGCTGCCAACCAAAGTGGCGACTGGTGGGATATTCATTTGGTTGGCAACGTTGATGGCCACGAACAAATAGGTTCGCCCTCCCATGCAAACCTCAATAACAGCTACGGCGCGGTAGAAATATGGGGTCAATGGCTTTCATTTGGTGAAACACCACAGTGGTGGGGGCCTGGTTATGAAGGTAGTTTGATTCGCTCGGATACGGCCCGCCCACTGACTGGATTTATGTTGCAGCGTGATAGCCAGGATGCGCCTGAAACCTGGTGGATGAACTGGGTAGGGCCCTGGCAGTACCAATTATCCGCCAGCCAGATCTCGCAGTATACCGCTGTCCCTCAAACAAAGATTATTGGCGCTCGCTTAAGTATTAATCCATTCGACTCGCTTGAGCTGGGTGCTTCGCGCATTATTCAGTGGGCTGGCGAAGGCCGTCCACATTCTCTGGATAATTTCTGGAATGCGGCAATCGGTAATGATAATACCGCCTCTAACGATCCCAATGAGCCAGGCAACCAGCTGGCAGGGTTTGATTTCAAATATAAACTAGAACCTACGCTGGGTATTCCAGTGAGTTTTTATGGTCAGATGATCGGCGAAGATGAATCAGGAAAATTGCCTTCCGCCAATATGTATCTCGCCGGTATCGAGGGCCACCAAAGTTGGAATAAAAACGAGATCAACTGGTATATCGAAGGCCACGATACTCGCACCAACTTTAAAGCAAAAAATTATAGCTACCAGCACCATATTTATACTGATGGTTATTATCAGCAAGGCTACCCGCTGGGTGATGCTATCGGCGGAGATGGTCAGCTACTGGCCTCCAAAACCGAATGGGTTACTGAAGATAATCAGCGCTG
>CAWUIY010000249.1:0-6966 GCA_963922555.1 uncultured Serratia sp. | reverse complement strand
GACTGACGATATCAGCGCGAACTTCCTGCGGACTTTTATTAGTGACCGGCTTTTTTGGCGAACTGCATCCCGCCAGCAAGGCCATAACCACCACGCCAGCCAGCGATAAAAGCTTAACCTTGCGTTGCGAAAGCGCGGGCATTAATGGGGAAAAAGGAGGTAAAGCATTGTTAATCGTCATCGGGTCCCTGAATAATCAAATCAATCTCTTGGTCCGATTATTCACAGAATATGCGCCAACAACCAGCTTTAATCCTCATGATTACCCAGGAGTTGCCATTAAGTTGCCTTTTCGGCGTAATAGCTGAGCACCTCACAGCCGACACCTACGTGGGGGGTGGAAACCACTTTGCGTTGTGCGATATCGATGACGCTTACCGTGCCGTCTTTTTCATTAGCAATCAGCAGCCATTGATTATCCGGGCTAAAACAGCCGTCCATGGGCTTATTACCTACGCTGAAGCAGGCTATTTCGTTAAGATTTTCGTCGAATAATGTTGCCACCGGCTCCTGATCGCCAATGGCGATTAATAATTCACCGCCTAGGCTAAAGCGTACTATTTGTGCACCGTTTTTGTGTCCACGCAACGGAATATGTTTAGTAATTTTATGCGTTTTACTATCAATAATAACCAGCTCAGGTTTGTCGGCATTACTGGTTATTATCGAGGTTCCCTGAGGCGCAGCGGCAATACCATTCACAGCGCCGGGCATAGGGATATTATCAATCACTTTTCCGCTAGTATGCGCAAGTTCAACCACAGTTACGGTGGCGTCCTCTTCATTATCAGTAAAAAGTTTATCTCCTTGCGGCGTAACGCTCAGACGATGCGTATTAGTTGAGGGAACCTTGATCGTCCTGATAATTTTATCCTGAGCCGGATCGATAATCACTATAGCTGCGCTATTTTCACAGCACAGATAAACATAACCATCGTTGCCTAAACGCCCGGTGTGTGGGGATTCCAACGGGCTTAACTCGATAAAGCCGCTTAGCTCACGAGTGGATAGATCGATAACGGCAATTTGATGTTGGGGATGCGGATTATCGCCATGAATACCATCGCCAAATATTGGCACATAGGCTTTATTATGTTGTGGAATAATCAATAACTCATGAGGATTAGGCGGAAAACCAGTGAGTGTTTTTTCAATTTTTAGCGTTTCAGGATTAAGAAATAATACCTTTCCGCCCTGTTTATCGACTGCAATAATACCGTAATTTTGCTTATTATTTTTTGATTGCTCTGAATATAACATATCAACCCCCTAATATTTTACAAGCAAACACAGTGGCAGAAAAATACCTCCACTACTGCCTCAAAAATCTATATTTTAAGGTTAGTCGCTTATGGCTCATATTGCGAAGCTGATCACCACCATACAATGTTAATCAGAGCATTCCGTCTGAATTCTGGTTATTACTAGAAAGACTATCTCGAGGGAAAAATAGGGTAAAGCGGGTGAACCCATTTTCACTGCTGACCTGCCAGTGGCCCTGGTGCAACACCATAATACTGCGCACAATAGAGAGTCCCAGACCACTGGCATGGGCTGAGGTATTACGTGAAACATCAGCACGATAAAAACGATCGAAAAGACGGTCGAGATGGCTCGGGTCGATAGTCGGCCCGCGGTTTGTCACGCTAATCCTTGTTCCAGCAGGTTCCTGTTGAGCCAACAGCAATATTTCGCTGCCCGCGTCGGCATAACGGATCCCGTTGGCCAGCAGGTTAGCAAGCGCACGACGCAGTAAATTGGCATCGGCCCAAATTTCGCCCTCTCCCTGGACGTTAAGCCGCACTTCGCGCTCGTCGGCAGGGCCTTCGAAATATTCGCCGACGCGCTCAAACTCTTCACTAATCTTGAGATTAGCGCGTTCAATCGCGTGATCTGCATGCTCTGCACGGGCTAAAAACAGCATATTGTCAGTCATTTTCGACAAACGCATCAACTCCTCAAAATTGGAGCCAAGCAACTGTTCATAATATTCCGCCGTGCGCCGCTGGCTGAGGGCAACCTCTGTTTGTCCAAGTAAATTGCCAATTGGCGTACGTAAATCATGTGCCATATCGGCTGACACCTGACTGAGTTGAGTAAAGCTATTCTCAAGCCGGTCTAGCATCTGATTAAAGTTGTCGATTAGCGCCAGAAGTTCGCGCGGTGCCTGCGTGCTATCAATTCTCACGGCAAGATTACGAATACCGATAGCAGCCGTTTGACCGGCCAGACTCTGCAAGGGGCTTAATCCCCGTCGTGCAATCCAGTAAGACAGCAGCGCGGTTAATATCGCCGCCGCTGCCGCCAGCAATATTATCTGATCCCGATAGACCTCTAATAAACGCGTTCGCTCAGTGAGCAAGCGCCCGCTGATAATTTCCAACTGATGTGGTGCATCGGAAGTTTGTGCCGCAGCGGCCACAGAGATAAAAGGCGTGTCGTCCCGAGACATGCTGTGCTGCACCGCGGCCAGTGTAAGATCGGCATTGGCCGGAACTGGCGGCACATCGGGTATCGGCGAATGGCCAGGATTAACTTCGATCAGCGGCGGCTGGCCCGGAAATCGCACCACTAAAAGCGCCTCATGATTACCCAGCATATTGGCAAAAAGCTGAGGTTTATCATGGATAAGGTTGATAACATCTTCATCACGTAACAAGGTACGAATTTGCTCGACGCGAGTCAGTAGTGCCCCGTCGTCACGAATGCTTATCTGCTTTTCCAGTGTGTTATAAAGAATCAACCCCACCAACGCGATGACCATAAAAGAGAGCAACGCAAAGATCATAGAGAGACGGGTCGTGAGAGAGATGCGCCGGGCAGCGGTCACGCGCCCTTGGGGGGAAATCGCCTTCATGATTCATCTTCGCAGCGATATCCAACACCGTGAACGGTGTGGATCAGTTTGATCTCGAAGGGATCGTCTATCTTTTGCCGCAATCGACGCACGGCAACATCGACCACATTGGTGTCACTATCAAAATTCATGTCCCAGACTCTGGAGGCAATCACCGAACGCGACAATACCTGCCCTTCATGCAGCATAAACAGATGAAGAAGATTAAATTCCTTATTAGTCAGTGTGATGCGATTGCCACTGCGAACAACTCGCCGCTTGGGAACGTCAATTTGCAGGTCGGCAAGCTCAAGGATCTCTTCCTGCTTTACCTGAACACCACGACGCAGAGCAACGCGGATCCGCGCCAGCAGCTCGGCGAAAGAAAATGGCTTCACCAAATAATCGTCCGCGCCGAGATCCAGTCCTTTGAGTTTATCCTCCAGCGTTCCCCTGGCGGTCAGAAAAAGTACCGGCGTTTTAACCTGTTTATCCAACCGTTTCATGACTTCCCAACCGTCCATTTCCGGCATCATGACATCCAGCAGGATTAAGTCGTAAAGAAATTCCTGGGCAAGATGCAGCCCGTCGAGGCCATTAACGGCAACATCGACAACATATCCCGCTTCGGTAAGGCCACTGCGCATATATTCGCCCGCCTTCGGCTCATCTTCAATCACCAGAATTCTCACGTCATTTTCCCCTGAATCAAGTGTAGCGGGCGCAAATGCTGCGCCCTATTATTCCTGAGTTCGACAGAATGATTATTTCAGCGCGTGCTGGGCTGCCTGTTCAATCAGCGCGGCAACTTCTTTTGGATGTGATTCATAAACGGAATGGCTGGCTCCCGGAATTTCAACCTTATGGCTGTGGGCACGGGCTGCGTACATGCGTTCAAGATTCGGGTTAATAATCTTGTCGGATTCAGCCACCATATACCAACTTGGTTTTACCTTCCACGCAGGGTCAGGAATATTGGCGGTAAATACGCTGGCGTTAGTTGGCATCTGCGCATGGGCTTCAAATTCGGCCTCTTTCAAAGGCAAATCGGCGGCGAAATCAGCAGGGAAATTATCCGCGTTAATCGTTAAATAGCCGTCAGCGGATTTAACGAAAGGCCGGGCAGTATTAGGGAATTTTTTACCGTTACTGGCTTCGGTTTCACCCGTATCCAGCGCATGGGCAGCGATATAAACCAACCCGGCAACGTGCGGGTCATTACCCGCCTCGGTGATAATCGCACCACCGTAGCTGTGTCCAACCAGGATTGCCGGGCCGTTTTGCTCATCAAGAATACGTTTTGTCGCGGTGACATCCTCCGGGAAAGAGGTCAAAGGCTCTTGCACCAACGTCACGTTATAGCCGTCTTTCGTCAGAATATCGTACACCGGACGCCATCCCGAACCCCCCACAAACGCACCATGTACCAGCACGATATTTTTAACCGGGGTGGCCAAGGCTGGAACGGCTACGCCAGCCAATAACAATGCGGTAACGGAAGACATAATAAGACGTTTTTTAAATGAAGTTTGCATGATTGTTCCTTAATGAGAGTTGATGTTTAGGCTGCTGCGCCATGGGGGCCAGTGTATGGGCCTGGCTCCCACCCCAACATGACTCAATCATTACAAAAAAATGACGTACCCGATTAAGCGAAATTTACATTTTGCAAACTCCTGTTGCCGTCAAAGACATGCCTTCCAAACCCAGCGCATCAATCCATGTTACCCTTTCAGACTTGGCCTGCCGCAGTGTCTGACGATAAAAGCTATGCTGCTCGTCGTTCGCGATTGCACATTTTTTCTGGAGATTTTTAAGTTTGATAAGTATTCAACCAGGAACCCGACACAATATCCTGCTGGCCTTGTGCTGTTTACCGGCAATTATTGTCATTGTCGCGTTGGGTTTTTACTTTGGTAAGCAAGCGCAGGCGACACTCATCGCCAGCGGCGCACTTTCATTGTCTTTTGGGGCCAATAAAACCTGGAAAGGCTCCACCTTTGTGGTGCTGTTAGCGACAGCTTTGGGCCTGAGTCTGTCTGCCATGTTAGGCAGTCTGGCGGGCAATATTCACCTGCTTTATCTGGCAGGCGCTGTGGCGGCAACCGCTCTTAATATCGTGATTTCAGATATTAACAGCAATGTGGGATGGATTTTTTTGCAGTCCAGCATCGCGTTTCTCGTCGCCGGATTTTTCCCTGGCACTTTAGAACAGGCAGGCGACCGCGCACTGCTGATGGGGATAGGAAGTTTATTGCAGATTTTCTCTCTGGGAATGTTCTTTCAGGGGCTGAGATTTAACCGACGTGAACTGAGCAACCTTAAGACAATTCGGTTCCCGGAACAGCTTAGCCTGATGAATCAACGAAGAATTCATCTTAAATGGTCGATTATTTTTGGTGCTTCAGCCATGGGATTGACCCTTTTTGTTGCTCGCACCTTTCATATCCAACACAGCTACTGGGCTGAAATGACACTGCTTATTTGTCTACGCAACGACTACCACGAATCTTTACTCAGAGTTCCGGCGAGAATTATGGGCACATTTATCGGAGGATTAGTCGCTGGAGCCTTAAGTGGATACTGGCAAGACCCGCTGATTATCGTAGCCGCGTTTTTTATATCGGCCTTTATTGCTGTCAGCATGTCTTATTCATTGACGCCAAAAGTGTATGCCATCTTCACGTTTTTCATTACGATGATGATCATCTTTATGCTTTCAGGCATCAGTGTTGTATCGGGAAATATTGCTGCTCAAAGGATGGAGGCAACATTGTTAGGGGGGATCATTGCTTTAGCAGCGGTGGTGCTAACTAAACTGGCAACCTATCAGCATATTAAGCAATCAAATCAGAATGCATAATCTCGAGTTATAGAAAGCAAAAACCCGCTCATGGCGGGTTTTTTAGCTTGGGCTGGCTTAACTGCTCGGGTCTATGCCGTCATCGCTACCGTAAGTCTGCCGCGCTGTTCACTTATTACAGTGCAACAACGTTTACTGCTGATGGACCTTTAGCGCCGTTCTCGATAGAGAACTCAACTTTTTGGCCTTCATCGAGAGTTTTGAAATCGCTGCTCTGGATTGCAGAGAAGTGTACGAACACGTCTTTGCTGCCATCAGCAGGAGAAATAAAACCAAAACCTTTACCAGCGTCAAACCACTTTACCAAACCAGTCATTTTAGTAGACATATTAATTTCCTTTATATTTTGCCGCCATAGGGCGATTGAGGTCTGCTTTTTAGTTGTGATACTTATGGGGCACTAAAGAAGGAAATTCGCGGTGAAGAGATATCTAGTGAGGATAACGCTAATACAGTGAACTACTTTACTAAAATTGCTTTCATAAGGTCTGTACTACAAACCGAGGAGTGCATTAACGCACGTCAGAAAAACTTACGCAAGCATTATTTTATTTAACATACTCGCGTCGTCTTGTTAAAAAATATGAAAGTATCTTGCACTGACTTTGATCTACATCACGATAAAATGTTCAATTTCGCGCCACTATTTGTCAAACAAATGGAGGGGGTCAACATGAACATTGCACAGGTCAAAACTCATAGCAAAGTCACCATTCAGGATGTTGAAGTGATGGTTGCCATGCTGGCAATCGTTGCCATCATCGTTTGGGAATTGGTGTTCTGATCCGAAACGCTGCTCCTTGAGGTTTAATTAAAAACCGCTCGATTCCAGTACAAAGGGCAGGTCAATCACCAGATTGGCCAGCAGTACTGCGAGGCTGGAATATATAACCAATTTCAGCATACGAACCTCAGAACAAGGAGATCAGGGGGCGAAAGCCTATCCCGGACATTAGTTTTTTGAAACATGCATTATGAACGGCAAGTTCATCATTACTATAAATGCGAGACTTGCCGCACAAGCAATAATGATAACCTTCACAATATCCTTTTAAATCAACAACCTGATAGCAAACGATCATCGACTTACGCTGCGTAAAGAAAAGGTTAACCTTTGCCCGCAGTGGCCTGTCAATTTTTCGCCTTCTATATTGGCGCTAATAATAGCAAAAGCTTAATTGTGATCAATATCACGTTTAAGAAATGAGCACTTTTTGACTTTTTCTTAGATCAAACCTCCCTACTTTATTGACCTCCAAAGGCGGCC
>CAWUIY010000248.1:0-6968 GCA_963922555.1 uncultured Serratia sp. | reverse complement strand
AATTGCCGGTTCCTGTTCGCAAAGATGGATATCTGCGATTAAAAGCGTTGTCATTCCTGAGCGCGTTATTCGCTAACAGTAACGCTTTTGATGATTACGTCTTCTACTGGTACATCCTGGTGCATGCCGCTGCGGCCAGTTTTAACGGCTTTGATTTTTTCTACCACGTCCAGACCGTCGGTCACTTCTGCGAACACGCAGTAGCCCCAGCCCTGTGCGTTCTGACCGCTGAAGTTCAGGAAATCGTTGTCGGTGACGTTGATAAAGAACTGTGCAGTTGCAGAATGCGGATCGTTGGTACGAGCCATTGCCAGCGTGCCTTTGGTATTTTTCAGACCATTGTTCGCTTCGTTTTTGATTGGTGCGTCAGTGTTTTTCTGGTTCATGCCTGGCTCAAAACCGCCGCCCTGGATCATGAAGCCGTTAATAACACGGTGGAAAATAGTGTTGTCGTAGAACCCTTTACGGCAGTAGTTCAGGAAGTTTTCAACGGTGACTGGCGCTTTGTCAGCAAAAGTGTTGATAACGATGTCGCCGTGATTGGTGTGAAAAGTGACCATAATAATCATCCTGCTTTTGTTAGTGTTTACTCATTAAGAGGCAGTACTATAGCCTTTTCTTATACCATAACTCAAAAGTAGCCGTCAGCTTCTGCATTAGGACCTTTCTTTTTAAAGTCAATGACAGTCCCAAAATGCATAAAAATGTTATATTATAACGTTTATTTGGCGGCCAATATCGCGCCGAATGGGCTTATACCGTTTCGGTGGATTCCTTTTCGTTATATTATGACCGTTATTATCGGTATATTTCTGCCGTTTAAGTAATTTACCCACAACACAATTGGAATAGCTCGATGCTGAAGATTTTTAATACCCTGAGTCGCCAAAAAGAGGAATTTAAACCAATTCATGCCGGAAAAGTCGGTATGTACGTGTGTGGGATTACCGTTTACGACCTCTGTCACATCGGACACGGCCGCACTTTTGTTTCTTTCGATGTCGTAGCACGCTATTTGCGTTATCTGGGATATTCGCTGAAATACGTGAGTAATATCACCGATATCGACGACAAAATCATTAAACGTGCAGCCGAAAACGGTGAAGGATTTAACGATCTTGCCGATCGCATGATTGCTGAAATGCATGCCGATTTTGAATCTCTTGCTATTTTGCCACCAGATCTGGAGCCGCGTGCAACGCACCACATTCCAGAGATCATCGAGATCGTGCAGCAGTTGATCGACCGCGATCACGCTTATGTTGCAGTCAATGGCGACGTGATGTTCTCGGTTGAAAGCGATCCTGACTACGGTTTACTGTCTCGTCAGGATCTCGACCAGCTCCAGGCAGGCGCTCGCGTAGAAGTGGCTGACGTCAAACGCAATCCGATGGACTTCGTGCTGTGGAAAATGTCGAAAGAGGGCGAGCCGAGCTGGAATTCACCGTGGGGCAATGGTCGTCCGGGCTGGCACATTGAGTGCTCGGCGATGAACTGCAAACAGCTGGGATCGCATTTTGATATCCATGGCGGCGGCTCTGACCTGATGTTCCCGCACCACGAAAACGAAATCGCCCAATCGAGCTGTGCGCATGATGGCCCGTACGTTAACACCTGGATGCACTCCGGGATGGTGATGATCGACCGTGAAAAGATGTCCAAATCGCTGGATAACTTCTTTACCGTGCGTGACGTACTGAAGTATTACGACGCCGAAAGCGTGCGTTACTTCCTGATGTCGGGTCATTATCGCAGCCAGCTGAACTATAGCGAAGAGAATCTCAAGTTGGCTCGCACTTCGATGGAACGCCTGTATACCGCGCTGCGTGGCACTGATGCTGATGCACAACCGGCGGGTGGCGAAGCGTTCGAAGCGCGTTTCCGTGCGGCAATGGACGACGATTTCAATACGCCGGAAGCCTATTCCGTACTGTTTGATATGGCTCGCGATATAAACCGCCTGAAAAGTGAAAATCCGCAAGCGGCAAATGGTTTGGCTGCAGAACTGCGCCGTCTTGCTGGCGTGCTGGGCCTGCTGGCTCAGGATCCGGAACAGTTCCTGCAATCCGGGGCTCAGGCGGACGACAACGGTGAAGTGGCTGAAATCGAGGCACTGATCAAACAGCGTAACGACGCGCGCGCAAGCAAAAACTGGCCAATGGCTGACCAGGCTCGCGATCGTTTGAATGAGATGGGCATCGTTTTAGAAGATGGCGCATCAGGCACCACCTGGCGTCGTAAATAAATCGTCTCTTTTCAAAACAGTGCGGCATAAGCTGTTTGCATAGCTGCAATTTGAAAGTTTAAGTTTTAAAACCCTTCTAAATCAGCGTGTTCTGGGGTGTGCAAACGATAAGCCGCATTCCAGGACACGCATCCACGCGTAGACTCATATACTCGAAAATCAGCAGGCCGGCATCGGGATGCTGAATTCGTTTAACGGTTGGTGCCTGATACATGACCTCATGGCGCGGCCACCATGTATCAAACTCCTTACTTTCTTTTTTGAGCGCGGTAATCAGGCGTTCGAAATCGGCATTTCCAGTGTAAAAAGCGCAATCTGCCCTGAACATCGCCAATGAGGCAGGGGCCAACAGTTCCCAGTCAGCGAATAAACGCCGGTGAGACGCGGAGGCAAACATCATATAAATAAGATTCCGCCTGTCGCCCTCGAGTTGCGCAAAATCACCGAATACTTCTGCCGCAGTGCTATTCCAGGCAAGCACGTCCCATCGTCGTCCCAGCACGTAGGCAGGCTGATTTTTCATGCCATTCAACATTCTGGTAATGGCATCAGGGACTTGTTCTGCTTCCTCTGACCTTCGCTCTTGAGTAGGGACAGAGGCGAGGGTAAAAAGATGCCGTTTTTCAGTTGGGCAAAGTTTGAGTGCAGAGGCGATTGCGTCAAGCACTTCAGCAGATGGACGTACATCGCGGCCCTGTTCCAGCCAGGTATACCAGGTAGCGCCAATCCCTGCGAGTTGGGCAACTTCCTCGCGTCGAAGCCCTGGGGTGCGGCGTCTAAATCCAGCAGGAAGGCCGACTTCTTTTGGCGTTAATTTTTCACGGCGTGACCGCAGGAAATTTCCAAACTCCCTGAGTCTTGACTCTGTTTCGAACAGATTTTGATCCTGCATTGACGTTTACCATAGCAGTACTGATACCAGGATAGTATCAGAACTGTTTGCCATTTGTGATCTGATTAAACTCCCCCAGGTGCTTTAAAAAGAAGCGCTGGCGAAGGTTATTTTCTATCAAAGGAGTGTTTTTATGTCACAGCAACACACGCTTATTATGGGTGGATCATCTGGTATTGGCCTGGCAACGGCGAGTTTGCTTCTTGCCCGAGGCCATAAAGTTACGATAGCGGGGCGGGATGCAAAGCGGCTAAAAAACGCTGCTGAGTCGCTCTCTGGAGACATCCAGACCATGATTGTCGATGCAACGCAAGAGAATGAGCTGCAAAAGTCTTTCAGCCAGATCGAGAGTTTCGATCATCTGGTATTGGCGTTGGGCAGCACTAAAGGCGCAGGACCCTTTTCTTCGGTGGCACTGAATGATGTGAAGGCCGGTTTTGAGGAAAAGTTTTACCCGCATTTTGCATCGGCTCAGGCTGCAATCCCTTATCTTCGCAAAGACGGCAGCATCACTTTTCTTGCTGCGGTAACAGCCCATGCAGCCATGGCTGGCACGGCTGGGATCGGCGCAGCTAATGCCGCGATCGCAGCGCTGGTACCCATTCTTGCTTCAGAATTACGCCCGCTGCGGGTCAATGGAGTTTCGCCGGGAGTCATTGATACACCGTGGTGGGACTTTTTATCGGCGGAGGATAAAGCGGCAATATTTAGTGATTATGCTAAAAGTACGCCCGCGGGAAGGGTGGGAAATGCCGGAGATGTCGCGATGGTGATCGCCTCTCTGATTGAAAATACCTACATTTCTGGGCAGACGATTATCTGCGATGGCGGTTTGCGTCTCGGCTAATGCCTGTTTTCAGACATAAAAAAACGGCGGTTAATTGCTTAGCCGCCGTTTTCTTTTGCGCTTCAGATCAAACTAATTACTGAGAAGCCTTAACCACCATTTTGCTGCTGGCAAATTCGATCTGCTGATCGGCCAGAATTTTGCAGCGTTTACGGGTTTCAACTTTTCCGTTGACCTTAACCAGACCTTCGGCAATCACCGCTTTTGCTGCTGCACCGCTCTCACACCAGCCCATAAATTTGAGCAGGTCGCAGAGTTCAACATGCGGGTGAGATTCGAGATAAAAAGTTTCCATGCCATCCTGTCTTAGTGAGTATTCACGTCGTGATATTCCTCGCAAGCCTGCAAGGTATTTTGAATTAGTGTAGCAACGGTCATAGGACCAACGCCACCAGGAACCGGAGTAATGAACGAAGCACGTTCTGATGCCGATTCAAATTCCACATCACCGACTACTTTACCACTTTCCAGACGGTTAATACCCACATCAATCACGATTGCGCCCGGTTTGATCCATTCACCAGGAATAAAGCCCGGTTTGCCCACCGCAACGACGACTAAATCTGCATGTTCGACGTGATGACGCAGGTTCTTGGTGAAACGGTGAGTCACGGTCGTCGTGCAACCTGCCAGCAATAGCTCCATGCTCATAGGACGTCCCACGATATTTGATGCGCCAATCACCACGGCATTCAGGCCGAAGGTATCGATATTGTAGCGCTCAAGCAGGGTAACAATGCCGCGAGGAGTGCAGGGACGCAGCTTTGGTGCACGCTGGCAAAGGCGACCAACGTTGTAAGGATGGAAGCCGTCAACGTCTTTGTCTGGGTGGATATTTTCCAGCACCTTTACATTGTCGATCCCTGCTGGCAAAGGCAGCTGAACCAGAATGCCATCGATTGCGTCGTCATTATTCAGTTGATCGATAAGCGCCAGCAGTTCACCCTCGGTGGTGGTAGCAGGCAAATCGTATGAACGGGAAAGGAAGCCGACCTCATCACAGGCTTTGCGTTTACTGGCGACATAAATTTGTGATGCCGGGTTTTCACCGACCAGCACAACGGCCAGTCCTGGAGCGCGTTTACCCTGCGCGATACGTTGCTTAACTTTTTCAGCGACTTCGCTTCTGACCTGCTGCGCAATCGTTTTACCGTCAATAATCTTTGCTACCATCTGGGGAAAAATCCATCATTTATTAAGTGCGGGGGAATCCGCCTATTTTGTCAGAACGCGCGCCCGCTGTCAGGCGCAGAATCATAATAAGATGCACAGATATTCAACGGATAGGCGATATTTTTAACACTAAACGCCAAAAAATCGTGACAGCCGCGTAAGTTATGCGTTTTATAAGTGAATAAAACAACATCAGCTTTGCGACTTTTTTAACTCACTTTTTGAAAAGGAAACACAATCATGACCAGTAAGGTAGGAATTATCGGGGCGGGGCATGTCGGCGCCGATACGGCATTTTCGCTCGTTACCCAGGGACTGTGCGATATCCTGGTGTTAGTTGATGAAGATGAAAAGAAAGCGGTGGCCCAATCGCTGGAACTGCGTGATATGGCGTCGCTGACTGCGTCTCGCACCTCGATAATCGCCAATGATTACAGTGCGCTAGCCGATGCCGATGTGGTAGTGATTGCCGTCGGGCCAAAAACGCTGTTGAAACAGGATCGGCTCGATGAACTGGCCGAAACCCGAGATGCCGTGCGCGAAGCTATTCCCAAGCTTATCGCCAGCGGTTTCAATGGCGTGATCATCAATATTACTAATCCGTGTGACGTCATTACACAAATAGTCCGTGAGACCAGCGGTTTGCCGAGGAGTCAGGTGTTTGGGACCGGCACGTCGCTGGATACCGCACGAATGAAACGTGTGGTCGGCGAACTTTTTAACGTCGATCCGAAAAGCGTAAACGGTTATGTGATGGGCGAGCACGGAGAATCCCAGTTTGTGGCCTGGAGCACGGTTAATATCGGTGGATGCCCGGTAAGCGAGCTGGCTATAGAACGACAGCCGGATTGGGCTGGGCTAGAAGATTCGGTGCGCGTCGGCGGCTGGACGATTTTGCAAGGCAAGGGCTGGACCAGCTTTGGTATTGCTACAGCGACTGCCAAACTGGTGGATGCCGTGCTGTCCGATGCGCAGAGCGTTTATCCAGTAGCCGCCTGGGATGAGGTTCAACAAGTTTATATTGGTCAACCGGCAGTCATTGGCGCTGGCGGGATTGTTAAGGTGCTCAAACCAGCTTTAACCGCTCGCGAGCAGGCTGCTTACGACGCCTCCGCCAAAGTTATCTTTAATGCTTTTAATAGCACGCTCTAGATTGCTCGAACGCGTATCAGCTTAGACGGCGGTGATGCCTAGCTATTGAAATTTATTTAATTTCGGTGCGCTCACCGCCGATTTTTCGAGAAAATCATGCAAAACTGCTCAGGCATTAAGCAGTAAGCGCAAAACCCATTGACTCGACATGGATGGCCCGTATAATCCGAGTCCGCTGTACTGCCTTTTAGCAGTCTAATGCGCCCTTAGCTCAGTTGGATAGAGCAACGGCCTTCTAAGCCGTAGGTCACAGGTTCGAGCCCTGTAGGGCGTACCATCTTTTATTCTATTAACATCCTTTCTAGTCTACTTTTTCCTTTTAAATCAGAATATAACACTTCTCGATGGTCCAGTTTGGTCCAAGGTGACCTATTGCGTTCTTGTTCCGATTGGGGGCAGGATAGGGGGCATTGCCAGGTTCAATAAAATGGATGCCCCCATATGAAGCTTACAGCTCGACAAATCGACTCTGCGAAGCCAAAAGAAAAGTCATACAAACTTGCCGATGGTGGCGGTATGTATCTGGAAATTTTTCCCAATGGAACAAAAAGTTGGAGGCTTAAATATCGGATTGCAGGTAAAGAAAAACGTGTAGTCTTTGGCACCTATCCATTGCTTACCCTTGCTGAAGCCAGGATTAAACGTTCTGAAGCTAAGAA
>CAWUIY010000247.1:0-6999 GCA_963922555.1 uncultured Serratia sp. | reverse complement strand
AACGTTCACCAAGATATTTCTTCAGCTCGGTTTTTTCATCGAACTCGCAAAGCGCGTCACTTTGGCGTATTGGCAGAGGGATGCCCTCCTGTTCCAACCCGTTGCCTGTGACCGGTTCTGGCAGCGGAAGAATATGATCGAGGCCATAAAGTACCCCGGCTAACACGGTAGCGACCACCAGATAAGGGTTGGCGTCGGCACCTGCCACGCGATATTCCACACGATGGTTTTTCGCATCGCTACAAGGCACTCGCAGCGCAACAGTTCGGTTGTTATGGCCCCATGAAGCCTGAGTTGGGACATACATTCCCGGCTGGAAGCGGCGATAGGCATTGATATTTGGCGCAAGCACCGCCATTGAAGCCGGCATCATGGCAATCATCCCGGCCAGCGCCCGTTTCATCAGCGCGGAATCTTCGCCCTGCTGGTCAGAGAACAGGTTTTTACTGTTGTCATCCAACATGCTGACGTGGATGTGCATCCCGCTGCCCGCGTAATCGTCATAAGGTTTAGCCATAAAAGTGGCGTCCATCTGGTGATTTTCTGCCACCAGGCGAACCAGTCTTTTCAACGTCAGCGCATGGTCGCAGGCGCTAAGAATATTTTCTGTGTGATGCAGGTTAATCTCAAATTGACCCGGAGAGGATTCCGCCACGGCACCGTCGGCCGGTAATCCTTGTAAATGCGCCAGTCGGTCAATATCGCTGAGCACGTCAGCAAAATGGTCAAGATTATCAAGCGAATATACCTGATTTTGGATATTGCGCTCTTGCGTTCCAGGCGTGCACGGCGGCTGGAGCGCGCCGTCGGCATCCCGCTGCCTGTCGAGCAGATAAAACTCCAACTCTACCGCTATCACCGGGAACAATCCCCGCTGACGCAACGTCTGCCAGATATGGTTCAACACATTGCGAGGTTCAACGTCAAAGGGAGTGCCATCTTCATCAAGCATGGTCAGCAACAGTTGACCAATATGTTCAGGATCTGCGGCTGAAGGGGTCAAGGTGCCGGGAACGGGGATACACACTCGGTCTGGCTCGCCTAACTCCTGCCCCAACCCGGCTTCTTCAACCACGTTACCTAAAATATCCATGGCGAAGACGGAAGCGGGGAAATAGCAACCTTTTTCTACTTTACGGAGGGCTGAAAGAGGGATTCGTTTACCGCGAAAACTGCCGTTTAAATCTGTAAGAAGGACATCAACGTGCTGGGTCTGTGGGTGACGTTCCAGGTAATTCGTGACTTCATCCTGGAACGCGCTACTTCGCTGTTCTTCGCCGGGGATTGCGAAGTTGTCAACTTCGATGTTTTTGGTCATCAGATCGATTGCTTGCATAAAATTTCCGCCGTTTTCCTTTGGCTGGCGTCTACCGCGTTACCCTCATGGTAAGGCGCGCCAACGTTAATTTTCGCTGTTCAATTGCGTTATTCCCGTAAAGTAAAGTGCCAGATAGAAGATAAAAATAAGGTGAAATCCGCTGATATAAGTGTAAATACACTATAAATATAGACTATCCGGAAGTTTCTGAAACCTTCCTGACCAAAAACCTGACCTCTTTCACCCTCACCCGCGTATTGCAAACGCGGCCCTCTGCTCACTTAGCCGTTTGAAAAAGCAGCAACGGGCTGTTAGATTGTTAAATCGGATTTATTCAAAAATAAGCTTTAAACATTGAGCACGCGAAGTCACTTTTGTTGAACGAACGCAGAACAATGGGAGGGCTGTCATCATTTTAATCACTCAACGAGGCGGTAAAATGGACAATAAATCTTCCACTTCAGACTTTATTCAAAACCAGGATCACGTTCCGTCCGACTATCGCCCGGTCATTGGTGTCGTAATGTGCGAAAACATTATTGATGAGAACCCGGCGTTAACAGTGCACGAGAAATATCTCGACGCCATCTTTAATGCCCATGGCCTGCCTGTCGCCCTGCCCCACGAGCTGGCTTCTCGCGAAGGTGCTATCGACAGCATTCTTTCTCGACTGGACGGCATCTTTCTTACCGGCAGTCCCAGCAACGTCGAGCCGCATCAGTATGGTGAAGAAGGCGTTGAAGAACTGGCCGATCCGGGACGGGACAAGCTCAGCATCGCGCTGATCAAGGCCACGCTGGCGCAAGGGATCCCGCTGTTTGCCGCCTGCCGTGGTATGCAGGAACTGGTGGTCGCGACCGGGGGATCGTTATATCGAAAAGTGCACGAACAGCCTGGATATATGGATCACCGCGAAGATACCGCGTTGCCGCATGACAATCAGTACGATCTGGTGCATCCGGTAGAGATCCAGCCGGGGGGATTACTGGCCGAACTGTTGCCAGAGTATCAACGCTTTGAAGTTAATTCATTGCACGGTCAGGGGGCCAAACGTCTTGGCGACGTGCTGACTATCGAAGCTGTGGCACCCGATAATCTGGTTGAGGCGGTCAGCGTGCGTCATCATCCGTTTGCGCTTGGCGTGCAATGGCACCCTGAATGGCACAGCCTGACCGATCCTGTGTCAAAACAGCTGTTCGATGCCTTTATCAGCGCTTGCCGAACTCGTCATGATTTTCTTGCCGAATAATGGACTCCCGCCTCGTTTGGGGCCGGGTTTTCACCCCCAATAGCAAGGTGTAATTCCTTTTCCTTCCTGCTTATATCATTAAGTTTGTTGCTAAAATTCCCGCCTGTGTTAAAAATTTCAGCATAATTTCTTTAGTCACGATTTCGTCACTAAACCATCCGTTTACTCCTCTATTAATAAACAAAAGGCACCTCGCATCGTGAGTTCTTTACCGCAAATCTCGCGCCTGGAGATGCGTAATATCTCGATTTCGTTTGGCGGATTCTCTGCTCTGCATCAGGTCGACTTCACTCTGCAAGGCGGCACGATTCATGCCCTGGTTGGCGCCAACGGCGCGGGTAAATCTACACTGATGGCCGTGCTTTCCGGTGCCTATCACCATTTCAGTGGCCAGATAGCGATTGACGGCAGGTCTGTGGCAATCTCCCAGTCCCATCACGCTCGAGAATCGGGGATTCATCTGGTTCAGCAGGAGGTCGACGTTGCGCTGATCCCAACGCTCAACGTTGCAGAAAATATCATGCTCGACAGCCTTGCCGAACCGGGTCATTTACTCAACTGGTCACAGCTGTACCAAAAAGCCAAAACATTAACAGAACAGCTTGGGCTGAATATCAATCTGCGTCAGCGCATCGAAAACTGCACGCTGGCGGAAAAGCAGCTGATTTTGCTGGCGCGGGCGCTGTCGCATAAATGCCGTTTTCTGATCCTCGACGAACCCACTGCGCCACTGGACCACGCCGAAAGCGAGCGCCTTTTTGCGCTGGTGCGTCGCCTGCGCGATGACGGCATGGCAATCGTGTTCATTTCTCATCGTATCAATGAACTACGCGATATTTGTGATCGTATGACCGTGCTGCGCGATGGTCGGTTGATAAGCGATGACAGCATGCAAGGCCTCAGTAACGAACACATTATCGAGAAAATGATTGGCCATCAGATCAATGACATCTACCCCCCTCGCCGCCCGCAGCATGGCAATGAAACACTGCTTAAAATTGTCGGCATGCATGACAAGCACAAGCTGCGCGATATCAATCTGTCCCTGCATCGCGGTGAAATCCTCGGTATTGCCGGTCTGGCCGGTGCGGGCAAAACCGAACTGTGCAAAGCGCTGTTTGGTGCCTCGCCGAGCCAGATTGTGAGCGGTGAGCTTAATGGCAAACCGTGGAAGCCGCGCGAGCCTTATTTATCGGTGGAGCAAGGGCTGGCGCTGGTGCCGGAGGAACGTCGCAAGGAGGGGATATTTATCGATGAAGATATTCCTATGAACCTGAGCGTGGTCGCCGACAACAGTTTCTCGAGATTAAGTATTTTTAATCGCATAGCGGCGTTTAACTGGGCAACAGAGATCATTCATCGGCTGGGTATTCGCACATCGGGACCTACGCAAAAGCTGATTCGCTTGTCTGGCGGCAATCAGCAAAAGGTGGCGATCGGTAAATGGCTGCGCAGCGAAAGCCAGATTTTGATTTTCGACGAACCGACCAAGGGCGTGGATATCCGCGCCAAACAGGACGTGTTCCGGCTGATTAATGGACTGGCGCAGCAGGGTAAAGGCGTCATTTATGCGTCCGGCGAGTTTGCCGAACTGGTCGGCCTGTGTGATCGAATTTTAGTACTTTGGGATGGTCGCATTGTGGCCGAGCTTGATGCCGCCAATATTGATGAGCAGACCCTTTTAGATTATTCAACCGGAGGATCTCCCGCGTGAGCAAAGAAATGCCCCTGAACGCCCCACAGCCGTGGCGTCACACTGTATTTGAATTTCTCTATAAATGGGGGATGCTGCTCACCGTCGTAGCGCTGATTGCGCTGTTTAGCATTGCGTCGAACAACTTCCTCGAGATGTCGAACATTATCAATATCATGCGATCGATTGCTATTGTTACGGTCATTGCGATTGGCGTTTCGCTATCCCTTTCGGTGGGCGGTTTTGACCTGTCGGTAGGTTCTACTGCGTCGCTGGCCAACGCGCTGGTGATCTCAATGTTTGTCTGGCACGGTTTTAATACCCTTGAAGCTATCGCGATCACTTTGGCACTGTGCCTGCTGGTCGGCCTGTTTAATGCCTTGCTGATCGTTATCCTGAAAATTCCCGACATGCTTGCCACGTTGGCCAGCCTGTTTGTGATTCAGGGCGCGGCGATGACCTACAGTTTCGGCGGCTCAATCACTGAAAATATGCTGATGCCGAGCGGGGATATAGCAGAAGGCACCGTGCCTGCGGTGTTTAACCTGCTGGGTCAGGTACCGATGATTGTGATCGTCATGCTGGTGGTGACTCTAGTCGTACAGCTTTTTATGTCACTCACCAAACACGGCCGCCGGATGTATGCGATCGGCGGTAATCCGCTGGCTGCCCGCCTGGCCGGGATCCGCACCGCCCGTTATCGTGTGATGGCCTATCTGATGTCTTCGGTGCTGGCAGGTGCGGGCGGTATTTTGCTGGCTTCGCGTATCGGTTCCTCCCAGGTTAACGCCGGGGGCGGTTATCTGATGGACGCGGTTGCCGCCGCCTACATCGGCTTTTCGCTGGCTGGCTCTGGAAAGCCCAATGCACTGGGAACCTTGTTGGGTGCGGTGATCCTTGGCGTGTTGCAAAACGGGCTGGTGATGATGTCGGTGCCATATTACGCGATGGACATCATTAAGGGCTTGGTGCTGGCGGTCGCGCTGGCACTGACCTACATTCAAAAAAGATAGTTGGAAGAGATCGTCAGAAAAGATGATGTAAAAAAGGCGCTTCGTGGTAACCATCGAGCGCCTTTTTTATGTCCGTCAGAGAGTCGGCGTATTAACCAGACCATCAATCAGAATTTGCGGTGTGCCTTGCGAGCAGCGTTCAATGCGCCCTTTCACGCCGTAAACTTTTGCCAGACTCTCGGCGGTAATCACTGCCTCCGGCTTGCCATCGGCAATGAGCTGGCCGTCTTTCAGCATCAGCACGTTATCGCCGTGACGCAGTGCGATATTAATGTCATGCACCACGACGACGGTAATAATGTTGCGTTTGCGAGTTTCACGACGCACTAAATCCATCACGTGGAACTGGTAATTAAGGTCGAGTGCGCTCAATGGCTCATCAAGCAACAACAGCGAAGGCTGGCGAATCAGTGACTGTGCCAGGCCCACCAGCTGTTTCTGGCCGCCGGAAAGTTGGTCCAGATAACGCAACGCCAGGTGCTCAATGCCGAGCAGTTTCAGCAGTTCCATCACCTGTGCGGTGGTTTGAGCCTGATTGGCCTGGCCGCCAGAGGCGCGCTGCGCAACGATAATTGATTCGAGCACGTGTAAATGCACACCCGCGGGCAGCGACTGCGGCAGATAAACCACCTGCTCGGCGCGTTTGGCGAAAGGCATTTTCATCAGGTCATGACCATCAAGGATCATCTCGCCCTGAGCCTTGTTCAGCCCGGCCAGCGCACGCAACAAGGTCGATTTGCCGCTGCCGTTTGGGCCCAGCAGCACGGTAATTTCACCGCGCGGCAATTTTGGTACCTGCAAATCACGGATAACTGCACGCTTAGGGTAACCGGCGGTAAAATTGCGGATTTGTAAACCCTGAGTGCCATTTATAACCGATTGTTTTGCCAGCGTTAAACTCATACAGTCCCCCTGTGGCGCAAAATAATGCTCAGGAAGAACGGTACGCCAACCAGAGAAGTCACGATGCCAACGGGAATAATCACGCCCGGCACCAGATTTTTAGACGCCACTGAAGCCAGAGACAGCACCAGTGCGCCAATCAATGCACTGGCAGGCAAATAGAAACGGTGATCTTCGCCAAACATCATGCGTGAGATGTGCGGCGCAACCAGCCCGATAAAACCAATTGGCCCGACAAACGCCACCGCCAGCGCAGACAAGATGCTGATTCGCAGCAACGTGCCAAGGCGCAGACGGCGCACGTCAATACCAAAGCTTACCGCCCGATCTTCGCCAAGGCGCAGCGCGGTGAGTTTCCATGAGCTTTTCATCGACAGCGGCAGCAGGATAACAAAGGCCGCGGCCATCACCGCCAGCTTAATCCAGGTCGCACGCGCCAGACTGCCCATGGTCCAAAAAACCAGGCCCTGCAGGGTATCTTCAGAGGCAATAAACTGCATCAGCGACACCAGCGCATTGAAGGTAAACACCAATGCGATACCAAACAGCACCACACCCGAGCTGGCGACCTGCGTCCAGCGGGTAATTCCGTCAAGCATCAACGCCGCGAGCAGCGCAAAGATAAAGGCGTTAGCTGAGATAAACCATTGGTCAGGAATGCCCGGAATGCCGATATTCAGCACAATCGCCAGCGCAGCGCCGAAAGCGGCGGCAGAAGACACGCCGAGAGTGAACGGGCTAGCCAATGGATTATTCAGGATGGTTTGCATCTCGGCCCCGGCAAGGCCCAGCGACATCCCCACCACGACGGCCATCAGCGCAT
>CAWUIY010000246.1:0-7022 GCA_963922555.1 uncultured Serratia sp. | reverse complement strand
CACCCGAATCACTGACCTATGTCAGCTCATCGGGATTCGGCTCGCTTGCTGCCTTGCTGCAACTCCAATTACTCGGTTAAATCTTTGATTTTAATTTTGTTCTTGAAGCTGCAGCGGCGTTAGCTTCGCTCGCTCACCCGAATCACTGACCTGTGTCAGCTCATCGGGATTCGGCTCGCTTGCTGCAACGCCAATGACGCGGTTAAATCTTGGTTTTTCCAGAATAAAAAAGACGCTCTCATGAGCGTCTTTTTTGTTTTGTTTTTTAAAGCAGAAACAGAGGGTTATTCGATATCTAGCGGGTCTTCGGAAAGGATGATACCGGTATTGTCGGCATACAGATGATCGCCGGAGAAGAAGGTGACGCCACCGAAATTAACGCGGATATCACTCTCACCGATGCCTTCGCTGGCAGCGCCTGCCGGGATTGCGGCCATCGCCTGAATGCCGATGTCTAACTCTTCAAGGTCATCGACCTGGCGCACGGCTCCGTAAATCACGATACCTTCCCACTCGTTCTGCAAAGCCAGATTCGCCAGCCCTGCATCTAGCAGTGCGCGTCGAACAGAGCCGCCGCCGTCGACCAGAAGAACGCGGCCGCGGCCATTTTCTTCCAGCAAATCGTAGAGCAAGCCATTATCTTCAAAGCATTTCACCGTGGTGATCTGCCCACCAAATGAAGTACGTCCACCAAAGTTGGAGAACAGGGGTTCAACGACATTCACTTCTTCATGATAAATGTCGCATAGTTCTGAAGTATCGTATTTCATAGGATTTTTATCTGGTTGCTCGCGTGTGTTGTAAGTATATCCCTTTCTGACAGTTGTTGGCAAAATCATCAACTTTCAGTTTGAGATGACGGCTATATAAACAGCTGAGTACTTTCGATAGCGGCAAAAAAGGGAGGCCGGAGCCTCCCTGATACGAACCTTTGCAGTCCTGAGCGAATTACAGAATAAAGCGGCTCAGGTCTTCGTCGGCTACCAGCGCATCCAGGTGGTTGCCTACGTATTCTGCGTCAATGCTGATTGTCACGCCGTTGCTTTCGCTGGCGTCGTAGGAGATATCTTCCATCAGGCGTTCAAGCACGGTGTGCAAACGGCGTGCACCGATGTTCTCGGTGGTTTCGTTAACCTGCCAGGCGGCTTCGGCAATACGACGGATGCCATCGGTAGTGAAGTTGATGGTCACGCCTTCGGTTTGCATCAGCGCCTGATACTGGTGAGTCAGTGATGCGCTCGGCTCAGTCAGAATGCGTTCGAAGTCTTCGGTCGACAGCGCCTGCAGTTCAACGCGGATAGGCAGACGACCCTGCAACTCAGGGATCAAATCAGACGGATTAGCGGTCTGGAAAGCACCTGATGCGATGAACAGGATATGGTCGGTTTTCACCATGCCGTGCTTGGTCGAAACGGTACAACCTTCAACCAGCGGCAGCAGGTCACGCTGTACGCCTTCGCGTGAAACGTCGGGACCTGAACTCTGGCCACCGCGTTTACAGATTTTGTCGATCTCGTCGATAAACACAATACCGTGCTGTTCAACGGCTTCGATAGCCTGCTCTTTAAGCTCTTCCGGGTTAACCAGTTTTGCCGCTTCTTCTTCAACCAGCAGCTTGTAAGCTTCTTTAATTTTCAGCTTACGCGCTTTCTGTTTCTGACCCGCCATGTTCTGGAACATGGATTGCAGCTGGTTGGTCATCTCTTCCATGCCTGGAGGAGCCATGATTTCAACGCCCGCCGGGGTGTCGGCGACATTAATTTCAATTTCTTTGTCGTCGAGCTGGCCTTCGCGCAGTTTCTTACGGAAAGACTGGCGAGCAGGAGAGGCTTCCTGGGTTTCGTCCGGCTGGCCCCAGTTGTTCTTGGCCGGCGGGATCAGCACGTCGAGGATGCGTTCTTCTGCCAACTCTTCGGCGCGATAGCGGTTCCGTTCGATTGACTGCTGACGCACCATTTTAATGGCCGAATCGGTCAGGTCACGAATAATGGAATCGACTTCTTTACCAACATAACCCACTTCTGTGAACTTGGTGGCTTCTACTTTAATGAACGGTGCGTTGGCCAGTTTTGCCAGACGACGAGCGATCTCGGTTTTACCGACACCGGTTGGGCCGATCATTAGAATATTTTTAGGCGTGACTTCGTGACGCAGCGCTTCATCGAGCTGCATGCGACGCCAGCGGTTACGCAGTGCGATAGCGACTGCGCGTTTCGCTTTGTCCTGGCCGATGATGTAGCTGTCTAATTCGCTGACAATCTCGCGTGGGGTCATTTCAGACATAATATTCGATCCTTACGCTTGGGATTGCTTAGGCAATTCCAGGAAATTGAGGTTATGGTTGGTATAAATACAGATATCACCGGCAATATTCAGCGATTTCTCGGCAATTTCACGAGCGCTCAAATCGGTGTTTTCCAACAGCGCGGTCGCGGCTGCCTGGGCGTATGCGCCACCTGAACCGATAGCAATCAAACCGTTGTCTTGACGGATCACGTCACCATTACCGCTAATCAGCAGCGAATCGGTTTCATCGGCTACAACCAGCAGGGCTTCCAGACGACGTAACATGCGGTCGGTGCGCCAGTCTTTTGCCAGTTCTACGGCCGCTTTGGTGAGATGACCCTGATGCATTTCCAGCTTGCGCTCAAATAGCTCAAACAGGGTAAAGGCATCGGCTGTACCGCCGGCAAAGCCCGCGATCACTTTATCTTTGAAGAAGGTACGTACTTTTACGACGTTACCTTTCATGACGGTGTTACCCATCGTGGCCTGGCCATCGCCACCCACTACGACATGGCCGTTACGGCGCACACATACAATTGTTGTCACGAGCTGTTCCTCGTTGCAGACGGAAGAGATCCCGGCGAAGTTAAGCGACCCTTAACGGATCCCATAACTTCGCGGGCCATATTGTATGTATAGATTGGGGAGGATTATGGGTTTTCAACCCCCGACGGGGACAGGAATACAGCTTGAAATGCCAGAACCTTTCAAACGAGACAGTGTGCCGTCCGCGCCTGCACGATTGTTGTACGGACCGATGACCACACGATTCCAGCCGCCATTTGAGGTGACACGGCTCTCGAAGCCTTCAAATGCCAGCTTGGCACGAACGGATTCGGCCTGCTCGGTACCGCGGAATGATCCACACTGCACGATAAAGCGCTGGGATTTTTCCTGCTCTTTCGGTTTTTCTTTTTCAGGAGCATTCTGAGCAATGGCTTGCTGTTGCGGCTTCACGTGCTCTGGTTTCGCCTGAGTAATCATGGGCTGCTGCTGAACCGGTCTCGGCCTTGGCTGAACCGGCGCTGGCTGCTGTGCCTGCGGGGCTCTAACCGGCTGCTGCATAAAGGTCGGCTGGCTGGCTTGCTGTCTGGACGTCGGCGCAGCACGGGTAGCCTGGGTCGGATCGTTGTAAGGCACCTCATTGAGTTGAGTCGGCGTCTGTCGCATATCGGCCTGCATTTGCTCAAGCAATTGTTTTTGCTCAGGCGTCAGCTGGGTTTTAGTTGAGACATCGCCACCAGACGTTGGCTCGGTAGGGGTGAGTACGCCCATCTGACGATTTTCCAGTTCTTTAATATAGCGCCAACGCTCTTCCGGTTTAGGCGGCAAGCCTGTGCCCGGACGAGCAGCATGGGTCGGCAGAATCTCCGCTTCTTCCATTTTTTTATGGCTGATAAAGTAAAGGCCACCGACAAAGACCACCAAAACGGCGACGGCAATAGCCACCACGGTTTTGGAAACCATCGGGGAACTGCTTTTCTTGTTACGGCTGGTACTTTTCTTCCGCCGTGCTCCTGAGCGTCCACGGCTCACATAGTCTTTTTGTGCCACTATCGTTTCGCTGTGTCGTTATGTTTAAAGAAGTACGTCATTTTACAGAATCCTGAAAACTTGACTGTTAACTAGCGCTTAGGCGCAGCAGTGCTGCCGCGAATAACCAGTTCACTTTCGAGCAAACGTGAACCGCTTTGGACCGAATGGCCGTTTAATTGTTCCAATAATAATAACATGGCTTCACGGCCAATCTGGAATCTTGGTTGAGCCACCGTAGTGAGCGGTGGATCATAAAACTGACTGATTTTTATGTCATCGAACCCAACAATAGACAAATCTTGCGGAATGCGCAGCCCTAATTTTTTCGCCTCACACATCGCGCCGATCGCCATGATGTCGTTATGACAAAAAATAGCCGTCGGCGGTTTTGGCTGGCTCATCAGCATGGCCAATGCCTGCGCACCGGATTCATAAGTAAAATCGCCATGCGCGATATACTGACTTTCCACCGTTTGACCATTGCGGCGCACAGCCTGAATATAGCCTTGCAGGCGGTATTGGCATAGCGGCATCTTTTCTGGACCCGCAATACATGCAATACGCTGATGTCCAAGGTCAATCAGATAATGCACCGCTTCATAAGCTGCCGTCAGGTTGTCGATATGTACCGTGGGCAATTCAAGTTCAGGCGCAAACTCGTTAGCCATCACCATCGGCGGCAGGTTGCGTTGTTCTTCTTTGCTGGCGTCAAACGGCAAATCTGAGCCAAGAAGCAGCATACCGTCAATTTGTTTAGTAATTATTAGGTTGATAAAAGTTTTTTCTTGCTGGTTTTGCTGGGCGCAGTCACCAATCAGTACCAGATAACCATGTTCTGCAGCGGTGCGCTCGATCCCCTGGATCAAGTCGGCAAAAAACGGATCGCAGATGTCGGGGATGATCACCAGAATGGTGCGCGATTCATTGCGTTTGAGATTACGGGATAGAGCGTGGGGCGAATAGCCGACGGCGATGACCGCCTGCTCGACCCGCTGGCGTGTCGAAGCAGAAACCTTTTCGGGATTCATTAACGCGCGCGACACTGTAGCGGTCGACACACCGGCCATTTCCGCCACGTCTTTCATCGTGGCAGTAGGAATAACTCTGTTCTGATCCAACGCATCTCTCCTTGCACCTGCATCAATCTGACACGACATCATGGATGTTAATTTTTATAATTTATTTACCGCATCCGTGCTTATTTATTCGCGAACTATTTTGCTACGTAATGGATTGCGTAGCTCATCACATTCTAAACAGAATGTGACTAGGATTATTTACCTAATTGCATAAAAAATGTGACTTATGTGTTTTTTTCGCGCTGTGTTCCAAAAAACCGCGCGCCCGTTTAATTAATTATCAATAGGATCAACATCCAAGGTCCATTTAACCTTTTTGGCCTGTGGCAGGCTGGCAATCAGCGGCATCGAGCTTTTAATGACCTGTTGTAGCACTTTTCGTGAGGGGTGCTGCACCAGCAGCTGCCAGCGGAATCGTCCGCTGCGCTTGGCCTGGAGCGCCGGTACTGGCCCGAGTACCCAAAGTGAATCATCTTTTAACGGGCTGGCTTCCAGTAGATTACGCAGCTGCTGTAAGAACATCGCCGATTGCCGATTGTCGTGATCTTCTGAACGAAACAGCACGTGACTGGTGAACGGCGGTAAAAATACGCTCTTTCGCTCGGCCAGCGTTTGTTTCGAAAAGGCGTCATAGCCCTGCTGCAACAAAACCTGTAACAATGGATGCTCGGGGTGATGGGTTTGTAGTACCACTTCCCCTTGCTTACCGGCACGTCCTGCGCGGCCCGAAACCTGGGTGTAAAGTTGGGCAAAGCGCTCGGCAGAACGAAAATCTGCCGAGAACAGCGCGCCATCGACATCGAGTAATGAAACCAGCGTAACGTCCGGGAAATGGTGCCCCTTGGCCAGCATTTGGGTACCGATCAGGATCCGTGCACCACCGCGATGAACCTCGGCCAGATGCTGCTCCAGCGAGCCTTTTCGGCTGGTAGTGTCGCGATCAATACGGGTAATCGGCGTATCCGGAAACAGCGGTGCCAGTTCGTTTTCAAGCTGTTCGGTGCCAACGCCGACCGATACCAGCTGCGTAGAGCCGCACTGTGGGCACTGGTGTGGCACCGAACGCTGACTGTCACAGTGGTGACAGCGCAGCTGCCGCTGATTCTGATGAAAGGTATAATAGTGGTCGCAGCGCTGACACTCGGCTATCCAGCCACATTCGTGGCACAGTAGCGCTGGAGCGTATCCGCGTCGGTTAAGGAACAGCATTACCTGGTTATCGGCCTTGAGATGCTGCTGCATACGCTGAATAAGCGGCTGCGACAGGCCTACCTTTAGCGGCAATCCTTTGATATCCAATAAATGATGCACCGCGGGTTTGGCATTACCGGCACGTTTAGTGAGCTTTAACTGGCGGTATTTGCCGAGTTGCACATTGTGCAGAGTTTCCAGAGCCGGGGTGGCCGATCCCATGATAATCGGGATATTTTCCGCGTGGGCGCGAAACACGGCCAAATCGCGCGCGTGATAACGCCAGCCTTCCTGCTGCTTATAGGAGGTGTCGTGTTCCTCATCGATGATGATCACGCCGAGTCGTGCAAAAGGCGTAAACAATGATGATCGGGTGCCGATGACAATCCCCGCCTCGCCGTTTCTTGCCCGCAACCAAACTGCCAACCTTTCACTGTCGTTAAGGCCAGAGTGCAGCACGTCTACCGGCGCGCTAAAACGTTCGCGGAAGCGGGCGATCGTCTGCGGTGTCAGGCCGATTTCCGGCACCATCACCAGCGCCTGGCGACCCTGCGCTAGAATATTTTCTAGAACGCTGAGGTAAACCTCAGTTTTGCCAGACCCAGTGATCCCCGCCAGCAGCCACGCAGAAAACTGCTGGTCTTCGCTACGAATAGCGCCAACTGCGGTTGCCTGCTCGGTATTAAGACGTAAACGCTCGCCAACCACGGTGAAATCTTTACGCCAGTCCTGGGCGACAGGGGCCACGCTCTGTAAATCGGCCAGTCCTTTGGATCGCAACGACTGAAGCGCTGCCTCGTTAAGCTCCATATTATTTATCTGATGACGATAAATTTTACCCTGCATCAGTGCTGCCATTGCCTGTTGCTGTTTTGGGGCGCGTTTCAGGGTATCCAGCGGTGTCGCGCGGCCCTGCTCGGTAGCAAACCA
>CAWUIY010000245.1:0-7063 GCA_963922555.1 uncultured Serratia sp. | reverse complement strand
CACCGTGGCGGCATGGGCGCGTTGGTGTGAGCGTGCGGCAAACTGATCCTGCATTTCACGGCTGATGTTGTGCATTTTAGCCAGCATCTCGGCCGTCAGACCCATCATCCCGGCGGCTTTCGCCACGGTACGGCTGAGGCCGGGATGAAAATCAACGCCGTGGCTCATCGGCACGTGCCCCATGTGTTCAACGCCACCAATCAGGCTAATATCGGCATCGCCGACCATAATGGTGCGCGCAGCATCGTGCAGCGCCTGCATTGAAGAACCACATAGCCGATTGACGGTGACGGCAGGAACGTTGTGTGGGATCTCTGCCAACAGCGCAGCGTTGCGCGCTACGTTAAAACCTTGCTCCAGCGTTTGCTGCACACAGCCCCAGTAGATATCGTCAATTTCTCTGGCGTCGAGCGCCGGATTACGTGACAACACGGCGCGCATCAGGTGGGCGGATAAATCTTCGGCACGAACATTGCGAAAAGCCCCGCCTTTCGAGCGGCCCATCGGCGTGCGAACCGCATCAATAATTACGACATTTTCCATGATTTCGGTCCTTAAGCTTGTCGGCCAGTGTTGATATCGCTCAGTGGTTCGGCCTGCGGATAATAGGTTTCGTTAGTCTCGGCTTTGCGGCGCAATCCTTCTGGAGCTTGATACAGCGGGCCAAGATGCGCATATTTTTCGGTCAGCTCGAGATATTTTGCGCTGCCGATTTTATCCAGATAACGGAACACACCGCCGTGGAACGGAGGGAAACCGATGCCGTAGACCAGCGCCATATCCGCCTCAGCCGGGCTGGCGATAATCTCTTCCTCGAGACAGCGCAACACTTCATTAATCATTGGGATCATCATCCGCGCGATAATCTCTTCTGCTGTAAAGCTATCAGGCTGTGCGCCAGGGTCTGTCAACAGCGTGGCGACCTCAGGATCCTTATCCTTACGCGGCTTGCCTTTGCTGTCTTCACTGTAACGATAGAACCCGCGCTGGTTTTTCTGACCATAGCGCTCGGCGTCAAACAGTACGTCAACCGCATCGCGATAGTCTTTTGCCATTCGATCCGGGAAGCCGTTGGCCATCACTGCCTGGGCGTGATGCGCCGTGTCGATGCCGACGACGTCAAGCAGATAAGCTGGACCCATCGGCCAACCGAACTCTTTTTCCATCACTTTATCAATCTGGGTGAAGTCCGCGCCGTCGCGAACCAGCAGGCTGAATCCGGCGAAATACGGGAACAGTACGCGATTGACGAAGAATCCTGGGCAGTCGTTGACCACAATGGGTGTCTTGCCTATGGCCGAGGCGTAAGCCACGATGCGAGACAGCGTGCGTTCAGATGTTTTGCTGCCGCGTACAATTTCGACCAGCGGCATACGATGCACCGGATTAAAGAAATGCATTCCGCAGAAGTTTTCCGGCCGTTTGAGCGCTGCGGCCAGCGTGTCGATAGGAATGGTCGAGGTGTTGGAGGCCAGAATGGTGTCGCTGTCGAGTAACGCCTCGGCTTCTGCCAGCACAGCGGCTTTGACTTTGGGATTCTCAACCACGGCTTCGACCACGACTTGCGCGCGTTCCAGGCCGCTGTAGCTCAGCGTTGGCTGAATAGTCGAAAGAATCTGCGCCATCTTCATGCCGTCAATTTTGCCGCGCTCAAGCTGTTTGTTCAGCAGTTTGGCCGCCTCGTTGATGCCGAGATGCAGGGATTTGTCGTTGATATCTTTCATGATTACCGGCACGCCTTTCAGGGCCGACTGATAGGCAATGCCGCCGCCCATAATCCCTGCGCCGAGCACCGCCGCCTGCTCTGGCTTACCGTTGCCGCCCGCCAGCTTTTTGGCTTTGCTTTTAATAAACTGATCGTTAAGGAAAATACCCACCAGAGCGCGGGCTTCCTGCGACTGTGCGAGCGGCACAAAGCTGGCAGTTTCTAACGCCAAAGCTTCATCACGGCCCAGTCTTGCCGCTGCTTCGATGGTTTTTACCGCAGTGAGTGGAGCGGGATAATGTTTACCCGCCGTTTGCAGGACCATCCCTTTTGCTACACTGAAACTCATTGCCGCTTCTATACGGCTGAGTTTTAACGGCAAAAGTTTTGGCTGGCGCGCGGCTTTCCAGTCGAGCCTGCCCTCAATCGCCAGACGCAGAGTACCCAGTGCCGACTCATGCAGTTTTTCAGCGCTGACTACCGCGTCAACCAGACCTATTTTCAAGGCTTCGCTGCCGCTGACATCTTTGCCCGCTGCAATAATTTCCAACGCGCTATCGGCCCCGATCAGCCGAGGCATGCGCACAGAACCCCCAAAGCCGGGCATAATCCCCAGCCTGGTTTCAGGCAGACCGATGCGGGTGTCCGGGGTCGCGATACGAAAATCGGTAGCAAGAACAAACTCGCAACCGCCACCCAGCGCGTATCCGCTGATAGCCGAGACGGTAGGAACCGGGAGATCTTCCATACGGCTAAAAATACCGTTGGCAAATCCCAGCCAGTGATGCAGTTTTTCTGTCGGAGCGGTAAACAGCGAAAGGAACTCGGTAATGTCTGCGCCAACAATAAACGCGGGCTTGGATGAGCTAATCAATAGCCCTTTTAGCGCGCTTTGTTGTTCAAGCACGGTAATGGCTTCGCCCAGGCTTGCTACAGTCTGGGTATCCAGCTTATTCACGGAGCCTGGAGCATCAAACACCAGCTCGGCAATCCCGTCTTCGAGCCAGTGCAGGTGTAATGTTTCGCCTTGGTAGAGCATGTGTCTCTCCTGAATCATCGGTGATGATCTGGTATGACCAGATGATTGGAGTGTGGTTTTGATGTTAATGAAATGCAAATGAGCTGAGTGATATTTGCTGACAAGATCACAAAGCCGGTGGGGCTACGAGCCGGTGTGTGCTGTGATAAGATGCGGCATCGTTTTGCTTAATCGTATGAATCCGGTAAAGGACAGGTCGATGGAATCTCTCTCTACACTTTATAAAGAACATATCGCCGTTTTGCAGGCGCGTGCGCTGGAAATACTGCAACGTAATCAACTCGATGCTTTGCTGATTCACTCTGGTGAACTGCTGGGCACTTTTCTCGATGACTACAACTATCCGTTCAAGGTCAATCCACAGTTCAAGGCCTGGGTGCCGGTCACGCAGGTGCCAAACTGTTGGTTGTGGGTGGATGGCGTCAACGCACCCAAGCTGTGGTTCTACTCGCCGGTGGATTACTGGCACAGCGTCGAGCCGCTGCCTGACTCTTTCTGGACTCATGATGTTCAGGTGCTGCCGCTGGCAAAACCGGACGATATAAGAAAACAGCTGCCTGCCGATTTGTCCCGCGTTGCCTACATTGGCTATTGCCAGGCACGGGCTTTGGCGTTGGGGATTTCTGCCGACCATCTGAACCCGAAAGCTGTAATCGACTACCTTCACTATCACCGTGCCTATAAAACCGGTTATGAAGTGGCGTGTATGCGTGAGGCGCAAAAGCTGGCGGTAAGCGGGCATCGCGCTGCGCAGGAAGCGTTTTTGTCTGGCATGAGCGAATTTGATATCAGCATGGCCTATCTTACCGCCACCGGCCATCGCGAAACGGAAGTGCCTTACGGCAATATCGTTGCTTTAAACGAGCATGCCGCCATTCTGCATTACACTACCTTGCAGCATCAGCCCCCTGCCGAAATGCGTAGCTTCCTGATCGATGCCGGTGCCGAATACAACGGCTATGCCGCCGATCTAACGCGTACCTACTCCGCGAAAAGCGATAACGACTTTGCTGCGCTGATTAAAGATCTCAATAACGAGCAACAAGGGCTGATTGGAACGATTAAACCGGGCGTGCGCTATACCGACTATCATGTGCAGATGCATCAACGTATCGCGCGCATTCTCAAGACTCACAACATCGTGGTCGATATCAGCGAAGAGGCGATGGTCGAGCAGGACCTGACCGGGCCTTTCCTGCCGCACGGGCTTGGGCATCCGCTGGGCTTGCAGGTACACGACGTCGGTGGATTCCAGCAAGATGAAAACGGCACGCATCTCGCTGCGCCGTCGCAGTATCCTTATCTGCGCTGCACTCGTATCGTTCAGCCGGGTATGGTGTTGACTATCGAGCCGGGTATCTACTTTATTGAATCGCTGCTCGCGCCGTGGCGCGAAGGCAAGTTCGGCAAGCATTTCAATTGGGACAAGATTGAAGCCCTGAAGCCGTTTGGCGGTATTCGCATCGAAGACAATATTGTTATCCACGACAACCGTATCGAAAATATGACCCGTGATCTGAAGCTGGCCTGATGCAGCCTTATCCCGTTCCCGCGCAATCCATCGAGATTAGCGAAGAGATAAAGAAAAGTCGCTTTATTACCCTGCTGGCACCCACGGCAGGCGTGGATGCGGCCAAAGCGTTTGTCCAGCAGGTAAAAAGTCAGCATCCTGCAGCCCGGCATCATTGCTGGGCGTTTGTTGCGGGGCCGCCGAATGATTCGCAACAGTTGGGATTTTCTGACGATGGCGAGCCTGCGGGCACAGCGGGAAAACCCATTCTTGGCCAACTCATGGGAAGCGGGATAGGTGAGATAACCGCGGTGGTAGTGCGCTACTACGGCGGTATCAAGCTGGGCACGGGCGGTTTGGTTCGTGCTTACGGTAATGGCGTTCAGCTGGCTTTGGCCCAGTTGCCAATAATTGAAAAGGTGCCGCAGGCCGAATTCTTGCTGCAATGCGATTATGCGCAGATCTCGTTGGTCGAAATGTTGCTGCAGCAGGTCGGTGGCAGCATAGTTCAGAGTGAGTACGGCGCAGCGGTAGACCTTCGTCTCACGCTGCCCGCCCTGGGTGCGGCAGAAATAGCGGAGCGGCTCTATAACCAGAGTCGTGGTTCGCTGGTTCTGCAGCCCGTTTGATTAATTTTTTGCATTTTATTTGCTGAGGAACGCGCCAGCATGCATTTCCGTGCCATAACCCGCATCGTCGGGGTGCTCGTCATCCTATTCTCGGGAACCATGATTATTCCCGGCTTAGTGGCTTTAATTTACAGAGACGGGGCCGGGCGCGCGTTCAGTGAGACGTTTTTCGTTGCGCTCGCCATCGGGCTTTTGCTCTGGATCCCGAATAGAAAGCAGCGCAGCGAGCTTAAACCTCGTGAAGGCTTTTTGATTGTCGTGCTGTTCTGGACCGTGTTGGGCAGCGTCGGTGCCTTGCCGTTTCTATTCGCCGAGCATCCGCATCTTGGTGTGACCGATGCCTTCTTCGAGTCTTTCTCCGGCCTAACGACCACCGGGGCCACTACGCTAGTGGGGCTGGACAGCCTGCCGCACGCGATCCTGTTCTATCGTCAGATGCTGCAATGGTTCGGCGGTATGGGGATCATTGTGTTGGCGGTAGCGATTCTGCCTATTCTCGGGGTTGGCGGAATGCAGCTTTATCGCGCCGAGATGCCGGGTCCGCTCAAAGACAATAAAATGCGGCCGCGCATTGCCGAAACGGCCAAAACGCTGTGGTTTATCTATATATTGCTGACTGTGCTGTGCGCGCTTTGTCTTTGGGGAGCGGGGATGTCAGCCTTTGATGCCATCAGCCACAGCTTCTCGACCATTGCGTTGGGCGGTTTCTCGACCCATGATGCCAGCATCGGGTATTTCCACAGCGGCACTATTAATACCATTATCGCTATCTTCCTGCTGATCTCGGGCTGTAACTACGGTTTGCACTTTGCGATGTTTAGCGGGCGAAATATCAAGGTCTACTGGCGTGATCCGGAATTTCGCATGTTTATCAGCGTGCAGTTGACGCTGGTGGTGGTGTGTACCTCAGTCCTGTGGCTGCATGATACCTACACTTCCGGGCTGGAAACGTTAAACCAGGCTTTCTTTCAGGTGGTTTCAATGGCGACGACAGCCGGATACACCACTGATAGCATTTCCAAATGGCCGTTATTCCTGCCTATCCTCCTGCTGTGTTCTGCCTTTATCGGCGGCTGTGCCGGTTCGACCGGCGGCGGTCTCAAGGTGATCCGTATTCTTCTGCTGTATTTACAGGGTTCCCGAGAACTGAAACGCCTGGTCCACCCCAATGCGGTTTACACCATCAAGCTGGGAAATCGTGCATTGCCGGAACGGATTATTGAGGCAGTGTGGGGATTTTTCTCTGCCTATGCGCTGGTATTTATTGTCAGCATGCTGGCAATTGTGGCAACAGGCGTGGATAACTTCTCAGCCTTTGCGGCGGTGACGGCGACCCTTAATAACCTCGGGCCGGGTCTGGGTGTGGTAGCGGATAACTTCCAGTCCATGAATCACGCTGCGAAATGGATCCTCATCGTGACGATGCTGTTTGGCCGTCTTGAAGTGTTTACCCTGTTAGTCCTGTTTACTCCAACTTTCTGGAAAGAGTAAGCAGTATATGGACTCATTAATTAGAAAGGAAAGCAGATGAAAGCCCTGATACTTTATTCCAGCCGCGATGGACAGACTCATGCAATCGCTTCTTATATAGGTAACGCGATTAAAGAAGAGGGCGAGTGTGAAGTAATGGATTTGCAGGATGCGTCAAATATTGATTTGGCGCGCTACGGTAAAGTGATGATTGGCGCTTCTATTCGCTATGGTCATTTCTCTCCATTGCTCGACAAATTTGTTAAGCGCCATCTGGATCAGCTTAACGCGATACCTTCTGCATTTTTCTCCGTTAACCTGACCGCGCGCAAGCCTGAAAAGCGGACACCGCAGACCAATGTCTATACCAGTAAGTTTCTTTTAGCGACGCTCTGGAAGCCTACACTGTGTAATGTCTTCGCCGGAGCGCTGCGTTATCCGCGTTATGGCTGGTTTGATCGCGTAATGATTCAGTTAATTATGCGAATGACCGGCGGCGAAACGGATTCCAGTAAAGAAGTTGAGTATACGGATTGGGAACAGGTAAAGCAGTTTGCCGTGGATTTTGGCAAGTTAGCGGTCAAAAAATAGCAATAACGCTGTGTAAAACGGCAATTTGATTAAATAATAAACGGTCAGAAAGTTTTTTTAAAAAAGGGGTTGCGGCCTTCTGAGAACTCCCTATAATGCGCCTCCACTGACCGGGAACA
>CAWUIY010000244.1:0-7109 GCA_963922555.1 uncultured Serratia sp. | reverse complement strand
TGACCAGCACGCCGCGCGCGCCAGACAGGTCGATATCTTCCAGCAACGGGCTGGAAATTGCCATTTCGGCAGCTTCTTCAGCACGGTCTTCACCACAGGCAACACCAGAACCCATCATCGCGTAGCCCATTTCGGACATCACGGTGCGCACGTCGGCGAAGTCGACGTTCATCAGGCCTGGACGGGTGATCAGCTCGGCGATACCCTGGACTGCGCCTTTAAGTACGTCGTTAGCCGCACCGAAAGCGTCGAGCAAAGAAATACCGCGACCCAGAACTTTAAGCAGCTTATCGTTCGGGATGGTGATCAGTGAATCAACGTGCTTGGACAGCTCGGCGATACCCTGCTCCGCGAATGCCATACGCTTCTTGCCTTCAAAGTTGAAAGGCTTGGTCACTACGGCAACGGTCAGAATACCTAAATCTTTTGCAACTTCAGCAACAACAGGCGCTGCACCAGTACCGGTACCACCACCCATACCTGCTGCGATGAACACCATATCGGCGCCTTCGAGTGCAACTCGCAGGGCTTCACGGTCTTCTTCAGCAGAATTGCGACCCACTTCCGGGTTCGCACCAGCACCCAGACCTTTGGTAATACCGCTACCAATCTGGATTGTCTGGCCTACAGCCGTTTTACGCAATGCCTGAGCATCGGTATTAACGGCAAAGAATTCAACACCTTCGATGCGCTCACGCACCATGTGCTCGACGGCATTACCACCGCCACCGCCGACGCCGATGACTTTAATCACCGCGTCGTTGGTCAGTTCCATAGGTTCAAACATAGTTTCTCTCCGTTTTGTGCCTGTCGCTTCGGGATCACCAATACACTTCACTATGATCCCGTTGTTGAAACATTAAAACTCTTTTCTCAGCCAACTGTTGATTCTTTTGAACCAATTGCCCACTGAGGCGCGTTTTTCCACTTCAGCCTCACCGCTCAGGTGAGACTCTTTACCATAGTGCAGTAGCCCTACAGCGGTTGAGTAGTAAGGTTCCTGCGCATAGTCTGTCAGCCCGGTAATGTTCAAAGGTTGACCAATTCGCACCTGGGTATGGAATACCCGTTGTGCACAAGCTGCCAGACCATCGATTTGTGCTGCACCGCCAGTCAATACAATCCCTGCGGCCAGATGGTGTTTTACGCCCTGTTGGCGTAACTGTTCCTGCAATTGCAGAATCTCGTCATTGACCAGATTCAACAACTCCGTGTAACGCGGTTCGATTACCTCTGCGAGGGTCTGACGCTGCAGACTGCGCGGTGGACGCCCCCCTACACTCGGCACTTCGACGTTTTCGTCTTTGCCAACAATCGAACCCAGCGCACAACCGTGACGAACTTTAATCGCTTCTGCGTCGGTCGGTGGAGTACCAAAGGCGTAGGCGATATCACTGGTCACCACGTTACCCGCATACGGGATAACCTTAGTATGACGCAGCGCGCCGCCAGTATAAACGGCTATATCCATAGTACCGCCGCCGATATCCACGACACAAACGCCTAGTTCACGCTCGTCTTCGGTCAATACTGCATAGCTTGCAGCCAAACCGGCGAAAATCAGCTGATCAACCTTCAAACCACAGCGTTCAACCGCTTTGACGATGTTCTTGGCCATGTCGTTATGGCAGGTAATCAGGTGGACTTTAGCCTGCATGCGCACGCCCGAAAGTCCGACCGGATTTTTGATGCCTTCCTGATAATCGATGGCGTATTCCTGAGGAATAACGTGCAACACGCGATGTTCGTCACGTACGCGTACCGATTTAGCGGTATGCACCACGTTCTCTACATCTTCCTGCGTTACTTCCTCTTCCGAAATAGGAACCATCCCTATTTCATTCTGACAACTGATATGTTTACCAGACAAAGCAAGGTAAACAGAGGAAATTTGGCAATCTGCCATCAATTCGGCCTGATCAATCGCGCGCTGAACGCATTTCACGACTGACTCAAGGTCGTTAACTCCACCCTTGTCCATGCCTCTGGACGGGCAGCTTCCCACACCGATAATGTTGACCATGCCATCGGGCAGAACTTCCCCTACCAGTGCAGCAACCTTTGCTGTACCGATCTCCAGCCCAACTACCAGTTTTCTGTCCGTCGACTTGATCATTGTTGTTTAGCCTGTGCCTGATTCTGATTTCTGTTGTTTTGCTGACCGACTTTCTGCCCATCGCTGCCAGCCGGGTCGATAAACGCCGGAGCCCAACCTACCGCAGCACCGCTTTCATAACGTAAATCAACATAGCTGATGCGTTTGTTGTCGGTGGTCGCCTGCTGTTGCAAGCGAGGATAAAGCTCAATAAAACGTTGCAAGCGCCCAGTGCGGTCGTCACGACCCAAATCAATGCGGGTATCGTCATCCAGCGTGATCTGCCAGGAATGACGTGCCGTCATCGAGACTGACTTTACCGTGAACTTCCCTACGGAAGAGGCGGCTGCCAGCTGCTGACTCATGGCCTGATAACCCTGCAAAACATCCTGTTCACTGCCTTCCGGGCCATATAACAGCGGCATCTTCTGTTTGGCGACGCGCTCGGCCGGAATGCTGAATGATTTACCGTCGGCATCGACCATGTGCAAATCATTCCAGTGCGCCACTGGCACATACTCCACCAGATGTATCTTCAACTCATTCGGCCACTGCTTGCGCACGCTGACCTGTTTGATCCACGGCAGGCGCTCTATCTGCTGCTGAATGATATTCACATCCTGAGTCATAAAGGTGCCAGGCTCGCCCAGCGACAGTATGGCCTGTCGAATATCGTCGTTAGTGGTGTAATGGCGATCGCCAGTGACCACGAGTTCAGACAGCGGAAGTCGCTTGGCGTCGTCCATCCAGCTCAGCACCGCCCAGGTACTCCAGCCGATGGTCGCCAGCACCAGCAGCAGGAAGAACATTCCTGCAAGCTGGCCGCCGTTGCTGCGTCGGCCTTGGCTTTGGCTATCAGCCTTCGTCGCACGCTCACGTGCATTTAGGGCAGCTTGAGACATATCAGTCGGCGAGCTCCAGAATTCGGGCTACCAGCTGCGGGAAACTCAGTCCCGCCTGTTTAGCTGCCATCGGCACCAAACTGTGGCTGGTCATGCCCGGAGATGTATTGACCTCAAGTAAATTGAAGTTGCCTTCGCTGTCCTGCATGACGTCGACACGCCCCCAGCCGCTGCAATCCAGCGCGCGGTAAGCCTGCAATGCCAAATCGGCCAGCTGCTGTTCCTGTTGTGCATCGAGACCGCTCGGACAAAAATATTTCGTCTCGTCAGAAATATATTTCGCCTGATAGTCATAGAAGATACCCGCTGGCTGGATGCGAATAGACGGCATCACTTGGTCACCCACAATCGCTACGGTATATTCTGGGCCACTCAACCATTTTTCGATCAGCAGGTCGTCATCGTGACGAAACGCCTCTTCCAGAGCAGGCAGTAATTCTTCAGGTGCATTGACCTTGCTCATGCCAACGCTTGACCCTTCGCGGCTTGGCTTGACGATCAGCGGCAGACCCAACGCGCGGATCTTGTCGCCCAAAGCGCCCTGCCCTGCCTCGGCCAAATCTTTTTTGTTAAGTGCCACAAACGGTGAAACCGGCAAACCCAACGCTTCCCACACCAGCTTGGTGCGGAATTTATCCATGGTTAGCGCTGAAGCCATCACGCCGCTGCCGGTATAAGGCAGGTCGAGATGTTCGAGCACGCCCTGCAATGTGCCGTCTTCACCGCCGCGACCGTGCAGCGCGATAAACACTTTGCTGAAACCTTCGTCTTTCAGGCCAGTCACGGCGAACGTTTTGGTATCCACCGCGTGGGCATCAATTCCTGACTCCCGCAGGCCTGCCAGTACCGCAGCACCAGACTGCAATGACACCTCGCGCTCGGCAGAGGTGCCGCCAAACAGGACGGCAACTTTATGCTTGGTGATTGACTCAGACATAGTGCTCATCTCCCTTTTTGGCAGCCTGTAACTTTTGCTCGGCCAGCTTGCGAGCAACCTTGCCGATATTTCCCGCGCCCTGAACCAGAATCAGGTCATTGCCGTCGAGGATTGGCGCTAAAATGCCCGGCACTGCGTCAATATCAGAGACAAGAATCGGATCCAGCTTACCGCGCGCACGAATGGTGCGGCACAGCGAACGGCTGTCTGCACCAGGAATAGGCGCTTCACCTGCCGGATAGACGTCGAGCATCACCAGCAAATCAACCTGAGACAGTACGTTAGCGAAATCTTCGTACAAATCACGAGTACGCGTGTAACGATGCGGCTGGAATACCATCACCAGACGGCGATCTTCCCAACCAGCGCGCGCGGCCTTGATGGTCGCGTCAACTTCGGTCGGATGATGGCCGTAGTCGTCGACCAGCATCGCGCTACCGCTCTTGCCGTTGACGTTCTCCAGCGGATACTCGCCCAGAAAGTCAAAGCGGCGTCCGGTACCCTGAAAACCTGCCAGCGCGGTAAGAATCGCGTCGTCGCTGATATCTTCGTCCGTGGCTACGGCAATGGCCGCCGCCGCATTCAACGCGTTATGACGACCCGGCGCGTTGAGCATCACTTCCATCGGCGTCTTGTCATGACGGCGCACGGTGAAATGCCCCTGAGAACCGACCTGTCGATAATCTTCGATAAACACGTCAGCATCTTCGCTGAAACCGTAAGTGGTGACGTGGCGACCCACGCGTGGCAGCAACTCACGGATAACCGGATCATCGATACACATCACTGCGCGACCGTAAAACGGCAGGTTGTGCAGGAAGTTAATAAATGTCTGCTTTAGGATCTCAAAGTCACCCTGATAGGTGTCCATGTGATCCGCTTCGATGTTGGTGACAATCGCCACCATCGGCTGCAGATGCAGGAAAGACGCATCGCTTTCGTCTGCTTCGGCGATCAGGAAACGGCTTGAACCAAGACGCGCGTGCGTGCCTGCTGCTTTAACCAAACCACCGTTTACAAAGGTCGGATCCAGCCCGGCCTCGGCGTAGATGCTGGTAACCATCGCCGTGGTCGTGGTTTTACCGTGCGTACCGGCAACCGCGATACCGTGGCGAAAGCGCATCAGCTCTGCCAGCATCTCTGCACGACGAATAACCGGGATACGCGCTTCTCTTGCCGCGATAAGCTCCGGGTTATCGGCGGAAATCGCGGTCGAAACCACGACGACGCTGGCGTCCAACACGTTCTCTGGACGATGGTTAAAGTAAATCGTTGCCCCTAAAGCGGACAATTGCTGCGTTACCGGATTCGGCGCGAGGTCTGATCCGCTGATCTGGTAGCCTTCATTAGCCAACACTTCGGCGATACCACCCATGCCGGCACCACCGATGCCAACAAAGTGTATGTGCCGGACGCGATGCATCTCGGGCACGAAGGTACGCAGTTTCGCCAATTGTTGTGTATTCACGTTTCTCATAAACCTTTGTTAATCGGATTGACGGCTTTTACGCGGCCCTCAATCTCTGTTTTCATTTATTACTTGCCGCTACCACTTCGGCGGCAACGCGTTCGGTTGCGTCGGTAATGGCCGCTGCGCGAGCATTGCGAGCCATCTCTAACAGACTCTGGCGATCCCAACCGGCCAGAATGTCTGCAACAGCACCGGCGTTAAAATCTTTCTGTTCGATAATCTTTGCGGCACCGGCTTTCTCAAGCGGCAACGCGTTCCAATACTGCTGGCGATCCTTGTGCTGGAAAGGCACAAAAATAGCCGGTAATCCTGCGGCGGCGATCTCACTGACGGTCAGCGCACCAGAACGGCACACCACCACATCAGCCCAGGCATAGGCTTGCGCCATATCATCAATAAACTCGGTCACCTTATGCTGCGTTTGACCCACTTCTTGATATGCCTCATTCACCGACTCCAGCGCGCCTTTACCTACCTGATGCCAGATAGTGACGCGGTCGCCGAGGATAGCGGCAATTTTTGGCATCGCCTGGTTCAACACCCGCGCGCCCTGGCTGCCGCCGACCACTAAAATTCTGATTTGGCCTTCACGACCGGCAAAGCGCTCGTCGGGCAAGGGCAGCGCCAGGACATCGGTGCGCACCGGGTTACCGACTACCGCCGCGTTCGGGAACGCACCGGGAAACGCCTGTAATACTGTTTTAGCGATACGTGACAGCCAGCGGTTAGTCAGCCCGGCAATCCCGTTTTGTTCGTGTAAAACCACCGGGATACCACACGACCAAGCGGCCAAACCGCCGGGACCTGAAACGTATCCGCCCATCCCCAATACCACGTCCGGCTGGAAGCGGCGCATGATGGCCTTCGCCTGACGCCACGCATGATATATGCGAATTGGGGCAGTGAGTTGCGCTTTCAGACCTTTCCCACGTAATCCGGCGATTTTAATGAAATCTATCTCGATTCCGTGCTTCGGAACCAGGTCGGCTTCCATGCGGTCGGCGGTGCCTAACCAGCGAACTTCCCAGCCTTGCGCTATTAAATGATGAGCCACTGCCAGTCCCGGAAATACGTGACCACCGGTACCGCCTGCCATCACCATTAAACGCTTGGTCTTGCCACTCATCGGGCACTCCTTACAAACGCCTGCGCTTTCGCCAGACGCGTTTCATAATCTATTCTTAGCAACAGCGTCAGTGCCGTTGACATAATCAGCAAACTTGAGCCACCGTAGCTTATCAGTGGCAATGTCAGGCCTTTGGTCGGTAACATCCCCGCCGCAGCGCCAACGTTTACCAATGCCTGGAAGCTGATCCATACGCCAATCGAACAGGCCAGGAAGCCGGAAAAGCGCTGGTCAATCTCAAGCGCACGACGGCCGATGGACATAGCACGAAAAGCGACGAAGAATACCATTAACAGCACTAAAACCACACCGAAATAGCCTAGTTCTTCACCGAGAATCGAGAAGATAAAGTCGGTGTGCGCTTCCGGCAGATATTCTAGCTTTTGTACTGAATTTCCAAGGCCTTGCCCCCAAAACTCGCCGCGGCCAAATGCCATCAAAGACTGCGTTAACTGATAGCCACTGCCGAACGGATCGGCCCACGGATTCCAGAACGAAGTGACGCGTCGCATACGATAAGGTTCGGTAACAACCAGTATCGATACCGCAAACAGGCCCGAGCCGATAATTGCCAGGAA
>CAWUIY010000243.1:0-7125 GCA_963922555.1 uncultured Serratia sp. | reverse complement strand
GTTACAAAGAAAGAAATCTACAATCTCAACAAACTCCAAAAGCGCCTGCGTCGTGACGTCGGGAAAGCGATTGCAGATTTTGGCATGATTGAAGAAGGCGACCGCATCATGGTTTGCCTGTCGGGTGGCAAAGACAGCTATACCATGCTGGAAATCCTGCGCAATCTGCAACAGAGTGCACCGGTCAATTTTTCATTGATCGCGGTAAACCTCGACCAGAAACAACCGGGATTCCCGGCGCATATCCTGCCAGAATATCTGGAAAAACAGGGCGTCGAGTACAAGATTGTCGAAGAGAATACCTACGCGATCGTTAAAGACAAAATCCCTGAAGGCAAGACCACCTGCTCATTATGCTCACGTCTGCGCCGTGGCATTCTTTACCGCACCGCAACCGAGCTGGGTTGTACTAAAATCGCTCTCGGCCATCACCGCGATGACATTCTGCAAACGTTGTTCCTGAACATGTTCTACGGCGGCAAGCTGAAAGGTATGCCACCTAAGCTGATGAGCGACGACGGCAAGCATATTGTGATCCGCCCACTGGCCTATTGCCGTGAAAAAGACATCGAGCGCTTTGCCATTGCCCGCGAATACCCGATTATTCCTTGTAATCTGTGCGGCTCGCAGCCAAACCTGCAGCGTCAGGTCATAAGCGACATGCTGAAGGACTGGGACAAACGCTATCCTGGTCGTATTGAAACCATGTTCAGCGCGATGCAAAACGTGGTGCCTTCACACCTCAACGACACCGCGCTGTTTGATTTCAAAGCCATTCATCACGGCAGTGAAGTGATCGACGGTGGCGACCTGGCCTTCGATCGCGAAGATATCCCTTTGCAGCCTGTTGGCTGGCAGGCAGAGGACGATGTCGTCGTCGAGCGTCTGGATATCCTCGAGATAAAATAACCCCTGAGATGTGCCGCTTTTAGCTGCTGCTAAAGGAAAAAACGCGCTGAAACATTGAGTTGGCAGCGCGTTTTTTATTGCCCGTGATTATCAGGCTGTTTGTTCCTGCAACCACCCGATGCGCATTTCAGGTACGGACCGCAATAACTCGCGGGTATAGTGATCCAACGGTTCTGACAGCGTGGTGCTCACTGAACCATTACGAACAATCTCGCCCTTAAACAGTACCGCCACCTCGTCAGCGACCTCACGCACCACCTGCAAATCATGAGTGATAAACAGGTAAGATATGTCGGTCTGCTGCTGTATATCACGCAGTAGAGCCAGCACCTCACGGGCCACTAGCGGGTCTAGCGCCGACGTTGGCTCATCACAAATAATCAGTTTCGGCTCTGCCGCCAACGCACGAGCGATACAGACTCGCTGCTTTTGACCACCCGAAAGCGCCGCTGGCAAGCGTGCTGCTAACTCGGGGTTTAATCCCACCTGAGTCAAAAGTTGCGCTACACGAGCCGCTCGCTGCGAGCGATCAAGTGTCGTAAAACATTCAAGCGCTCTGGAAATCTGTTTACCAATGATTTCTTTAGGATTCAAAGCCGTATCTGGGATTTGGTGTATCAGCTGCACGTTGCGCAGCTGCTGGCGGCTTCGGGAACGCAAACTCGCTGCCAGCGGCTGGCTTTCGATACTTATCTGCCCGCTATCAGGCTTGTGCAGCCCGCAAATCACCTTACCTAACGTCGACTTTCCTGAACCTGATTCGCCAATCACTGCCAGCGTTCGGCCTCGTGGGACGGACAACGTCAGATTTTTCAGCACCGGCTGATGAAGGTAACCCGCGCTGATATTTTCAATGCGCAGCAGCTCGGGCTGGTCCATGGACTTCGGCTCACGGTGTTCACCCTGCGCGTTTAGCAAGCGTCGGGTGTAGTCTTCCTTGGGAGAGTCCAGCAATGTCGCGGTCGGCGCATGCTCGACGGTTTTACCGTGCTGCAATACCATAATACGATCGCTGATTTGCGCGACGACGGCCAAATCATGACTGATATAGATAGCCGCCACGCCTGAAAGCCGAATCACCTCGGCAATGGCCTTCAGGACACCAAGCTGTGTGGTCACATCGAGCGCGGTAGTCGGTTCATCGAAAATCAGCAGTTGCGGACCGGCACACAGGGCCATGGCAATCATTGCACGCTGCAACTGTCCGCCAGAAACCTGATGCGGATAACGATGATAAAATTGTGCAGGCTCTGGCAAACCCAACTGCGTAAACAGTTCTATGGCCTTGGCCTGTGCTTGCTGGCGCGGCAAAATTCGATGCTTAAGTGTGGCCTCAATAACCTGTTCCCCAAGGATAATCGCCGGGTTAAACGCTGCACCCGCAGACTGTGCCACGTAAGCAATTTTATTTCCCCGTACCTTTCTCAGCTGGCGCTGGGACAGGCTGCTGAGATCGGCCTGGTTAAACAGGATTTGCCCCGAATCGATGCGCATGCCGTGCCGGCAATGACCAAGGATCGCCAGACCTATCGTCGATTTACCCGCGCCCGATTCACCAATTAGCCCCAATACCTCACCCGCTTGCAACTCGAAGGAAACATTATCCACCAGGCGGCGTTTCGATTTATCGGTAGTGGTGACCACAAGTTGCTCTACGCGCAGCAGTGCTTGCCTTGAATCAACCATTGTGGCCTCCCCACGATCGCGTTGTGCCGCTCATCAGCCAGTCGGCAACGGCATTGATGGCTAATGCCAACACTGCAATTGCCCCGCCCGGCACCAATGCGGCCCAGACGCCAAAAAGAATACCGTCTTTATTATCACGCGCCAGCCCACCCCAGTCGGCAGTTGGCGGCTGAATGCCAAGCCCGAGGAAAGAAAGCGCCGAGAGGAATAACAGAATAAAGATAAAACGCAGACCGAATTCTGCGATCAATGTCTGTAGCGCATTGGGTAGAATCACCCGCCAGAGGATCCAGCCGAGGCTTTCACCTCGTAATCGTGCAACGTCAACAAATTCCATAACACCAATTTCGACTGCCAAAGCTCGCGCCACGCGCAGCACGCGGGTCGACTCAAGCAGTCCTAGCACCAATGTCAGCGTAATAAGGGTTTTCGGTAAAACAGCCAAAACGATTAGGGCAAAAATCAGCGTCGGGATCGCCATGATCATATCATTGATGCGCGAGATGGTTTGATCCAACCAGCCACCTCTTACCCCAGCGATAAATCCCAGCGAGCAGCCGACGACAAAAGCCACCATAGCCGCCAGTGCGGTGACACCCAATGACACGCGGGTGCCCCAGATCATACGTGATAGCAGGTCGCGACCAAGATTATCGGTTCCCAGACGCAGCGTCGCATCCGGTGCCTGCCAGGCCATGCCGATGACTTTATCCGGCGAGTAAGGCGCCAGCCACGGCGCAAAAATAGCAATCAGCACAAACAGCGTCAGCCCTGTCAGTCCCAGAATTGCGGTAGGTTTTAGTGCAGGCATCTAAAAATTCCTTTGTACTTCAACTTAACGTTGGTGACGTAAACGAGGATTGGCGACCAGTGCCAGCACATCGGCCAGCAGGTTTAACAGGATATAAATCCCGGCCAGCAATAACGCGCAATCCTGCATCACCGGAATGTCCCTTTTACTGATGCTATCGACCATATACTGCCCCAGCCCCGGATAGACAAACACGTTCTCAACAATCACTACGCCAACCATTAAATAGGCCAGGTTAATAGCAACGACATTGATGATTGGGCCAAGCGCGTTCGGCAGAACGTGCCGCCAGAGGATCCGCGCCGGGGTCAGGCCTTTCAGCAGTGCGGTATCCACATAGGCCGCGCTTTGTGCAGCAATAAGCGCCGCGCGGGTCATATTGCTCATATGACCTACAATCGCCAGCACCAGCGTGGCACAAGGCAATGAAATGGCGGAGAGTGCAGTAAAGGACATTGAATCCGACAGCGTACTGTTGCTCGGCGCCCAAGCCAGCGTGATCGCAAAAATCAGGATCAGCAGATAACCGGAGAAGAATTCTGGCAGCGCGACGGCGGCGCGTGCAATGCCGTTAAGCAGCGTATCGACAATCCCTCCCTGATAGCGAACGGACAGAAAACCAATCAGCAATGCCAGCGGCACGGCAATAACCGCAGTGCACCCAGCCAGAAACAGCGTATTGCCCAGACGATTAAACAATGGGCCGGCGATCGCCTCACGGCTGGTGTAACTCATGCCAAAATCGCCGTGCAAAATCCCCAATAACCAGCTTAGATAGCGGGTTATCGCCGGTTTATCTAGCCCCAACTGCAGGTTAAGTTCGCGGATGGCGTCCGGTGTCGCACTCTGTCCCAGGATTGCCGTAGCAGCGTTCCCCGGTAATAATTGCACACCAATGAAGATCAGCACGGAAACGGCCAGCACCATTAACACGCCATAACCCAGACGCCAACACACCAGGCTTAATAAAGATGAACGGCCCGTAGGCCGTTGCGTAGAAAGTTCAGACATAACGTTTACTCGCTTTCGGTTGGCCGCTTCAGCTTTCGATCCAGACTTTTTCAGCCGCGCGGTTGCCGCTAAGTGGCATACCAGGCACGGAGGTAAACCCTTTGATTTTACTCGAGCAGCCGTCAAGCGCGTCGGCGTATAGAGGGATAATCTCACTCCCCTGATCCACCAGCATCACCTGAATATCATGATAGATTTGCTTGCGTTTGGCTTCATCAGCCTCGCCACGCGCGGCCTTGACCATCGCATCGAAAGCCGGAACGTGCCAGGCCGACTCGTTCCACGAGGACTGGCTGGTAAACACCAGCGACAACATGGCATCAGCGGTTGGGCGACTAGCCCAGTTGGAAGAAACAAACACTTTCTTCTGCCAGACATCGTTCCAAAAGGCATCATCGGGGACGTGATCGACCTTAAGGTCAATACCTGCCTTGGCAGCCGACTGTTGATAAAGCTGAGCCGCATCCACCGATCCTGGGAATCCCGCGTCGGCAACAGACAAGGTTAATGGGCCGGTAAAGCCGGATTTTTTCCAGTGAAAACGAGCCTGATCCGGATCATAAGGACGCTGCGGAATATCTTTAGCGAAATAGCGGTTTGATGGGAAGAACGGGTTGTCGTTGGCCACGCTGGCGTAGCCGCCAAGCACGGTATCAATAATCTGTTGGCGATCAATAGCATATTTCAGCGCCAGACGACCCTCGACATTATTAAACGGTGCCAGATTCGACAGGCCTGGGAAAGTATAGATTGCGCTGTCTTTTGCACGAATCAGCTGAATATTAGGCATATGCTGAATACGGCCAACGATACGTGGATTAACCCGGTTGATCAGCTGCGCCGAGCCGCTGACCAGTGCCGCCACGCGCGCCGTAGAGTCATTCATCGCCACCGTTTCAACCGAGTCAACATGGCCACGCGCGCTATTCCAGTGGTTTGGATTACGTTTGGTTAATGTCGTCACGCCTGGCTGGAATTTCTCGAGGACAAACGCGCCTGTACCAATACCTTTATCGAAGCTTTCATTCTCGGCGGTAACCACGAAATGTACCGCGCTCAGCAGCCAGACAAATTCTACGTCCGGTGAATTCAGCTTAACCGTCACTTCATGGTCCCCAGTCGCGGTAATTGAGGCAACCGGATCCAGATAACCTTTAACCGGGGAGGTCGATTTTTCTCCGCGATGGTGATTCAGCGAGTACACCACGTCTTTCGCGCCTAAGGCACGGCCGTCGTGGAACTGTACGCCCTGACGAATTTTCAGAACCCAGGTCTTGCTGCCATCAGCCGAAGACCATGATTCTGCCAGTGAAGGAGCCAGTTCGCCCTTTTCGTCAATTTCTACCAGGCTATTGAAGATCTGCGAGCCAACAAAATACATATAGGTTTCAAACCAGAATGCCGGATCCAGGCGGTCGGTGCTTGAGGCATTATCGATGCCCACGACCAGATGGCCGCCCTTTTTCGGTGTGGCGGCATCGGCGGCAAAAGCATTGGAAAACGGCCACAGCGAACTGGTTGCCGCAGCGGCAGAGATGGCCCCTGCGCCTTTAATAAACGAACGACGATCTATCATGACTATCCCTTAACAAGTCCAAAATTCTGGTTATTATTGTTGTAAATCATTGCGTTTCAGCGATGGGCACTCAGTGCCTGATTAAGCGCTGCAATATGTTCTGGCCCGATGCCACAGCAGCCGCCAACCATAGTTGCGCCGCATGCAACCCACTCTTGTGCAAAGCTCAAGTAACCTTGCGGATCGGTGTCTTTGCGCATTTCGCTCAGGCCTTCATTAGCACCGCGCTTGTTGTCGGAAGGCTCAAACGCGTTGGCATACACGCCGATATCCAGATCAACACCCTGCTGTATCGCGGTTTGACGCGCTTCGCCTACCGCGCTGGCCATGACTTCCGGGCGACTACAGTTAAACAAGACGGCGTTGGCAGACAGGCGCAGTGCGGCGCTGACCGCGTCACAAACCGCCTCGCCGGAGCGCAAAACAGCCTGTCCCTGCTCGTTAAGATTATCCTGCAAGGTAAACGACAACCACAGCGGGCGTGGATCATCGCCCACAACTTCACGCACCAGTTCGACTTCAGCAATTGAACTTTGCGTTTCGGCCAGCCAGAAATCGACGTGCTGGGTTAATCCTGCAACCAGCACCTCAAGCAACGCTTTCGCGGTGACCGGCTCGAACAAATCAGGTCGATAAGAACCCAGTAATGGCGGTAGAGAGCCACCCACCTTAACCCGCGTTGAAGCGGCGTCGGCAGCTTCGCGAGCCAATTTTCCTGACAGCGCGATAAGCTCTGCACCCCGCTCGGCAAATACCCGATCGCCGACATGAAATGGCACTACAGCGTAGCTGTTAGTAGTAATTACCTGCGAACCCGCGGCAATAAAAGCATCGTGAGCCTGACGAACAAACTGCGGAGCCTCCATCAAAGCCAGTGCAGACCACTCAGGTTGTCGGAAAGGAGCGCCCATACGCGCCAGCTCGCGGCCCATACCGCCATCGAGAATCACAATGTTTTTGCTCATTTTTATTTAGTTGTCCGTGATTTATCGTGTGGATAATGAAAAATTCCAAATTTCCAATACTCTACAAAACACACGTTTAGATGTCTAGATATCTTTATGGATAGAAGGATGGGGTTTACCAGGTAAATGCGTGATAGCTGCATAATCTGCCACGCCGAACTTGTTAC
>CAWUIY010000242.1:0-7152 GCA_963922555.1 uncultured Serratia sp. | reverse complement strand
GGCTCCCAGTTTATTACCGTCGAAGACTCGTTTAGCATGGTTCATGCCTCTGAAGGCGTAGGTATCCCGCTGTCGAGCGAGCAACGTTCTGAAACCGCGATTGTCTGCGGTATTGCTGACGCCGTGCTGGGCAAGCGTTATCTGGACTTTATGGCACTGGCAGATGACTACAATCTGATCCGTAATCATATCGAAGCCACTATTCCTGGCTTTAATGATTTCAACAAGCGCTGTGATATCAAGGGCGGTTTCTATCTGGGGAATGCAGCAGCGGATCTGAGCTTTAATACGCCAACCGGTAAAGCCAACTTCAGTGCAGCTCCGCTGCCTGAGCGAGTGATCCCGATGGAAAACGACGATGCTCCGTTTACCCTGCAAACGTTGCGTTCTCACGACCAGTACAACACCACTATTTACGGCCTTGATGACCGTTATCGCGGTGTTTACGGCCAGCGTGAAGTGCTGTTTATTCATCCGCAGGATTTGGCCGATTTGGGCATGAAAGACGGCGAACTGGTCGAGATTGAGACACTGTGGAACGACGGCATCGAGCGTAAGGTTTCCGGGTTTAAACTGGTAAGCTACGATATTCCACGCGGCAATCTTGCGGCTTATTATCCAGAAACCAACCCGCTGGTGCCGCTATCGAGCTTTGGCGATCAGACCCATACCCCGACCTCGAAATCAATTCCGGTGGCAATTCGTCGCTGTGAAGCGGCAGTTGATACTCGCCGCATTGCCTGATTTATTGGCAGAAAGAGTGTGCGTACGCAAAAAGGTGCCTTGATGGCACCTTTTTGCCTGTTCTAGACCCGTGCGGAATTACGCACCCTCGCCACGGCCAGGATTTAAGCTATTCAACGGGGGTATTCATGAGAATAAAGGATTATTTAATTCAGCTGGCGCGTTTTTAGGCGCGGATTCATTCCCAGGCTGTCACATTTCGCTCAATGTTTAATTATCATCCAGTGAAACTCGTGCAACCTGCATTTCCCATGTCGCAATAACGCTAAAATAGACAGATGCCGCTTGCCCACAGTGTCCGATTCGCGTAAAACTGTCTGCCGCTAATCGAACCACTCTAACCTCAATCTCTGGACGATATGTTTCAAGATAACCCGCTGCTCGCACAGCTAAAACAGCAACTTCACTCTCAGACGCCGCGTGTCGAAGGCATTGTTAAAGGCACTGAGAAAGGCTTTGGCTTTCTTGAAGTAGACGGTCAAAAGAGCTATTTCATTCCGCCTCCGTACATGAAGAAAGTCATGCACGGTGACCGCATTATTGCGTCGGTGCAGACAGAAAAAGAGCGTGAGATCGTTCAGCCAGAAACGCTGGTCGAACCCTTCCTCAGCCGTTTTGTCGGCCGTGTGATTAAAAAAGACGACCGTCTTTCTATCATGCCCGACCATCCGCTGCTGCGTGATGCTATTCAATGCCGTACTGGCCGTAACTTCAATCACGAAGTGAACGAAGGCGACTGGTGTGTAGCCGAAATGCGCCGCCATCCTTTGAAAGAAGGCGATCGCGGTTTTCAGGCCGAGCTGACCGAGTGGATCACCACCGGCACCGACGACCTGGCTCCGTGGTGGGTCACGCTGGCACGTCACAATCTGGAGCGTGAAGCGCCAGAGTTCGACGTGACCGAGCTGCTGGAACAAGGCCTGACGCGTGAAGACCTTACCGCTCTGCCGTTTGTGACCATCGACAGCGCCAGCACCAAGGACATGGACGATGCCCTCTACATTAAAGACAACGGCGACGGCACACTGCAACTGAACATCGCAATTGCAGATCCAACGGCCTACGTGACTGAAGGCAGCGACGCGGACAATTTGGCCCGCAAACGCGCTTTCACCAACTACCTGCCGGGCTTCAATATCCCGATGCTGCCGCGCGAACTTTCTGACAACCTGTGTTCCCTGTTGCCAAATGAACGCCGTCCGGTTCTGGCTTGCAGCGTAACGCTGACAGCTGACGGTGCGCTGGGTAACGATATTCGTTTCTACGCCGCCTGGATCGAATCTAACGCCAAACTGGTTTATGACGAAGTTTCTGACTGGCTGGAAGATACTGGCGAATGGCAGCCGCAGAACGACACCATTGCCGAGCAAATTCGCCTGCTGAAACGCGTGTGCGATATGCGTAGCGCATGGCGTACCGAGAATGCGCTGGTATTCAAAGATCGTCCTGATTTCCGCTTTGTGCTGGGCGAAAAAGGCAACGTGCTGGAAATTATTGCCGAGCATCGACGTATCGCTAACCGCATCGTTGAAGAATGCATGATCGCTGCGAACGTTTGCGCTGCCGTTGCGTTACGCGACAACCTTGGTTTTGGCGTTTACAACGTGCATAACGGTTTTGATCCCCTGCTGGTTGAAAACGCTGTTGCTGTTCTGCAGGCCAATGATGTTGAAGCCGATGGCGAAACCTTGCTGACCCTGCCGGGCTTCTGCGCCCTGCGCCGCAAGCTTGACGCGATGCCAACCCAGTTCCTTGACAGCCGTATCCGTCGTTTCCAGACCTTTGCAGAAATTAGCACGGTTCCTGGCCCACACTTTGGTCTGGGACTGGAAGCTTACGCCACCTGGACCTCACCGATTCGTAAATACGGCGATATGGTTAACCACCGTTTGATCAAAGCGATGATTACCCGTCAGACTGCCGAGAAGCCGCAGGACGAAATGACCGTTCAGCTGGCCGAGCGTCGCCGCCTGGGCCGCATGGCCGAGCGTGATGTTGGCGACTGGCTGTATGCGCGTTATCTGGAAGATAAAGTCGGTACCGACGCTAAATTCAGCGCCGAGATTATCGACGTTACTCGCGGTGGCCTGCGCGTTCGCCTACAGGATATCGGCGCAGTTGCCTTCATCCCTGCTCCGTTCCTGCATGCAGTCCGTGATGAGCTGGTGTGCAGTGTCGATACGGGTACCGTGTTGATCAAAGGTGAAGTGGCCTATCGTCAAAGCGACATCATCGATGTAAACATTGCTGAAGTCCGCATGGAAAACCGCAATGTCATTGCTAAACCTGCTGCCTAATCTTTAAAGATAAACAGTAGTCATAAAAACCTGCCGGTTAACGCCTGCGGGTTTTTTTATGCCTGAAATTTAAGCTTTATTGATCACTGATAAAGGAAAAAAGGCGTCAGTCTATTCCATGAGTGCCCCAAGGCTGGCAACAGGCCAGTGAGAGGAGTAAAGTACTAAGACTTTAATTTTATCAAATGATTATCATTATCAAAAATAAGGTTTTGCCATTTGATCATGATTTATCTTAAGGAAAGATTGCGAATATGAGCCTTAATGCCGCCCCCCTCTCTCATTTATCAACCACCTGCTGCATCGTGGGTGGCGGCCCTGCCGGACTCATGCTTGGCTACCTGCTGGCGTTAAAAGGCGTTCAAGTTACCGTGCTGGAGAAGCACGCCGACTTTTTGCGTGATTTTCGTGGCGATACTATTCATCCCTCGACGCTGGAGATTATCTGGCAACTGGGCTTTCTTGAGGAGTTTTTAGCCCTGCCGCATCAACGAGCTGAGAAACTGATGGGAGAGATCGACGGTAAGGAGGCGATAATGGCCGATTTCAGCCGTCTGCCAACCCGCTGCAAATTTATCGCTTTTATGCCGCAGTGGGATTTTCTTAATTTTATCAATCAGAAAGCGCAACAGCTTCCTAACTTCTCTCTCGTTCAGCAGGCAAGCGTCAATGAATTAGTCGAAGAAAATGGCCAGGTTAAAGGCGTCACCTTTACCACGCCGCAGGGATTAAAAGAAATCCGCGCCGAACTGGTGGTTGGCTGTGATGGCCGCCATTCGGTAGTGCGAGAAAAAGCCGGACTTGAAGTCATGAACTTTGGGGCACCGCGCGACGTACTGTGGTTAAAAGTCGGTAAAGCAGTAGACGATCCAGAGTGGACTACCGGCCATCGTGGGCCGAAGAAAGGCTTTATCATGATCGATCGCGGTGACTATTGGCAGTGCGGCTATTCCATAAATAAAGGCAGCTTTGACAGTCTGCGACAGCAAGGCCTGGCGCTGTTTATTAGCAGCCTGGCTGCCATTTCTCCCTTTGCAGAAAGCCGATTGCAGCAGGAGATTATCGACTGGGATCAGGTCAAACTTTTGCAGATTCGCATCGACCGACTTAAGGAATGGGCTAAACCGGGCCTGCTGTGCATTGGCGATGCGGCACATGCCATGTCACCCATCGGCGGCGTCGGGGTTAATCTCGCGATTCAGGACGCGGTAGCAACCGCCAATCTTATTTCTCCCGCCTTGCTTAAAGGGAAGCTCAGGCTACAGCATTTAAAACGCGTGCAGCGGCGTAGAATTTTCCCGACCTGGGCAACGCAATCGTTACAAATCATGATCAGCAAAGCGGGTCAGAAGTCGCGGCGTAAAGCCCCTTCAGGCGTGGAACTGTGGGTGCGCCAGCGTCCTTGTATCCCTTTTTTGTTTGGCCGATTGATCGGCATTGGTTTTTTTAAAGAAAACTTTAAGAAGTAAATTCAGGGAATGATCGGGTAACATTATCGGCAAATAATTGATAATGAGCCTGATATGTCATCCGAGAAAATTTTACTGCGTTTGCAGGATGTGAGCTTTAGTCTTAATCAGCAAGTTTTACTTCGCCCCACTTCGTTAGATCTTAATCCGGGTGAGTTTTGTCTGCTCACCGGACCTTCCGGCTGTGGCAAGAGCACCTTGCTCAAAATCGTTGCCTCGCTGCAAAACCCCACTCAGGGGAAGGTGCTCTTTGAGGGGCAAGATATCCTGCAGATAAAACCTGAAACTTATCGCCAGCAGGTTTCCTATTGTTTCCAGACACCGGTGCTTTTCGGAAAAACCGTTTTGGATAACCTCTCATTGCCTTATGAGATCCGAGGCAAAAAAGTCGATAAAGCATTAATGGCCGACTGGCTGACCCGCGTCAATTTGCCTGCCAATCTGCTGGATAAAAACGTTCAAGAGCTTTCCGGTGGCGAAAAGCAGCGCGTCTCGTTGCTACGCAATTTGCAGTTCTTGCCAAAGGTGTTGTTACTCGACGAAATTACCAGTGCGCTGGATGAAGAGAATAAGAAAAATATTAACGCTATTATCGCCGAACTGGTGCAAGAGCAGGGTCTGGCGGTGATTTGGGTAACCCACGATACGAATGAAATCCGCCATGCGCAGCGGGTGATTACCTTAACGCGCGACAACGCCGGGGAGAATGTTCATGAATCAGCATAATATTACCAATGAGTCTCTCGGTCTGGCGCTGGTATTAGTGGTCGTTGCCCTGCTGGTGAGCAAAAAAGAAAAGTTGGGTCTTGAGAAGGATATTATCTGGAGCGTTGCCCGCGCCATTGTCCAGTTGGTGATTGTCGGCTACGTACTCAAATATATTTTCGAAGTGAATAATGCCTGGCTGACCGTTTTGATGGTGTTATTTATCTGTGTGAATGCGGCCCTCAATGCAAAAAAACGCAGCCGGAATATTGATAACGGCTTTGTGATTTCCTTTATCGCTATCACTGTTGGCACCGCGTTAACGCTGACCGTGCTGATCCTGACCGGCTCTATCGAATTCCTGCCCATGCAGGTTATCCCGATTTCAGGCATGATTGCCGGTAACGCTATGGTTGCCGTAGGGCTGTGTTACAGCAATTTGAATCAGCGCTTCGCCGATAATCAGCAAAAAATCCTCGAGATGCTTAGCCTTGGCGCGGGCAGCAAGCTGGCGTCAGGTTCGATAATTCGCGACAGCATTCGTGCGGCGATGATCCCGACTGTCGATGCGGCTAAAACCGTGGGGCTGGTTAGCCTACCCGGTATGATGTCCGGGCTGATTTTCGCGGGAATTGACCCGGTGAAAGCGATTAAATACCAGATTATGGTGACCTTTATGCTGCTAGCAACCGCAAGTCTGTCAACCATTATCGCTGGCTATCTGTCCTATCGGAGATTCTTTAACGATCGGGTACAGTTGAAGACATTGAAATAGAATTTCTCTACGCTTCGGCGCAGTCAATACTTAAGAGAGTAAATAATGCCCCCTTTCAGGGGCATTTTATTTTGACTTAGAAACGATAATTCGCTGACACGGAGAGATTACGGGGTTCGCCGTAAACGGTATTTCTGCCGACATCAATATTGTAGGTTTTGTCGAACAGGTTATTCAGGTTTGCCTGTAGAGAGAATTGTTTTGTGACCTGGTAGCGAGTAAAGAGATCCACCAACGCATAGCTGCCTTGATTAGCATAAATCGTGGTAGCGCCATCAGGTCCGGCGACGTGGTCCCAGGTGTGGTTTTGCCAGTTGATACCCCCGCCAATAGTCAGTTGCTGCAGCATCGGCAGACGATAACGGGTAAAAAGTTTAAACGAAGTCTGCGGCTGTGTTGGATTTAATGCTGCACCACTGGCATCTTTCGCCACATAACGCGTCGCGCCAAACGTCATTTGCAGGTTATCCGTTACTGCACCGTTAATTTCAAATTCCACACCCTTACTGACAGTGCCATTTTGTTCATAATAGGCGTAATCCGTGCTGTTCTTCACAAAGGCGTAATCGGTTGTGCCCAGATGATCTTGCTCAATACGGAACACCGCTACAGACGCGGTAATACGACTGTTCATCCAGTCACCCTTTATTCCGGTCTCATAACTTTTACCGGTGACGGGTGACAAATAAGCGCCGTTGGAATCACGATAGGTCTGCGGTTTAAAGATAGACGTATAACTCGCGTAAGCAGAATAGGTGTCGTTGATGTCATAAACCAGGCCCGCATAAGGCGTGATATTATTTTTTTCCATATTTTGCGTCAGCGTATCTGCGGTATAACGGGTATAACGCGCCCCCAAAATCAGATGCAGTGGATCGGCCAGAGAAATACGCGTGGCAATATAAGCAGACCTCTGGCGAATAGTATTATCTTGCGCTAATTCCTGATCGTCCCAGTCGGGTTCCGGGTAATTGCCCCAATCATTGAAATTCCCAACGTCTGCTGAGGTTAGGTTGGTCGACGCACTGTAGTAGCGATCGTTTTGGCGAATATAAGTGACCCCGGCCATCATTTCATGCTGGCGGCCAAACAGTTCATACGGGCCAGTGACATAGGCATCTAACGAATTTTCTTTACGTTTCGCGGTGTTATAGCCTGTGCC
>CAWUIY010000241.1:0-7231 GCA_963922555.1 uncultured Serratia sp. | reverse complement strand
TACCAGCCCCAGATAGCGGGCGTCTTCGGACTCACGCAGGCTGCGCCAGGCGGCGTACTCGGAGTTCTGGAAAATCTTGGTCAGGTCACGCGGGTTAGCCAGTTCCTGCCAGGATTCCATCTGCATCACGCTTGGCGCGGTGCCCGCGATAAACGGACAGTGTGCGGCAGAGCCAATACGTGCCAGCTCGGCCAGCATCTCGACGTCCTGCGGGCTGTGGTCGAAATAGTAGTCGCCGACCAGGCAACCAAACGGCTCGCCACCAAACTGGCCGTATTCTTCTTCATAAATTTTCTTGAACAGAGGGCTTTGGTCCCAACCCACGCCTTTATAGCGCTTCAGAGTGCGGCCCAGCTCGGTTTTTGAGATGTTCATGAAGCGGATTTTAAGCATCTCATCGGTTTCAGTGTTGTTCACCAGATAGTGCAGGCCGCGCCATGCCCCTTCCAGCTTCTGAAACTCCTGGTGGTGAATAATCTCGTTCACCTGCTTAGACAGCTTCTCGTCTATTTCGCCGATCAGCGCCTGAATAGTGCGATAAGCATCGTCAGACACGGTGACGGTGTTTTCCAGCGCCTGCTGTGCCAGCGTTTTCACCGCGTTCTCTACCGCCGAACGCGCCTGATCGGTTTTCGGACGAAACTCTTTATTGAGCAATGCGCTAAATTCGTCCTGAGAATATTCGGACGTTTTCTGCTGCTGTTGTTGAGAAAGTTCACTCATCGCTTACTCCTCGCCACTTGGGGGCGTTTGGCTGTCGTCACCTTTCGGCAGATGGCTCAGTGACTTCATCAGGGTCGGATCTTGCAGGATTTTATTGATCAGCTCTTCAGCGCCGTTTTTGCCGTCCATGTAGGTCAGCAGGTTTGCCAACTGGGTTCTGGCCTGCAACAGGTTATTCAACGGCTCCACGTTACGTGCGATGGCATCCGGCGAGAAATCTTCCATGCTGTTGAAGGTCAGATCGACATTCAGACGCCCTTCTCCGGTCAACGTATTTTCGGTATTGAAAGCCACTCGCGGTTTCAGCGCTTTCATACGCTCGTCGAAATTATCGATATCGATTTCCAGGAATTTGCGCTCGTCAACGGCTGGCTGGCTGTCAACTGGCTTGCCGACCAGATCGGCCATTACGCCCATTACAAACGGCAGCTGGATTTTGCGCTCGGCGCCATAGACTTCGACGTCGTATTCAATCTGCACGCGCGGTGCGCGATTTCGGGCAATAAATTTCTGCCCACTACGGGAGCTATTACTCGCCATGGTGTTCTCCATAAGGTTATTGAAATTTAGTTATTACGACGGCCAAAAATATTTTCCAGCTGATGCACACCGTCCGGGGCCAAATCGCGAATGATCTCCATAAAGTCCATTTCGACCATACGCTGGACGCGTTCGATCATCAGCGGCGCAGGATGGCTCGGCTCATGCTGGGTGAAGTATTGCTTTACTTTTTCCAGCATCAGTTGGGCATCATCACGAGAAGCCAGGCTGGCAGTGCGCCAGTCCTGTGCTGCCGCGCGTGCGGCGGGTTGAGCGGGTGCAGCTTCGGCTGACTCACTGGCAACGGCGGCCGATGTTGAAATCAGCGCGCCAAGATCGGTGGTTTGGCTCACCTCGGCAATCAGTTGCAAAGTACGCAGTAGCTGGGCCATTTCCGGAACACCGCTGCCGCTGAGTTTTTCGGTCAGAAATGCGCGCAATGACTCGAAATGGGTGATGATCGCCGCCACGGCCTCGACGCCCGGCTGGCCGCCCTGAGCCAGTTCGTCCAGCAGCCGACTGCGGCCGCCGGGATAATCTGGCGTGACGGTTTTACTGCCGTCCAGCAACGACGCGGCATCACGCAGGCTGATAGCATCGCTGGCACTGCGAATTAACAGCGCCTGACGAACGGCGGCGGTTAATGCGGAGTTATCGCCCAATGCGGCCAGCGCATTGATACGAAAGAAAGGATCCGCCTCGCCGTCGTACCACAGTTCAGGAAAAAGCCCGTCCCAATACTGCTCCAGCGCCTGATTGATCAACTGCACGCCGTTGGCATAGCCTGGCAACCCCTTTAGCTGAGTCCATGCGCGGGTCAGTGCCAGCATGACGCGCAAATCTTTGGTGCGCAGCAACAGCCCGGTGGCAAGTTTTTCTACCTTGCTCCAGTCCGCAGGTTCGGCGGGAATGATGGTGTCACCAAACTGCTGCTCGGCTTTGCCCTGCGTGGCCTGCTCCATGGCCATAAAATCGGCGTCATATTCCAGATTCTCACCGCAGGGTGAATCGCTGCTGACGGGAGCCAGTAAGTCCTCTATCGTCATTCTGTTATCCGTGACTGATAAAATTAATTAAACATCGGGGGATAAAGCCCGTTGCGGCCCGGCTCTGCCCCTCCCGCCGGATCAAACAGCATGGAAAACAGCTGTCCGGTGAGGTTGCCGCTGTGAACGTGGGTATAAAGCGGATAGCCGTCGGTCTGATTGGTCCACCAAAAACTGGTGTAATGCTGTGGCGTAAAACTGGCCGCCGCCTGTTTCCAGCTCAGCGTGCATTCGGATGGCCGATCGCCAATAACCTGCAAAATATCGGAGGTCGGCTCGGCACTGATGTCATCCAGTGCAGGCAATGCCAACAGCGCACTGTCTAGCTGTTCGGCTGAAAAACCACTGCGAACGGCGTTTAACAGTGTGCTGCCGAGCCGCTGATACCAGCCTCCCGCTCCGGCAAGCTGTTCGCCAGACCAGTTGCGCGGGCTGAAAAACTGCTGGGCGCACAGAGGATATTGCCGACCCACGCTGTCGCGCCCTGGCAACAGGCAGCCCATCTGCACCACCTGACTGCCTAACATCGGCGGGACCACAAAATTCCAGACTGGCGCTTCGCCGAACGGTCGACTGACCTCTTGTCTTTCCGTGGCCTTTTGCCAGTTATGTAATCCGACCTGAAACCAGTTTTCCCATGAGTTCCTGATCACATCGGGAAAGCGGCGCTGTAAAAAATCGCCAGCGCTGGGCAGCTTCCCGTACCAGCCTATCGTCGGGTAGTGACTCATCGTATTTTCCTTTAAGGACATGAGAACCCGGGAAGCTGAAACGGGTTACGAATACTGTCTGGAGTAAATTCCAGCGTGAGGTGGTGGCCATCAACGGTAAAGCTCGCCTGACGGGCCAGACTGCCGCTTTCGCTGGACTGACGGGCCTTGTCGAAGAAGCGATTAAGCGCCCACGGTCCGCTGGTCACCAGCGTTGACGTGGTCCCATTGGTCAGTCCCAGCGACAGGCGAACCTGATTGGTACCGCCGTTGCCCGGCCAGCTAAACAGCTGCTGGGCCTGTGGTCCGTGACTGTAGCGCAGGAACTGCCCATCGATATCCAGCGTCATTGACAAAATGTCGTTATCCATGCCGACGGTGCGCACCGTGACCCGGTAAGAAGGGCTGGTCGCGCCATTGGTAAAGAAAGCATCACGAATGCTTTGTGCTTGCTGGAAAGGTCGCAACATGCCCTCGCTACCCGGCAGCGTTTTGCCGTCGATGCCTGAAGTCATTCGCCATTGCGCCTGCGTGGTATCAACTTTACCGGCCAGATTGTCGCGGAAGAAGGTGTCCATCAGGCCACTGCCCGGCGCAAACATGCGTGCCAAATCCTCTGGCGTCACGTCGTTGCTCGCACTGCGGGTTAACGGATAACGTCCTGCAATCGCCTGATGGCAGAAGCTGCCGATTTCCAGATCGATGCGTTTACGCAGGTTATCCATCGTGCCGCGCTGCGTATCGGTGCTGGCTCCGACTGCCAGACTCGAAAACATCCCCTGCAACGATCCGGGCAAACGCCCTGCGCTCGCCTGCAAACGAGTGATCGCGCCGCCGCCGGGAGCAGGCATACCGCTGTTCATCGCGTCCTGAACCGCAATCAGGTAGTGATAAAGATCGTCAACCTGCTTGATGAAGTCATCAAACACGATCGCTTTGCCGCCCTGGCCGAGAGGCTGAGCCAGCTGCAATACCGCAGCAAAATGCTCTGTGACTCTGTGCTCTGGCGTTTGCAATGCCGGTTGCGCGGCGGTGTTGCCTCCGTTGAATAAGGAGTTCAGCGCGCGAGACGAGCTGTTTTGGTCTTCACCCTGTGCACCTTTTGACTTAGAGGCTGAACCGTTGCCCAACACGGCCTTATCCAGACTCAGATACTGAGTCAGCCCAATGACCAGCGTGCGCAGCGGCGAATTGTTGCCCGAAAGCAAACGAGCACTGTCTACGCGCTGCGCCAGATTGGCGGTATTGTTCAACTGCAGGTCGTTGAGCAAGCCATCCCACTGGCGAATATAGTCATCCATATACAGCTGGCGCACGGCGCTGTCGGTCTGCGCCTTGTCGCCGTCATCCGCCACATTGCCCAGCACCCAACGATCGTCTGCATGCAACGAGGCTTCGACACGGGTTATCTGCTTGTCGAAATGATTCCAGTAGCCGTCTGGGGTATACAGGCCCGGCACGCCGTCACTGAGCGGCTTTCCGCTCTTGCGGGTAAAAACCAGTTCGCTTTGTGGTCCTCCTAACATCGTGACCGATACCGGCTTAAGGTCAGGATCATGGGATAACAAACGTTTCAGCCTGCCGTAAACGCGTCCTGACAAGGACATTCGCGCGATCAGCGCCTGTTCACGTTCTACCAGCGCATCGTCTTTGGCATAAGGCGAGGTCTGGATCTGTGTTTCCAGCAGCTGCGACAAATGCCAGTCAAGCTGACTGAGCTGATCGCGAGTGATGTTCTGCGGCAGATTGCGTTGCAGGTTAAACATGATCCAGGCATGCAGGAACTTGCCGTCGTAATGCTTGGGCAAATACAGCATCTGATAGGCTTTTAATGCCTCATAGCTGAAATCCGCGTCGCTGCCGTTGTCGTTTTGCACCCAATGGGTAATTTGCTGGGCGACCTGTGGCATCAGCAACTGCTTGAGCGCTTTTTGATAAAGCGTATTGCTGGCGTCACTGACTTCACCCCCGCGATACAGCCCCATACGCAACGTTAGCGGCGGATGATTAACGTCGAACTGAGTGCTTTCTGGCAGATGCAACAGGCTGTCGAGATAAGGCACCAGCGCAAACATATCGCTGAGATTGCCCGCCTGTAAGCTCTGTCCCTGCTGATTAACGGTCGGTACTTTAGCTGAGACTTCCTGCAGGTACTGGCGGTTGTTGCCATAGCTGACTAGCCAGAAGATCGCGGCAATAGCCAGCGCAACGCTGAGCAACAGATATCCAGACCACAGCACCACGCGATTGCGCATTTCCCACCAGCGATTACTGCCCGCCAGTCCGGATTCGCTGAACACTACGTTTTCCAGCATATGGCGCAGGAAGAAGCTGCGACCTTTCACCGGCGGGATTGGCGCGGTGGTTTCTGCCTTGTCCCAGCCTGTGCCGGAATAGGCATTTTGAGCGCCGTTAGCCTCGTTTTCAGGCAAGTGCAGTTTGCGATTAAGCTCGCCCATAACACGATCGAACGGCTGCCCTTCCTGGGTGCCGCTGGCAAAATAAATGCCGCGAGCCGACAACGTAGAATCGTAGCCTGAGTGGGCAAAGACCTGACTTAAATAGTCGCCAAGCAGCGGGCGCAGAGCCGCAAACTCTTGCGGGAAAAGATAGCTCTCCGCGCGTGCCTGACTGTCTCGTTCCAGCTGCATGACGTCGGCCAAACCGGCATCCAGACGCTGTTGCAACAGGGTATATTCATGCTCGAACGCCACCTGTAAATCGAAATTGCCGGTTTTCAGCTCGGCCCACGGGAAGGTAAAGCCCCACACCTGGTCGCGTTTGGCCGAGTCAAAGTTCTCGAAATACGAGGTAAAGCCTTTCAGCAAGTCTGTTTTGGTCACCAGCACATACACCGGGAAACGAATCCCCAGCTGTTCGTGCAGTTCCAGCAGGCGCTGGCGAAGCTGTCTCGCCTGTTGAAGACGCTTTTCAGCGCTTAATGAAAGCAGATCGGAAACGCTGACGGTGATAATCGCCCCGTTAATCGGCTGACGCGTACGATACTTTTTCAGCAGATTGACAAATTTCTGCCACTCGCTGGCATCCTGCTCGCGCTGGCTTTCTTGCGTGGTGTAACGCCCTGCCGTATCTAACAACACCGCCTCATTAGTAAACCACCAGTCACAGTTGCGGGTCCCGCCGATGCCGCGCAGCGCCGTTTTGCCAAAGCTGCCCGCCAAAGGAAAATGCAGGCCCGAGTTCACCAGCGCAGTGGTTTTACCCGCGCCGGGTGCGCCAATAATCACGTACCACGGTAGCTGATAAATATACTGGCGGCTGAAACGTCGCATCCAGTTCGGGCGTTTGCGACCTGGGGTAGTAAAATGGGCTTTTTTCAGCAGCTGCGAAGCTTCGTTAAAGCGTTGCGCCAGAATTTGCTCTTCATCGTTAAGCAGCGGACGGGTTTGATCGACCTCGTCTTCTTTATTCAGGCTACTGACCAACTTCTTGTTCAGCCAGGCACTGTGCAGGCGTGGCACCACCTGTCCAAAGCCCCACACCAGATACAGCAACGCGATACACAGCTGGCGGTTTAATTCCGGCTCCAGCGGGCTGGAACCGCTGATAGAAAACACCGGGCCAATAACCCAAATAATCAGTGACAGCGCAGTAATGCCAAGGAATCCCCATAGCAACCGGCTGGAAAGTATATAAAAAATCGTGTTCAGCATCGGTTAGTTTCCTTGACGCAAACCGTTCAGCTGCGCCTGCGTAGTAGCAGGAGCAACGAGCAGAGTTATCTCGACGCGACGATTGCGGGCGCGGTTAGCGGCAGAATTGTTAGGCGCAATCGGGTTCGAATCCCCCCGCCCTTCGGCCGTCACGCGAGTCGGTTCACGTAAATACTGTTGCAGCAGTTTTTGTACCGACTGGGCACGTTCCAGCGACAGCTCATAGTTAGAGGCGAAACGCGCGCTGCGGATCGGCAAATTATCGGAATAACCGGCAACCACAATTTTACCGCTGACGCCGTCCATTGCTTTTGCAATGCGTTGAATAACCGGCTGATAGTTGCCGCGAATGGTGGTTGAAGCGGAGGGGAACAGGCCATCGCCTTTGAGGATGACGACGCTTTGGTCCGCCTCGTCACGTACCGAAACCAGACCTTGCTGGATTTCCGGTCGCAGGAAGCCTTTTAGATCCAACATGGCGGGTGCCTGAGGCGCCGGATCCTGAATGGTGACCTGCGGGATTGGGCTTTGATAAACC